>DATDVK010000034.1:0-16813 GCA_035290085.1 Candidatus Peribacteraceae bacterium
CTTCGTCACTTACGGGGGTGCATACGTTCGTATTCGATTTCGATTCCACACTCTTCCCGCTCGAGACACTCGAGGAGCTGCTGCGCATTTCGCTGGCACAGGATCCTCTCCGCAGGGAGAAGTGTGCAGAAATAGAGGAAATTGGCAGGCAAGGGATGGAGGGGCTCATTCCCATTGCGCAGTCCATGGCGCTGCGTCTCGCCTGCGCGAACGTCCACCGCTCGCACATCGAGCAGTTCGTGCAGGAGGCGAAAATGCAGGTGTCCCCAAAAGTGCTGCGATGTCTGGCCGTGCTCAGGGAACGAAAGCAGAAGATCCTCGTCCTCTCGAACGGGTTTCGGGAGTGCATACTTCCGCTCACGACGCTGATGGGTATTGAACCGATCGATGTGTTCTGCGGCCGGTTCCTCTTCGCGGGCGATGGAACGGTACTGCGCCCGTGCCGGTCACCGCTCCTCGGGGCCCATGGGAAAGCGGATACTGTTCATCTTCTGCGGGACAACGGATTCGCTCCCGGTACGGTGTTCATGATCGGGGACGGCATGAGCGATCTTGATGTTGTTCAGCAGGGCGCAGCGGATCACTTCATTGGGTGCGGATTCTTTCGGAGGAGGGCTTCTGTGCAGGAACAAGCGCCTCATTTCTGTTCAACCATTGGTGCGCTGCAATCTACGTTGCGTTCTCTCTTCCCATAATTCTCCTATGCCCGCTGCTACGTTCTCGCTCCCGAAGGATAAGATCCGTTTCCTTCTTCTGGAAGGCATACACAACAGCGCATTGGAGCGTTTGCGGGCCGACGGCTACACCAATGTCGACTATGAGACCGGCAGCTATGGCGAGGACGAACTTGCCTCCCTCATCGGGGACTACCACTTCCTCGGGATACGGTCGCGCGCGCAGGTGACGGAGAGAGTACTGAAGAAAGCGAAGAAACTTGCTGCTATCGGCTGCTTCTGCATCGGGACGAACCAGGTGGATCTCAAAACGGCTAAGAGGCTGGGTATTCCCGTGTTCAATGCACCTCATTCCAACACACGGAGCGTGGCAGAGCTTGTCATCGGTGAACTCATTATGCTCATGCGCGGGATTCCGCAGAAAACGACTGCGGCACACAGGGGTGAGTGGATGAAGAGCCCGCGTGACAGCCGCGAAGTCCGCGGAAAAACTCTCGGCATTGTCGGGTACGGGCACATCGGGTCACAGGTTGGCGTGCTGGCGGAGGGCTTGGGATTGCGTGTGCAGTACTATGATATTGAGGATAAGCTCCCGTATGGGAATGCACAGCCCGTTGAATCACTCAAAGATCTTCTCCGCACTTCGGATGTTGTCACACTGCATGTTCCTGGAACGGAACTCACGAAGGGTATGATCGGCTTGAAGCAACTGAAGGAGATGAAACAGGGTTCGTTCCTCATCAACACATCCCGCGGGTCAGTGGTTGTCATCGATGCCCTGGTGGAAGCGCTGCAGAGCAAGCATCTGGGCGGTGCGTCTGTCGATGTGTTTCCGCAGGAGCCGAAGAGCAACAGCGAGGAATTTGTATCCCCGCTCCGTGACCTTGAGAACGTTCTCCTCACGCCGCACATCGGGGGGAGCACCATGGAAGCGCAGGCGAATATCGGGAAAGAAGTGGCGGACAAGCTCATTCAGTACAGCAACAACGGTTCCACGCGCTTTGCGGTGAACTTCCCCGAAGTGAGCCTGCCGCCGCTCGCAGGGAACCACCGTTTCATGCACATCCATGAGAACAAACCGGGGATGATGAGCGCCATTAATGCCGTGTTCGCGGATCTCGGTATCAATGTCGCGGGGCAGTATTTGCAGATAGATGGGGAGATAGGGTATGTCATCACCGATTCGGAACCGCATCCGTTGAGCAGGCAGGTCACTGCGAAGTTGCGCAGCATCCCCGGTACCATCAAATCTCGCTGTCTCTACTGATTCTCCCCTTCCCCTCCTTCCCATGTCTTTCCTCACATTCGGCGTTGGGCCTTCCAAACTCAGCGCGGAGACCGCGCAGGATCTCCGGAATGCTGCGGATCTGCAGATTGCCGAAATCAGTCACCGGAGCCAGGCATTCGCCGAGATCTCCCGGCGGGCCCTTGGGGGGCTGCGCACTTTCCTCCGCATCCCGGACTCGTACCATATTCTCTACACGAGCTCCGCGAGCGAAGCGATGGAACTTACGATCCAGAGCACGGTAGAAGCAGCCTCTTTCCATTTTGCGCAGGGGAAGTGGTCCCAGTATTTCGCAGATATCGCAAAACACTTCCGCCGCCGGGTGCTCATAGATACGGTGGAATGGGGCCAGAAGAATGACTTTCGGAATACGTTTGTTCCCACTGAGGCTGATCTCATCACAATTTGCCACAGCGAGACGAGCACAGGGGTGGCCTGCAACCTCGAGGATATCCGGGCTGTACGTCGCCGTTTTCCCTCCGTATTTCTCGCTGTTGATGGGACTTCCATTATGGGTGCAGTGGCGGTGGATATCGCCCTTGCCGACATCTGGCTTTTCTCCGTGCAGAAATGCTTCGGGCTCCCGGCGGGGTTGGGGGTGATGATCGTGCATGAGCGTGTTTTTGAACGTGCCGCGGATCTCATCGCGAGGGGGGTGCACAATCCTGGTGTCTTCAATCTTCCTGCCATGCTCACGATGGTGCAGAAGGACTGCAACACCGTGGCGACGCCGAATGTGCTCGGCATCTATCTACTCGCCCAGCAGATGGAGCGGTGGAATGCGCGGTGCACCATGGAGTCGCGGGAGAAGGAGACGAGGGAGAAAGCGGCGCTGCTGAGCCGCTCGGTTGAGGAATCCTCTTCCTTCCGTTTTCTGGTCCGTGGCCCGGAGGACCGGTCGCCCACTGTCTGCTGCGTGCGGTCGGATCCGCAGACTATTACCTCTCTTCATGCGCTCTGCCGCGCACAGGGAATCGAGCTGGGGAAAGGGTATGGGAAGCTGAAGGAGGAGACGGTGCGTATCGCGAATTTCCCCGCGATCACGTGCGAGGATTTGCAGCGTCTCCTGCAAGTGCTGGAGCGCGTGCGTCCACGTACTCCAGCGACTTGATACGGCTTCGCATTACAAACACCATTTCTGATGCACCATAGCTGCACAAATATCGGCGTAGCGCTACGCCGATATTGCGAGCTGTATCACAGCAGCTATTGATGATGTTTTTTATCGCAAAGCCGTATGAGCGAAGGGGGGATTAGTGCTGCGACAGGTAGCGGACCAGATACAGCATCTCCTCGTAGATATCCAGAATTTCCTGGGAGGGCCGGGATTGCCCCTCTCCCCGCAGCCAAGCCTGATAGGCAAGCTCTGCTGCATTGATCTCTTGTGTGGAAATCATGTAATTCCTGTTGCTGTCGAGCGAGAGGTAGGTTTCCCAAATGTCGATTCCATTGCTTCCCGGCCTTGAGAGCCTCAGCATGGCCTGTGTAATGGCTGCGATATCGTTCTGGTTTGTAGCTCCGTCTTCTGTGACGTCTGTGAATGGGTGTGTTGTGCCGCTGCGCACGTCTGTAAATACGTAGTGCGCATTGATCACTACGCTCCGTACGGTCATCGTTCCGTCATTGCTGAAGAAATCCAGGACATTCTGCTCCTGGCATTGGGAATCACAATTGCTTGTTGTTTCCACCTCATTCTCATTCCGGCACTCTGCACTGCAGCCGTCGCCGTTTGTGCGGTCCCCAAAATCGCACTCCTCCAGATGATTTCTGTCGATGTTTCCATCCCCGCAGCGTGACCCCTCTTTGATGACCCACATGCAGTTTCCTCCGCAGTACCGGCATTCCTGACCGTATGCAGGAGTACATTCTTTTCCGTTCGTTGCCCCGTTGTCGCACTGTTCACCTGCATTGATGATGCCATTGCCGCATGCGGGTGCTGATGGGTAGCCTGACTGGTTGGCGGGGGACTGAAACGATGCGGAATTGCCATGATCGGTGGCATTAAAATCCCCCGTATTCGGCTGGTTGCTTGCGCGTGTTTGATTCGTGCAAGCCGGTCCCTGCACCGTTTGTGTTGTGCACTGGCTGGAGCAGTAGGTGCATGTCCGGCCGCAGGCAGCGGCGCACACCTTCCCGTTCCGGTTTCCGTTGTCACACTGCTCTCCCTGGTCAGACCTGCCGTTTCCGCACAGGTCCTGCTGTGACTGACAGTCGTTTGTGCAGGTTCCCCGGATGTGCTGTGCCGGGGGGCCCAGACATTCTGGCGGGGCATTCGGGCCGCATCCGCCCGGATCGAAGAAGTCCGCTTCGCCCTGCTCACAGACACCGTTGCCGCACTCATTCCAGAAGCAGGAACCATTCCGGACGTTGAGGAATGCCTGCCTGCACGTTCCCGTCTCATGCTGCATCACTGGAGTGTAGGATGGGCACTCGATGTTATGTCCTCCGGTGTCCTGCACCAGGACGTCATATGCCTCGTACCCGCGCGGGATACCCGGGTGGAAGAGGTAACTTGTCGAGGCAGTGTTCTGTGTAATGGAGCTCCCGCCGGCTGTATTCCTGTGGTTGTATCTCAGCGAAAACTTCATTGGTTGATCGGACTTCAGTCCGAACTGCGCGAACGGGTACATGACCTGCAAACCTGCGAGAGCCGTGACATCCACTGTGCTCATACCTGCGACTTCGAATGTCTGCTCAGGCTGGTCAAACGGGCGGAGAATGAGTGCCTTGCTCTTCCCTCCGTACCCGTTCTGCACTTGTGCCCCGTAGTATCCGTAACACCCCTTCTCAAGCAGCCAGGAATTTCCACTGGGATTTCCTTCCAGTGACAGGTGTCCATTCACATCGGAATTCAGCTGGTTGTTGCGGTAGTCATGTACACCTGCAATCGGAGCGTTGTTCAGCGTTGAGTCCACAAACGTGAAGTTCAGTGTCATGGAAGAAGATTCCGTCGTGCACTGTGCACTGCATCCGTCACCCGGCACGGTGCCGCCGTCGTCACACTGTTCCCCATTCCCCATATTCGTTGTGCCGTCCCCGCAGCTCGGTCCTGTCACCGTGACATTCGTGCAGCTTGAGGAGCAGTACTGGCATGACTGCCCGTACCCTGCGGTACAGACCTGCCCGTTCTGGCTCCCGTCGTCACACTGCTCTGTCCCTTCCCTCGTTCCGTTGCCGCATACGGCTCCTCCTCCTCCTCCTCCTCCTCCGACGCACTGGCCGACATCCAGAATAATACGCACAGCGTCTTCACTCTCCGCCATCGCCTGGGCGAGATCCATGCGCCCATCACCGTCGAAATCCGCAGCGACCATACCTCTCCCTGTTGTCTGCATAGGAATGGTGACTGTCTCTGCGAAGGTTCCGTCGTTTCTTCCTCTGCGGAAGTTATAGTTCGCCCATACGTAGGTACATCCCATGAGATCGCGCACGCCGTCTCCCGTGAAGTCTGCAAGCGCACCGTCTCTTCCCAGACTTTCTGCATACACAGTCTTCGTGAAAGTCCCGTGTGTATCATTCATCCAGACGAAGAACCCGCCGCCGTTCGGCAGCTGCACGAGATCCACGAAGCCATCTCCATTCACATCACCCGTGAGCAAGTCATTCGTGTAGGGGTTCATGGGTGTGTGGACATAGTTCGTGGGTATCCCAAATACTCCTTGGCCGTTATTTCTGAATACCTGCATGTTCGTGCCACCGGCGCCATGTGGAGTGGCAATGGCATCCAGATCGCCGTCGTTATCTACGTCCACCAGTGTGGGATGGTACTGGTTTCCTCCCTCAGTACCCAGTTCCTGTCCTACAGAGAAGTTCAGGCCCGAACCCCCGACGAAGATCGTTCCTCCGTCGTAGAGCCCACCCGCGAACACGTCCAGATCTCCGTCCCCGTTCACATCCCCCACACTCACTTCGTGGTAGAAGTGTCCACCTCCCGTGGAGAAGGTACGCGGCGTGCCGTTGAATTTCCCCTGCCCGTTGTTCGCAACGACCGCTATTTGCTGGTCAAAGGAATTGATGCCGAGCACGACGTCTTTGTCTCCATCTTTGTCAAAGTCCCCGAGTGCGATGTCCCGGTATACTCCTCCGGGAGTGTAGTCCTTGTGTGTCTGGAATGTTCCGTTCCCGTTGTTGAGGAAGACGGAGATGGTGGTACCTCCCTGCCCGGGGAGAATGTCGCCGAGCGTCGCAAGATCTGTGTCACTGTCGCCGTCCAGATCACCGCTTGTAATCCATGCGGTGTATGTGGGGGCCGGGAGCGAGGTTACGTTGCATGCTGCCGTATGCTCGTTGGTGCACTGTGCGCTGCACCCGTCACCCGGTGTCGTGCCTCCGTCATCACACTCTTCCCCGTTTCCTGTATCCACTGTGCCATCCCCGCAGCGCGGTCCCGTGACAGTCACCGTCGAACACTGGGAAGAGCAGTACTGGCATGTTTGTCCGTACTCTGCAGTACAGGCCTGCCCGTTCTGGCTCCCGTCGTCACACTGTTCTCCATTCCCTGTGTCCGTCGTACTGTCCCCGCAGCGCGGGCCCGTCACCGTGACATTCGTGCAGCTTGAGGAGCAGTACTGGCATGACTGCCCGTACCCTGCGGTACAGACCTGCCCGTTCTGGTTTCCGTCGTCACACTGTTCCCCATTCCCCGTATTCGTTGTGCTGTCCCCGCAGCGCGGTCCTGTCACCGTGACATTCGTGCAGCTTGAGGAGCAGTACTGGCATGACTGCCCGTACCCTGCGGTACACACCTGCCCGTTCTGGCTCCCGTCGTCACACTGCTCTGTCCCTTCCCTCGTTCCGTTGCCACAAGTTTCCACTGATTCTCTGAAGGAAATAACAGGAGATACATCTGTTAGTGAACTGTCTTCTGCATCCGTTATTCTGAACCGCAGCGTTTCATCGTTCTGCAGAACGGGGAGATACACTCTCGGTATGAAATCTCCGTTGCACTGCTGTGGGCCGTTGTTGCAGAACGCAACTTTGATGGTGGGAAAGGAATTATTGGTGGAACATCTGTCGTTGTTCGCAAGACACTCGGCGAAGGTTTCGAAGTATGTGTAGTGTATTTCGTACTCCCCATCGTTATTCAGATACGCAGTCATCGAGCCAGTAGTGATCTCGTTCCATGGCCCGCCGTCCATAGATACTTCAAAGTGGAATTGGTCCAGTGTATTGGAATAACGGATATTGGGATTTTCGGGAGCGGTAAAGCGCAGCGCGTATTCCTCTGTGGAAACAATGGATATATCTGCAGATGGTTCCACAATCTCGAGAGAGGGCTCCTCGCAGGCGGGGCCGGTCACGGTTTCTGTCGTGCAGCTTTCTGAACAGTACGTGCAGCTTCCGTCGCATTGTGCGGTACACGCCTGCCCATTTGTTGCTCCGTCATCACACTGCTCGCCATTTCCTGTATTCGTTGTGCTGTCTCCGCAGCGCGGTCCTGTCACGGTGACAACAGTGCAGCTGGAAGAGCAGTACTGGCATGACTGCCCGTATCCTGCGGTGCATGCCTGCCCGTTCTGGTTGCCCTGATCGCACTCTTCGCCGTCTGTTCTGTCCGTTGCACCGTCCCCGCAATTTGATCCCGTTACGGTCACCGACTCACACTCGCCGGAGCAGTATTCACATGTCTGTCCGTACCCCGCGGTACATTCCTGTCCATTCTGATTCCCCTCATCACACTCTTCTTCTCCCTCTTCACTGCCGTTCCCGCAGGCTGCACATGCAAGGCCTTCCACTGTTTCGACAGTGCAGGTTCCTGAGCAGTATGTGCAACTTTCTCCGCACTCTGGCGTGCAGGCTTGACCGTTGCTGGCTCCTTCGTCGCAACTCTCTGTTCCTCCCTCCTCTCCATCTCCACATTCCGGTGAGCAGTCTGCTGCGCAACTCACTTCATCCTCATCCTCCTCACAGATGTCGTTTCCACAGACAGCTTCGATGCCTGTTCCGCTGGGGACAACCCAGGCGGCGTCTTCTATGAGAACACTTCCGTCCCATACGCGCACGGCGATACTCCCTTTGCTCTCAAGGGATATTGATCCTATTTTCATCCAGGCCCGTCCTCTCACTCTTGCGTCTTCCCGTGGGTTTTTGAGGTCCACCCTTTCCTCACTCACGTATTCCCACCCCCCGTTTTCTATTTTCTTGTAGAGCTGTTCATCCATCTGGAGTGTTTCTTCGAGATGATTCACAGCTTCTTTCGGCCATGTGACGTACACGTCGTAGCTTCCCGCTGGCATATTGGGGAATTCCAGGTACGCCCAGTGGTACTCTTCCGGATTTTCATTGATCATGTAGCTTCCCCGCTGGCCGTGGCCGGATTTGCGTTCCCATTCTCCTACAGATGTGCGGAAGGTGCTTCCGGAGTCGTCGCGGCTCACGTTCCTCGTTACTTTCTGCTGACTGAGCAGCATCTGGCCGAGGAGGTGGTCGGCATCTGAGGTTTGGAAAAGAACTGCACCGCTGAGTACGAAGACAACTGCAAGGGCAGAGGTGCGTCGGGAGGAGCGCATTGTGTGTGTGGGTATTACGTATGTATTTTATCACGAATCGGTTGTTCGTGCAATTATACGGCAGAGCCGGAAGGCATGGTATCCCGAGAAGAGGGCGAAGAAGACATTGAGCCAGAAGAAGATCCAGTCTCCTGCGATGTAACTGAAGAGTGCGATGAGGGCGCTCCCCGCGGTCAGTGCGGCGTTCCTCTTGAACGTGCCCATATCCATGGCGTATCCAAGACCGATCCCCGTGAGCCCGATGATGAAGAAGATAGTGTTTCCCCCTTCGAAGAGGGAGAGGGACCAGAGGACCATTGCAAGTCCCATCACTATGATGAACGGGGTGTCGAACTTGTCGCTCGTTCCGAGCATCATGAGGATGCTCGTTGCGTTGATGAATAGCTGGAGGATCACGAAGAAGATAGTGCCGCCTCCGAGGTAGTTGAGGATTGCGTAGGCGAGCATGCAGAGCCCCCCGACGGCAAAGAGCCAGTTCTTCGCCGATTTCGCAGGATGCGAAACCTTCTTCTCCGGGTACGCCGCACCGGTGACGAGGATGAGCGAGCCGAGGAGGCCGACTGCGAAGCTTGGGTCCATGTGTGTGGATCATACTTGTGTTTTTTGGGTGGGTAAATGGAGGTACAATGCTCCCATGCCAAAGAAGCGAGAGCGCTCCTTCCTCCTCAGCCCCTCTTTCCTCTGCGCAGTCATTGTTGTTGCGGGGTTCCTGCGTTACCTGTGGATTTTCCCTGCACACCCCTGGGAGACTGTGGAGCAGTATCGTAATTTGTTCGTGTACAGCGACATGCTGGCGCACTGGGTGACCGCACAGAAGTACTGGATACCGGATGCGCAGTGGAGTTACGCAGATCTCATGTATCCGCCCGGGACGGGGGCGTTCTTGGCGCTTGTCTTTGGACCACACATGGATCGCTTAGGGCTTTTTCTCTTTGTCCAGTGGCTCCAGACGATGTGGATTTTCCTTGGGGCCGGCTATCTGGCTTTTCTGCTCTACGGCCGGCGTGTGGGTATGATCGCGCTTTTCATTGCAGCACTCTCGTTCCCGCTCTTCGACTACGGCGTCTACGTGCTCTCTGAGACTCCGTTCACCAGCCTGCTTCTTGCCGCTGCTGTTTTCATGGCGCTGGCTGTTCGGAAGAAACGGTACCAGTACTTTTTGCTTGCAGGTGTTTTCTTCGGACTCAGTGCCACCATGAAATCCATCGGTCTGGTTGCCGGTGTGCTTCTCTTACCCGTGTTCTTTCTGCCGCACTGCTGGAGGGAGAAACGCCGTGTACGCATGGCATTCGCATCGCTCCTCTGTGCTGGTCTTCTTCTGGTGGTTGTTCCCGTCTCCATACTTATGACGGTGCGCAACCACGGGGAATTCATGCTTCTTGCGCATGATGTGAACCGCATGGCGCTCGTGAACCATGGCGACCTTCTAGAAGTCACCCTTGCGCTTCCGGGTGGGGGGGTCTACATGAACGGTGCTCCTACGGCTTACCAAAAGGCGTTTCAGGGAAAGCGCAGCATCGATCTGCAGAAAGATCATATTCTGGCGCAGAATGCCCGCTGGGTGCTTGGCCATCCCTTCCACGCATTTTCGAGTTACCTTGAGCGGACGGCGGATTACGTCTACGGCACTATTGCATGGCCAACTTGCTGCAACGGGTTTCGTTCTCTCTCCTACTTCTCAGGCTTGTTCCTGCTTCTCTTTGTGTTCGTGCCTGCAATAGCGTGGGTGATGCGAGCCAGTGAGCGCTTCTCGCGCAAGGAGTGCCTGCTTTCGCTCATCATCCTGCTGCCTCTCGCAGGTCTGCCGCTCGTTGCTGTCGTTTCTGTGACAGAACCCCGCTACCTGCATCCGTTCGTGCCGTTCCTCATTGTCTTTGCCAGTGCCTGGTATGAGAAGAAGTTAGCCGAATCAAAGTGATCTCTCTCTCGCTCTGCTTTTGATGTCACAGAGGAGTGCTTTACACTACAGTCCCATGAACGTACTCGTCGTCGGGGGCGGCCCTTCGGGCTTGGCAGCGTCCTACAACCTCATTCAGAAGGGGAAGGATATCGATGTTGTGCTGCTCGAGAAGCAGCCACGGTTCGGAGGGTTGGCGAAGTCTTTCGTCTACGAGGGAAAGTACGTGTTCGACATCGGTCCGAAGCGTTTCCATACAGAAGACCAGGAAGTGCTCGCATTCATCCACGAGATAGGAGCGCTGTGTCCGCTCACCACCATCGACCGTTCATCCAGGGTGCATTTCCTCAACAAGATTTTTGACTGGCCCCTGAAGGGGAAGGAACTCTTCAAGCTTCCTCCGGCCCTTGCCCTGCGTTCTGCAATGGATTTGCTCAGGCCGAAGCATTTCTCCGACGAGGAGCTCCTCCGTTTCGACAAGTACATCATCCAGAAGTACGGAGAGACGCTTTTTCAGCTCTTCTTCAAACCCTACACCGAAAAGTTTCTGCAGCGGCCGGTTGAGGAGATTCACAGTGATTGGGCTACAACGGGCATCAACCGTTCCATCATCAACAAGGAACACAAAGGGAATTCACTCAGGGAACTTGTGCAACGCGTGTTGCTCCCCCAGTCGGTGGATGCGAATTTCCTCTACCCGGAGAGAGGAGGATTCGGCGCGTTCTGGGATGCGTGTGCCGCAGAGGTCCAGAAGAATGCCCGGGTACGCATGATGCTTTCCATGACGGTGCGGAAGCTGCAGGCACATGGTGCTGGTATCACTGCGACTCTCTCGGATGGTTCTCAGGTGGAGTGTTCGCATGTGCTCTGGAGCGGCAGGCTGCCTGATCTCCTCCAGGCGGTGGGCATGCGGGAGGCTGACCGTCCCGATCTGCACTTCCTCGATACGCTGTTCCTCGATCTCGTCTTCGATGAGAAAGATATCCTCTCCAAACAGGCGGTGTGCCAGTGGCTCTACATTTCCTCGGGCGAGCTCTCCCTCTCGCGCATCTCGTTCCCGAAGTGCATGCTCCCGTCCAATATTCCGGAGGGGAAGCAGGGGCTGTGTGTAGAAGTGACACTCAGGGAAGACAGAGAGTCAGTGGACGAATCCCGCATTCTTGACCGCGTACTTCAGGAGCTCAAGGATCTGCGCATTCTGGAGGAACATGCTTCTCCACAGGTTGCAGAGATCCGGAGGGAGCGTTCGACGTACCCCGTCTACCATCGGCGGTACAGGGAGGTGGTGGGGGAAGCGATGCACATGGTGGGGCAGTTCTCGGACCGGGTGATACCCATGGGGCGGTGCGGGTGCTATTGGTACAACAACACAGACCACTCCATCAAGCAGGCGCTCAAGATCACGAATGATATTGTGGCCGGGTTGAGGCCCTCCTTTGATTGTTACGGATGGTTTGGAGGAAAGAGATGAGGAAGGCTCACTGTCCTGACACCCAAGAACCTTCGCTCGGCTGACCGTAGTGACTCGTGTCCTTGGAGCAATCGGCCAATTGGCCTCCTCTGTATCCTCCTCCTCCGGTGCCGTATCCCGAGCAGAACACGCCTTCAAGGGCGTTGCAGTTTGTCTCGGGTTCCGCTTCGAAATGGTACCAGCTTGCAGCAGAGCAAACATTGTCTTCAACGGAAGTGGGGCAGAGCCATGTGTTTTCAATTTCCCTGCAGTGGCACATGCAGAAGACTTTGAAGTAGGGGGCAGCTGCACCGAAGGTGATTTCAAGTCTTTCTGGCTGTGAGCTGGCGGATGCTTCTGTGGCGTTCGAGGCAGGAACCGGAATCTTGCTTTGTGTGGTTGCCTGGGGTTGCCTTGAGACTTTTTTCGGCGAAACAGTTGTTTTCGTTGTCTTCAGTGCAGCAGCAAGCTCAATCCAATTGTGCTGGGTGCCCACGGTGATGAGGAGTGTGGAGCTCAGTGCAGCAAATGCCATCACGAGCTTTGTATAGTGTTTGGGCATGGAGAGGTATTGGTATGACCTTTTATTATACAGAAAACTTCTGTTTTGAACAAGCTTCTGAATACACGCGGAGGACTAACAGCATTGTGTGATGCGCTGCAGGCTCGGGTCAGAGTTCGTTGGTGATCGGTCCGGTACCGGACAGACGTATCGCGTTCGATACTGCTGTGGTACCCTGTCGGATGGTATCTATGAAAGCTGCATCCCCGGATACAACACCATTTGCATCTGTCCTTCGCCGGGAGGATGTTTTTGCAGGGGAAGTCGCGTCGGACAACGTCCCGACACTACCACCTGAGGCTACGATCGGCGATGCGGAAGCACTGCTGATCCGGCGGGGGGAATCATTCGATTCCATTAGCTACCTGTACATTCTCGATGCCAATCGAAAGCTGGTCGGTGTTCTCTCTGTTCATGAGGTCTTTGCCCAGAAGAATACCGAGCCCATTGCTGCCTATATGCACAGTGCGACCCTGACTGCGCACAAGGATGACGATGCCGAGAAGGCGGCGCTCCGTGCACTCCAGGAGAATATCAAAGCGGTGCCGGTTATCGATGACGGAGGGAGGTTCATAGGAGAGATCACCAGCGACAACATCATGCGTCTGTTGCACCGTGCTCTCACCGAAGACCTCTTCCAGGTATCGGGCGTGAGCGAAGTGGATGCGATCAGTGCCCACATCGGCAATACCGCTTCGATGGGATTTTTCACTGCCATGCGGCATCGCCTGCCATGGCTTATTGTGGGGTTGCTAGGCGGCCTGCTTGCGGCGAAAGTCGTGGGGGGTTTTGAGGATGTTCTGCAGAGCAACATCATTCTCGCAGCCTACATTCCGCTCATTGTGTATATGGCCGATGCGGTGGGGACGCAGATGGAGGCGTTCCTCATCCGCGACATCGCGCTGCAACCGCGCCTCCGGTTCTCCCCCTACTTCTTCCATCAGCTGTCCGTGGTCTTTGGCATGGCTGTTCTGCTCAGTGTTGGACTCATGGGCGCAATGCTGGTGCTTCATGGCAATATGAGTTTGGCACTGACCATCAGCATCTCGCTCTTCGCGGCGATTCTCACCTCCGTTCTCACAGGGCTCTGCATTCCGTACATTTTCGGAAGGCTGAGGTTCGATCCGGCGGACGCGAGCGGCCCCATTGCGACCATCGTGCAGGATATCCTCAGTGTGCTTGTGTACTTTGAAGTTGCGCACATCTTTCTCTCCTGAGGGGAGGGTTTCACTGCGCTCAGGATGAGCCGAATGGTGACGCGGGCTGGGATCCTTCGCGTATGCTCAGGACAAGTTGAACTGGCATGGTTTGCCATGAAGGCCGGAGGCCGAATGGTGATAAGGGAGTTACGGGATGTTCTCTCCTCCGAGAGAAGATTTGTGTTCCTGCCTCAAGCGGCCATGTACAGTTGGATCGCGACTATTCCGATATATCCGCCAAGAAGAATCATGCCCTCCAGTCGTGAGATCGTCTGTTTTGTGAGCAGGAAGAAAAAGAGGAGGAAGCTCATGACAATGAGAGCTGGCAATTCAAATGAAAGCCAACGATGGGAGATTGCCACGGGTGAGAGCATTGCGGCGATGCCGAGTGTCACAAGAAGAGTAAAAACGTTCGATCCGAGCGTTTCAGAGACGGCAATGTCGCCCATGCCCTTCTTTGTGGCGTGGTACGCGGCGATGATGTTGGGGAGCGACGGTCCCAGCGCTCCGATCGTCAGACCGATGATCAGCTCGTCAATGCCGAGGTTCCCCGCAAACCAGACGAGCTGTGCCGAGAAAATCTGCGTGCCAACCAGCAGCAATGCCGTTCCAAGGATGAACGACAGCCAGCCGATTTTCATCTTGCTGAAGTTGAAGCCGATGAAATCCAGTTCCATCTCGATCTCCTGCAAGTCTTGGCTGCGTTGCTCCTGCGACTGCTGGCGTTCTTGTAGAACGATGTTGATGATGTACGGAATAAATAGCAGGAACAAGGCTCCGCCCTCCAGCCGCGTGATCTCCCCGCCCGCGCCGATGGCGAAAACGAGAATGGGAATGATGATCGAGAAAATGCCATCCCGCAGAATGAGGGTTTTTTTGACTTTTA
The DNA here is from genome assembly GCA_035290085.1 of Candidatus Peribacteraceae bacterium. Classification (GTDB taxonomy): domain Bacteria; phylum Patescibacteriota; class Gracilibacteria; order Peribacterales; family Peribacteraceae; genus GWB1-54-5. The sequence continues at coordinate 14,463 of DATDVK010000034.1, forward strand.
GAGGACGAATGATTGCGCAGAGTCCCGTCATGAGGCCTATGTTGCAGATGATGGAGCCGAGAACGACTCCCAAGCTGATGGCTGGGAACCCCTGCACCGTCGTGAGGATGGCAACGAGGATTTCAGGCAAACTCACAGCGATGGAGACAAGAATCAATCCGACCGCCACTCCCGAAACGCCGAGTTTCCGCGCAAGGGGGATGAGAGAATCGGTCAGCCAGTCCGATCCCTTCCCCATGAGGAGGATACCAAGAACAGTGAGGAGAAGGGGGATTAGCAAAGACATGATTGATTGAGAGGACGGCGCTGCCAATTCTGACGTTTATTGCATCTGCACTGGCAATGCTGCGAAGAGCTTTTCTTTCTGTTCGTTCTTCCTATTCGTAGTTGTCGAGACGTACATTGATATAAGTATATAAGAAACTATCTATATATCGAGTGATTCAAACAAAAGTTGCCCATAAAAAGCCGCAGGATGAATTTACTCTGTCGGAAATTTCTATGTGGTGCCACGGGCCGGGATCCTTCGCGTATGCTCAGGACAAGTTGGGCGGTATGGTGGATTTGGTTTAGAATGGAGTCATGCGCAGCTTTCTCCTCTTTCTTGGCATCGTCTTGCTTGTCGGATGCCAGCAAAACGATAGGGACATATCCTCGGAGCAGGCTTCCTCCAGAGGATCTACAATGATGGACGTTTCTTCAGCTGCCTTTTCTGGTGCAACTCTTACGATCAGACTCGAAAAAAACACGACATCTGATGCCGATGGAACCTTTCATACGAGGGCTTTGTTGCATCTCACAGGCGCACTCAATCAAACAATTGAACTCGAGGATATTCTTGGTGAGCTCATGTACGTGAGTCCCAGTGGCTATGGCCGTTTCAAATACGAAAATGCCGAGACTGTTGCCGTTGTAACGGCATGGTGGGCTGGTCAAGGCGAGGAAATCTACATAACACAGTTCCATGATCCTCATACGTTGACTGTCGAGCATCGTTACGGTGATGAGAGCGCTATCTGCTCTCCCCCGGGAATGGTCGCTGACCTTCCGTTGCTTGGTGATGTGAACATAGACCTTGAAAACTTTGGGCTGCCGACAGTGGAGCGTTCAAGCATCGATTTCCCGTGTACTGCACCCTGATGTGATCATGCATCGTGAATGCGAGCATTTTTCGTGGTTTACCATGAGCGAGCTTCTCGCGTAGCGAGAAGCGAGTCGAATGGTAACGAGGGGGTAACAGGATGTTATCTTTTTAGAGTCAAACTTCATCTGCCACCGAGTGGCTAATTTCCTTGATTGGTTCGTGTAAATTGCCAACCGTGATCAGCACATGCGCGGGCAAGAGCTGCCCAGTCAGCATCTTTTTGATCTACTCCAATATGGAATCTCACGCCTCGTCCATGTTCACGCTCCAAACTGTGCGAATGAATTGCATTCATATTGAGACCGAAGCTTGCGAGGAGAGAGGCGATTTGAGCAAGAAGACCGGGCTTGTCTTCTTCAACGATAAGCACGAAGGAGCGGAGATTGAAATTCCCTCTCGCTTCTATTGCTGTATCTGTAAGCGGGTTCATTGCCTTTCTCCATTCTCCTGATTGATCGAGACGTTGCACTCCTGCTGTCGCAAATGCAATCAGCGCTGCACGATCCGTGCCGATGTGAGCTATCTGTGCCAACGTTTCTGATACGATGGCATGAATTCGTCGCCCAAGTTCAGATTTGAATGCTTCCGCCATTATGCCAGCCGATACGTCTGGTCGTTGGATTGCCACTCGACCCATGCCCATCTCTGTCATTCCGAAGTTTGCTGGAGCGATGTCTGCAATCTGATTGAGCGAGAGACCTTGTTCACCCAATACTTTTCCAAGAGCTTCAATGAGTGTGCGTTGAATGAGGTGAGGAAGGAACTGCACAACGGCCATGAAATCGCCGTGGCGCCTGAAATCAAAACGCCGCAGTTGCATCTCCATACCACGGTAGATTGCTTCGGCGTCTTCGGTTGCGTTTTGCGCTCCTTCTCCTATAGGCATGATGAGGACATTCTGTCCGCGCGTAGGAGTTTCCGATCTTACGAGAGGGTGCGTAGAACAAACACTCGCGTCCTGCGAAAGCTCCACGAGCATTTCTTCAAATGGCCCCTTGTTCGAGGCACAGTCAAGGACGCGTTTCCCTCCAAGTAACTTTCGCGTGTCACGAAGAATGCCTGGAATTTCGGTATCGGGGGCTGCAAAAAATACACTATCTGCGTGTCTGATGAGATCATCACGATTGGCATCGTTCGTGCCTTGTTCGATGACATTCACTTCTGCTGCGACTCGTTTTCCTGCTTGCACGATCTTTGCTCCCCATCC
>DATDVK010000035.1:0-8041 GCA_035290085.1 Candidatus Peribacteraceae bacterium
ATCACCGACCTTGTCACCGGTGGAGAGACCTTCGACCTGCATATGGTAGGCAGTGCTTGCAGTAGCAAGCAAGTCGCCGAAGTTGCAGGTTGTCGTGTTGGAAACAAGCGCGCCGCCACTCAGGATGTGCGTCGGCTCGCCGCAGATGTGGATGCGGAACTTGTCACCACTCTGAGGCTTGTTGCCGGATCCGTTGTCGATGAAGTCGACACGGAACTCCCAGGTTTCGCTGCCCTTGACGATGAAATCATCAAACCGGTAAATCTGGAACGTACCATAGTTGGTACCAGCTTGCCTCTGGCCACTGTCGGACGTGCCTGTCAGGCGTACGCCGTCGATCGTGCGGCCGGTGGTCTTGTTGCGGACTTCCACATCCTCGAGCACTTCGTGGATCTGGTCGTAGCTGTTTGTAGTGAGATTGCTCAGGGCATCGCCCGTGGAGGTCTGCGCCTGCACAGCAATGAAGAGGTCCTTCACGTCGACATCTTCGCCACCCGTCTGGAACTCGATGTTCCCGAGAACGGCGTCGTTGTCATCACGTGTGTAGTCCTGCGTTGCAGGACCATCGATACCGAGAGTGAATTCTCCGGCATCGATCGTCACGGTGTCAGGCAGGGTGGCAGTCTCGGTGGGCAGGGCAATCTGCGAACCGTACAACTGGCCGTTGACGCCGTAACCGTAGAGGGAACCGACAGCAAAGAGGTCGGAGCTCTCCTCAAAGTGCATGATCATGGAATCAGCTGCACCGCCGACGATATCGGCAATAATTTCAAGCGTGATCTTGTCACCCTCGAGAATGGTGAACGGAGGATCGAAGACGACCGTCACGAAGTCACCAACTGTCTGGGAGACAGTGTTCGTGAGAACAGTGCCGTCTGTGCGGCGCACTGCAATATTCACGAAATCCCCATCGGAAGCAGAGCTGTTCTGCTCCAATGTCATGGAGTAGAACGTCTGGTCCTCCGTGGAGTTCACTGCTACTTCAAACTTACCAATGACCACTCCTACATCACCCACTTCCACCTCATCGGGGGAAACGGTGCGGTAGGTGAGAGTCACAGTACCACTGGTCACAGCAGCGAGACGGAACGTGCTGCCGCGGACAGGGAAATTGCCAGAGACATCCTTCGCATTTCCGAAGACATCGGACGGGAGCTCAATAACCATATTGTGCTCTGCGGATGTCGCGGAAGTGGAAGAGAAGTCTGCAACAACATCTACTGTCACTGTCTCACAAGGGTCAAGAACGAGCGGAGAGGAGAAGCGCAGATCGGAGGTCTGATCCTCGGAGTCGATGGTGCGCTTGCGGGTCACACGTGCGCCATTGATGGCGGCGTAGACACCGTCGATATCTGTCACAGCACCGAAACCTTCATGCAGGATAGTCAGGTTCTCGATTTTGACAGAATCATCACAGGAAGCGGTGAAATCGGCAGAAAGCATCACCACGCCTACTGCACCCTTCGGCACAGTGTCGCCCACCGGGCTGCTGGCGGAGAGTGATACCTCGAGCTCGCCTTCGCCCTGCTCAAATGCAGTGTAGCCAAGGAAACTCATAGCATCATCGAAGACAACGCCATCTGCTGTCATAAGATCGGTCACGGCAACCGTGTACTCATGACCTGGGTCCATAGCTTCGCCGAGCGTGAGCTCAACGACGGTGGCACCAAGCAGTTCAACTGCACTCACTGGCACCTCCGGGGAACCTGTCACCGAGTAATTGGCGACTTCCTCAGCTGAGGCTTCATCGAGTGCGATATTGAACTCGAGTTCAACGGTTGTGGCGGATGTTGCGACGGCATCGGTGAGCATAGGCTCAGCGCTGACGTCTTCATCACCACAGTCGACACCGTACTGCATGCCCTGGTCGACGCGGTAAAGCATCACCACCATTTCTGCACGGTTCATGTTGTCGCCTGGGCGAACACGACCGGTGCGGTCATCACCCTGCAGCACGCAGTGATCTGCGGCTGTCTGGATGACGTCGGTGTACCACTGGCCAGCAGGGTTATCGACGAACTGAGGCGCATCGCCGGTCGACTCAAGTCCGAAGGATCGGACAATGAGGGCGGCTGCCTCTGCGCGATTGATGTTCGCGCCTGGACGGGCGTAGCACGGGCTACTGCCGTAGCAGTTGCCGTCACCACGTACCCATCCTTCTTTACCGGCTTCTTCGAAGTACCCGTAGTACCACGCGCCGGTTGGCACATCGTTAAAGCTCGGGACGGCTGGCGGGGTGGAGAGAATTCCACCATTCAGCTCGACCACAAGTTTGACGAACTCCGCACGGTTGGCAGGATCGCCACCGCGGAAGCGTGCCTGTGTGGAATCGAGGTAGCCTGCATCGACAAAAGCGCCGACGGCATCCTCGTACCACACTCCTGCAGGAACGTCGCTGTACGCAGCAAGCACGGTCCCCACTTGGGTGAGGGTGAGAGCTGCAACGGACATTCCAGCAAGGACTTTCTTCAAGCGAGAAAGGTCCATAGGAATGAAGGGATGAAAAGAAATAAAAACAAGGTTAGAAAAAGAATTCTTTTTGTAGCTTTGTAGAGGAAAGAGCTTCTGCTCTGCCCATCCCAGCACTCTCGCGTGAGAGGCGAGTGTGATTCCACGTGGGAATCCTTCACTCCTCTCCTTATATATAAAGAGGGAACACGAGTGCGGGACATATAAATGCAGGCAAATACTCTTTAATAGGGGCACGATCCTCAAGGGATGTGAGAGACTCGTCTCTCCTTCAGAAAGGAAAGGCAAGTTGCCGTGTTGTGAAAGGACATACACACGGATCCACTCTTCGTTGGAAGAGCGAGATCAGCGAGAATCCTAGCGAGAAGCAATTGCTAAGCGCAAGAGGACCACACTGATCCGTGCAACAAGAAGAACGGGGAAGAGGCATGCTCGTTACACCGCACCGAGAGAGATACATCGAGCTTTATGGCAAATATTGGCTCTTATTTTCGATTTCTTGTCCGAATATTGGAGAGGAACGCCCGAAAGAGCAGAGATTCCTGCACAGAATTTAAACTTGCCATATAAAAATATTATTGTATGAATTCAAAAAAGAACGTGAACTTGGCTGTACATAGCGTTTACCCGGCTTCACATATGCTACAAAGTTGTCATGAAAACATTACAAAATTTGGAACAAATACTCCCTCTCCCATATGGAGAGGGTTGGGGTGAGGGGTACGGAACCTCTCTATGCGCCATACAGCCCCTGAGCCCCTCTCCCTCACCCTCCCCCGCTGGGGGAGGGAAGAATGTTCCATTGGAACAAGCCACAAGCGAAAACTCCATGCAACTATCAAGGAGGGAGTATTTGTTCCCGTATTCATCACGTTTCCATCGCGGCCTGGTATGACTACATCTTCGTGATCTTCTGTCCTTCTGCAGTGTCCCTGACTTCGTACCCGAGGGCTGCCATCTCGTCCCGCAGGCGATCGGACTCTTTAAAGTTCTTTGCCGCTCTTGCCTCTGCACGCAGATTGGCAAGCTTGCGAACTTCTGCGGGAATCTCCTCTGCTTCACGAGGATCGAAGCAACCGAAGGTGTGACGAACGATATTGATGAACTCACGTGATGTTCCCAAAGCATTCGAACCTATCCCTCCACAACCATTGCAGTAATTCATGCAGCCGAACAAAGCCGCAAGTGCACCAGGAGTATTCAAATCGTCATCCATAGCATCTATGAATTGATTTTTGTATCTATTGATTTCAATTGCCTCGACCATCCTAACATCTTCCCTCTCTGATACTATCTGTGTGTACCGTGGCATGCCATCATTGGACATCCAATCCATAACTCTCCTACGTGCCTGATGAGCATCACTCAACCCTTTCTTCGTGAACTTGAGCTGGGTGCGGTAGTGCACGGAGAGGAAGTAATACCGCAGATCGAGCGGCGAGTAGCCCATTGCCTGAATATCCGGAACGCTCAGCACGTTGCCAATACTCTTAGACATTTTTTCTTTGCCTAAACCAAGCCCGAGCACCTGCATTTTAGGCATCGCAATTCGCCGCTTGTGCACCCAGTACTTCACGAAGGGCGCGGGTCCGCTGCACTCGCTCTGCGCGATCTCGCACTCATGGTGCGGGAAGATGTTATCTTCCCCTCCGGTGTGGATGTCGATCTGGCCCCCTAGTAAAGAGGAGCTCATCGCCGAGCACTCGATGTGCCAACCGGGGAATCCCGACTCCTCGTCTTCGCCGACGGTGTCGCTTCTTTTTCCCGTCGCAAACGTCCAGCGGAGGACGTGCCGCGCGTTATCGCCGACGCACTTCTTCCACAGCGCGAAATCTGCGGGGTGCTTCTTCCTCTCATCCACCGCGATGCGTGCGCCGGCGGAGAGCTTGTCGATGGTATTGCCGGAAAGGGCTCCGTACTGCGGAAAACTCTGCACCGAGAAGTAGATTCCATCGTCCGTTTCGTACGCATGTCCAGACTGCAGCATCGTCTTGATCATCGCGAGCTGCTCCGCGACGAATTCGCTCGCGCGGGGGCGCTTCCACGGATCCAGAATGTTGAGCGCCTTCTCGTCTTCCAGAAATTCGTTCGTGTGCTTCTCCACCACCGCCATCACATCCTCCCATGTAACGCGTGCGGCTCCCCCCCCGCCTTTGCTCTTCTCCGCCTCCCGCTGAATCTTGTCATCCCCTTGATCCGCGTCGTGAAGCAGATGCCCAACATCCGTGATGTTCTTCACATGCGTAACCTCGTACCCGGAAACCTCCAGCCACCGGCGCAGGAGATCGGCCATGAGGAACGAGGAGTAGTTGCCGATGTGCGGCCGGCCGTAAACCGTGGGTCCGCAGGTGTACATGCGCACCTTTCCCTTCTCCAGAGGAACGAACTCCTCCTCGCCTTTGGAGAATGTGTTGTAGAGCTTGAGAGGCACTTGTGCTGAGTGGTAACGAAGTACTTGTGCTGAGTGGCAATGAAATGCTTGTGCTGAGCAGCAACGAAGCACAGAAAGATGATAGCGAAGCCAGAAGGTGAGATACAGTGAAGCTCCACACATTTACACGCATAGCATCCTCACATTTCGGTATTCCGTTAGCGCGGAACCCCGCACCGAAGGCCCCGCACCAGCTATCAACCCGCCTTCACAGGCGGAGCCTTCTGGTGCGTGGGGAAAACAGGCACCCCTCGCGAAAGGGGTGCCTCTGCCCGCCTCCGCTCCTCATGGAGCTTTGGTGGGCAAGCCCGACTCCTGATCCTGCTGCCTCAGGCAGCATCCTGCACGTCAGCCTCCGGCCTGATCGGTGTCACCGACACCGCCGCCATGGAGCGGCACTGAAAGGTGACACCCAGCGACTTCCCGAAGTGGATGCGCAGGAAGATGTGTTCCCCGATACGCAGATAGGCATCTTCCTTCCGCAGGGTGCGCCTGCGGAGCCAGATCCCCATTGCATCGGAAGGCGGCTCGGGGTCCTGTCCGGGGATTTCTCCACCCTCGAGCTCCACATGCTTGAGAGTAGCAACCTCGATGCAAACACTGCCTGCTACCGACGTGAGGAAGCGTACCTCGACAGAGCTCCCGAGACGGAACCCGCTGCCGAGTACCACCGCCCTGCGCTGGTTGTGCCATCTTCCGGTCTTGTCCTGGTGGAACTGTTGTTCCACCGCGCCCAATAATTTCTTCCTTCTGGCCATAGAGGATCTCCATAACTCTGGACACAGAAACATGCCGTACAGCCTGATCTCTCCCATGGAGTCAGGAATGGAAGTGCGAAGTTCGCACCTTCATCCCTGACTCGTACGGTGCAGTGAAGGAACAGAGCAGGCACAAGCATACTGCTGCACTGGCGGCTCTTCGCAAAGAAAAAGTGGGATGAAAACGAACGGAGCGGCGGTATCTTCGTCACACAGAGCCATAGCACGCGTTTTGGTCTGTCAAGATGGCTGTACATCTATTTTTGGCTTACAGATGCAGAAAAACAGGGTACTCTGAACAAGAGAATCCTTGTACCCTTCTTGTTGAGTTCTCTCTCAACATGAAAACAATTATCATCTCCAACGTCCGAAACAAGTACACTGCGAAACCCACCGAAGCCACGTTGATTGTGTCGTAAACAATGCATCGCAAGTTTGGTCCTGCTCTCAGTAAGACTCTATGTGGCGAAGGTGGGTGATCAGGGTTCTGGAAACCAACAGAAGAGCATGATAGCCTTTAGTCACAGCACTTTCTCCCTCCTCACCATGAACTACTCCGACATCCAAACCCTCCTCGGCGAAGAAGCTGAGGGTCTCCTCTCTCATGAATGCAAAACGATCAGTAAAGACCGGTTGCACCTCCCGGGGCCGCACTCTGTGAAGAAGATCTTCGCACAGTCGGACCGTTCCGGCACCGTACAGAAGAGTCTGCAGGCACTCTATGGACATGGAAGGCTCGCCGGCACCGGGTACCTCTCCATCCTCCCGGTGGACCAGGGAATAGAACATTCCGGTGGCGCTTCGTTCGCCAAGAACCCCGACTACTTCGATCCGGAGAACATTGTGAAGCTCGCTGTGGAAGGAGGATGCAATGGTGTAGCTTCGACGTTCGGCGTGCTGGGAATGGTCTCCAGAAAGTACGCGGACAGGATCCCCTTCATTGTGAAAATAAACCACAACGAACTGCTCAGCTACCCAAACAGCTTTGACCAGATCATGTTCGGCACAGTGCAGCAGGCATACGATATGGGGGCCGTGGCCGTGGGCGCAACCATCTACTTCGGTTCGCCGGAGAGCGGCAGGCAGATAGTGGAAGTGGCTGCGGCTTTCGCCGAAGCGCACCGGCTCGGCATGTTCACCGTGCTGTGGTGTTACCTAAGGAATAGCGCATTCAAAAAGGAGAAGGATTACCACGTCTCCGCAGACCTCACGGGGCAGGCAAACCACCTCGGCGTCACTCTGGAGGCAGACATCATCAAGCAGAAGCTCCCGGAGAATAACGGCGGCTTTAAAGCGATGAATATGGAGGGAAGTTCCTACGGGAAAATCGATGACCGCGTGTACACGGAACTCACGACCGATCACCCCATCGATCTCTGCCGCTACCAGGTGGCCAACTGCTACATGGGCTGCATCGGGCTCATCAATTCCGGCGGCGCCTCCGGCAAGAACGATCTTGAGCAGGCGGTGAAGACGGCGGTGATCAACAAGCGCGCAGGCGGAACAGGGCTCATCTCCGGGCGGAAGGCTTTCCAGAAGCCGATGGCGCAGGGTGTGGAGATTCTGAATGCCATACAGGATGTCTACCTCTGTAAGGAGGTGACTGTGGCATAAGTGAAAGAGAGAAAACCCAGGCGCCCTTCCTTCGAAAAAGAGAGGGCGTCTTTTTATTTGCGAAATACCACTCTCTCCCTCACAATGCGCGCCCCTTGCTCTACGGATGGAGCCAGGGAATACGCTTCGCTCTTTTCGGCACCGGTGAAAGGAGAGGGAACATACGGCCACTGCATGGTGCAGGGGCAGCCGCAGGGTGAAGCACATACTTATTTCATCTCACACGAGGAAACGAGAATGACGACGTCCAATGCGCAAGATGTCCTGGGCGAACTGCTCACTGCAATCCACAACCGTGAATGGCCAATGGTCAAAGAGTTGGCCATCGCGCTTCGCAGCCATGTGAGCGGGGGAGGCACTCTCCCCCAGATCTTCAAGGAGGATGTGGAACTGCCGGACGCGTTTGTCCGGGGCTGTGTGCTCTACGAATGCGAGTCTGCGTTGCAGCTTGCGGAAGACAACCTGTCCTAAGAAGGAGATTCACCAACCACAGAAGCGAAGCGCCCCCGTATCCCACATGGATACGGGGTGCTTTGTATGCAAGAAAAAGGACGCCCGAGGACGTCCTTTCATTCACCTGAACTACTCTTCTTTCTTCTTGCTGCGCACCTTGTACAGGATGGCCCCGAAGATCTTCTCGAGTTCTCCTGCTTCCTGCACGAGTTTCGCATGCATCTGCTCCCCCTTCTCATCCAGATCGCCGCTGAGCAGGTGCAGCCAGTGGCCCGTTTGCCGCGCCTCGCGGCAACAGTCGGTGATGTGGAAGAGG
>DATDVK010000036.1:0-15808 GCA_035290085.1 Candidatus Peribacteraceae bacterium
TGTGCCGGCTGCAACCATACATTTGAATTCAACCGCCCCTTCGGGAGCCGGAAAATTCCCCCCTGCCCCAAGTGCGGGAGCACGGATGTCCGGAAGCTCATTGCTCCCCCTGCAATCCATTTCAAAGGGAAGGGTTTCTACAAGACAGATAGCCAAAAACCTGTACAAAGGGGGGAAAAGAAGAAAGAAGAGAAGAAAGAGGAAAAAAAAGAAGCGAAGGAACAACCTTCGAAAGTGCAAAAGGACTCAAAAAAAGACGAAAAATAGGGTATAATAGAGAGAACCTTCCCTATGCCACAGAAGAAACCCAACCACAGGAAGCCACTGCATGCCCGCTTCTTCGAGAAGCTGAACACGCTCTCCTACTCCCAGCTCTTCCTCATCTGGGGAGAACTCGCGCTGCTCTTCGCCTTCGGGTACTTCCTCTTCAGCACCATCGGAGATGTGCAGCACCATGGTCCGGTGGAGCTGGTGAATACAAAGGGTGTATGGACCAGGTTTTTCGACAGCCTCTACTTCAGCGTTGTAACCGCCACAACTACCGGATACGGAGACATCGTTCCGCGCGGATTCTCCAAAATACTCTCGAGCATCCAAAGCATTACCGCCGTCTTCATCTCTGCCGTGTTCGTGGCCAAGCTTGTCTCACACAGACAGGAAATCGCCCTGCAGGAAGTGCACCGGCTGACGTTTGAGGATGTATTCCATAACATCCGCGAAGGCCTCTTCATCCTCCGCAAAGACCTCGATGGAATCATCGACAAAGCAGAAACACACAGGAAATTGGATGCAGAAGACTGGGACACGCTCGTGATTGCCTACAAACAGGGGCAGAGCCTGCTCACGGAAATTCCCGACTTCTACGACGATGACAACCACCTCTACACCCTCGACATGCGGCGTGAGCAGCTCCTGCACGAAGCAGTGCACCGGACTCTCCACCGTGTGAACCACACGCTCGATGTCTTAAGTAAGCACCACATAGACTGGATCTCCCACACTCAAAGTGTGAAAGAGCTGCGTGAACTGATGGCCGTAGTCGCAAAGATCACTCCCCTCTGGCGCGAGAAATCTCCGTACGACAGAAAGGAAGCGTTTGAAGACATCCTGCACCTCAAGGAGAGCGTGACGAAGCGCATAGAGAGAGCACTGCCTGTGAAAGAGTAAGGCTGCAGACAATGCTCAAAAAGGGGTGAGTTGCGCTCACCCCCTGTCAGAAACGTACATTAACGCCTGGGCCCTCCCCGGCCTCCTCCTCTAAAGCCTCCACCGCCGCCACGGTGTGGCGGACCACTTCTGCGGGGACCGCTTCCCGGGCGGTCATTGAATTCCATGCCGGCCGGGCGCTCTGTGAGCTGCTTAATGGAGAGGCGTGTACGATCTTCCACAGGATCAAACTCCACAACCTTCACCTTCAGCTCGTCTCCGAGATTCACGACATCTTCCACGTTCTCCGTGCGCTGCCACTGAAGTTCGGAAATGTGGAGCATGCCGTCCTTGCCACGGAGGAATTCCACGATTGCTCCCACTCCGTCGATGATGCGGACAACCTTGCCGTCGTAGACCTTGCCCACCTCCGGCTTCTCCACAATGCCTCCGATCCATTCTTTGGCTTTCTGCATTGCCTCCCCATTGACGGAGGTGATGAAGATGAGACCGCTGTCTTCGATATCGATTTCCACCCCAAGCTCTTTTGTAATCTTCTGGATAGTTTCTCCGCCCTTGCCGATGACAAGACGGATATCGTCCGGATTAATCTGCATGGTCTCGATGCGCGGAGCATGCGGGCTCATTTCCTTGCGAGGTTCGGCAATGGCCGCGAGCATCACTTTCAGAATATGCAAACGCCCCTGCCTGGAACGCTCAAATGCTTCCGCGAACACAGAATCCGGCAACCCCTTGATTTTGATATCCATCTGGATGGCTGTGACACCCTTCTCCGTACCCGTGACCTTAAAATCCATATCACCACCGAAGTCTTCCTCATCCTGAAGATCGGAGAGCACGACGTACTTGCCCTTTGCTTCATCTGAAATGAGACCGAGCGCTATGCCTGCAACCGGAGCGGTGATGGGAACACCCGCCGCCATGAGTGCGAGAGTGGAACCACACGTCGCTGCCATGGAAGACGAACCGTTGCTCTCCAGGATCTCTGTGACCGTCCGAATGGTGTACGGGAACTTCTCAGCATCAGGGAGAACCGGCTCTATGCCGCGCTGCGCCAGGTTGCCATGGCCGATCTCGCGGTTACCGACGAAGAGCCTGTTGCTGGTTTCGCCGACGGAGAACGGCGGGAAATTGTAGTGATGGAAGTAGCGATACTCCTCTTCCCCTTCCATACCCTCCACCAGCAGCTTGTCTCCGGGTCCGCCGAGCGTGCAGGTAGTGAGACCTTGCGTCTCCCCGCGCTGGAAGAGCGCAGAGCCATGCACGCGGTTCGGGAGGATATCCACCATGGCACTGATTGCCCGGATCTCATCTATCTTTCTGCTGCTCATGCGTATGCCTTCTTCCAGTACTAAGCGACGCACTTCATTTTTAATGATCTTATCGACAATCTCAGAGGCATGTGCGAGGAGCTCCGCCATCTCTTCTCCTTTTTCCGGGGATTTGCCTGCCGCCTGCTCGACCGAACCGTACTTCTCTTCAAGTTTTTCCGCGGCCGTCTGCATGAGCTCATTGAAGATGGCACGGCGTGAGAGTTTGCTCATGTCATCCTTGATCGCTTTGGTAGCGGTGGGCAACACCCACTCCTTGAGGAAATTGTAAGCCTCTTTATGCTCGTATGGTTCCTCAAGGGCAAACTTCTGCCTGCCAATCTCCTTCTGAATGTCGGCGAAGAACCGGGAGATTTTCTGCGCCCACTTCTTCCCGAACTCAATGGCACGCAGCAAATCCTGCTCTGCAACCTGGTTCGCACCCGCCTCAATCATCACGACGCGGTCGAGGGAGGCTGTCAGGAACATATCGAGATCCGCCTTCTTGCGCACTTCGCGCGAAGGATTGAGCACAAGTTCACCTCCAACCATGCCGACACGCACGGACCCCAGAGGCCCGTCTGCGGGACAGTCGGAAAGTGCCACTGCCAGATTGGCCGCATTCGCGGAAACAATGTCGTGCTCATGCTCAAAATCGTAGGAAAGCACTGTGCAGAACACCTGAATGTCGTTCCGTATATGCTTGGGGAACATAGGACGAAGTCCGCGGTCAATGACACGCGCCATGAGCACGAACTCATCGGCAGGCCTGCCCTCGCGCTTACGGAAGCGGCTGCCGGCAATAGCGCCACCGGCGTAGTACTTCTCCTGGTACACAACCTGCAGAGGGAGGAAATCCACGCCTTCACGCGGTTCTGCCGTGATAGTGCAGTTGCTCATACAGACGGTGTCACCCATCTGGCAGAGCGCAGTTGCATTCGCCTGGTTAGCGAACAAACCCGTCCGCATGGTTATTTTCTGATCACCGAGATCAAGAGAGAATTCTTTCTGTGGCTGAAATGCTTCAGACATGGCAAGAAAGGGGAAAGTAGATACATTGCCCCTTCCTCCGGCGATTATGTACCTCACATTGATGGATTCACATGCGAGACCCGCGTACGGACCTCAAACGTAAACCCAGAAAGTAAGGTGAACCGGCAGAGGAAAGGAACCGCAGACAGTGTATCCGCACCGGAATGTAAAAAAAAGTATTCTTACGCCATTTTTCAGCCCTTTGGCTAGGCAGCCACCTGGAACGGCTGCAGCGTTTCCATGGCAATCCTCATTTTATGTTCCGTCTCTAGGTACTCCTTCTCATCATCGGAATCGAACACAATCCCTGCCCCTGCCTGCACTACGAGCCTGTTTCCGTAGCGCATGAGTGAACGGAGACCTACCACTGCCTCCAGATCTCCGCGCATATCCACAAACCCAAAAGAGCCCGCGTAGAGACCGCGTGGCTCTCCATCTTCATTCTTATGAATAATCTGCATGGAACGCACTTTTGGCGCTCCGGAGACCGTTCCCATTGGAGCGATGGAAAGGAGCGCACAGAGCGGCGGGATGCCATTTACCCTGCTGCGCATTTCCGACGCAATGTGCAGAACCCTCCCCGCATCCAGACGGTGCATCACCATGTCTGGAGTGATCTCCACTGAGCCTGGAATGGAGGATGTTTCCAGATCGTTCCGCGCAAGATCTATGAGCATCCTGTGTTCTGCACACTCTTTGGGATCTGCGATGAGATCCTGGAATGCCGCCGCATCTTGTGCCTCAATACCAGTACGCGCACGTGTTCCCGCAACCTGATACGTTGTTGCCTGTCCACCGCCAATCTTCAGCGTGAGCTCCGGGAAGGAACCGATGCTCTCATAGTCGCCCATCTTGATGGCATGCATGTTCCCGGAGGGGCAGAGCTCCCGCATGCGAAGGTAGAGAGGAGCCATAGACCCCTGCATCTCAAACGTACGCTTGCGTGAAAAGACGGTCTGGAATGTCTCCCCTGTGCGGATCTTCTCGTCCCGGATTCTGCGAACCTTCTCTCTGTACTCCCGTTCGGACATTCCGTCGGATATTTTCCTCACAGTCGTCTCTTGCTTCGGTACCTCTCCACTCAGGATTTTCTGGTACATCTCCATACGATTCTTTCCTCGGGTGTAATAGTAGAACTTCCTCTCATGACTGTCGTACACCAATCCATCGGAGAAGTACCCGTAGGAGAATGTCTTCTCGCCGGGAGGGGTGGAAACGCCGATGGAAGACTCGCGGTACTGGATAGCTTCGTAACTCATGCCGCCTACGAACCCGCCGGTGAGCCGCTGCTCTCCCGGTACGGAACCATCCGTGACAGACCGCGCACGCATCTGCTCCACAGTCGCATTGAGAGCATCGAAAGCGGAGAGATCACCAATAGCCACTTCCTCATCATCGAGGAAGAACTTCTCGTTCTCGGCACTCAACACAAAATCCGGCTCAATGCCTAAGTAGGAGAACCGTCCCACGCGCTCCCCGCCGTTCGCATCGAGTGATTCAAAGCAGTAACAATGATCCGACGTGGCATGGAGGCGTTCGTACACCTGTTCGGGGCGGAGTGCGCACGGGAACGGAACCTGCTCAAACGCACGCTGCTCAGAACGTTCAATGCGTTCCTGGAGCGGTCCTGGGAGAGAGAGCTCCCGCTCATGATGTTTCGGAATCTCCACGCCCCTTCTCTGGAGTTCCCTGTACGATGCTTCATCCATGAGGAGGAAGTTCTCCAGTACTCTCTGCCCCTCCGGCGTTGCAAAGGATTCCGGGTGGAACTGCACTCCTGTGATGGGGAGCTCCCTGTGCTGGAAAGACATAATAGTGCGCGCATCGTCGCGGGTGCGCGACGTGATGCGGAGGGCCTCCTGGGGGAAGGATGCTTCCTCCGCCGCAAGAGAGTGGTACCGCATGACCGGAGCCTCCGTATCGACCCCCTCAAAGAGAGCACCGCTTTCTTCCTCAGAAGTAATCTGGCTCATTTTCCCATGCAGAATTTCTTGCGCCTGCACAATGGCTCCACCGAAGTACTTCACAATGGCCTGATGGCCGAGGCAGATGCCAAGCAGAGCTTTGTGGTGCTCTACCGCGTATCGAATCACTTCATTGGTGATGCCGATATCCTCAGGATTATCCGGAGTTCCCGGGCCGGGACTGATGATGATGTGACTGGGATTCAGCGCACACACTTCCTCCATGGAAATCTTGTCGTTGCGCACGACCACAGCATCCACTCCGAGCTTCGCGAGAGCCCCGCGGATGTTATAGGTGAACGAGTCGTAGTTATCGATGATGAGCACCTTGCCGATGGCAGGCGCTGCTTCGGCTGCCGGCGTTGTTACTGGAGAGAAGTGTTCCACGAAAGAAAAAAAGAATAAGGCAGAGAAGCCTCCCCCTTGCGCAGGAGACGGACAACTTTACACACCATGTCCTACCGCAACAGGGGAACGGAAATTCCACTGCGACACCAGGGCCTGTGCGGGAGAACGTTAGTTTGCACCGTTACAACGGTACACCACACAGGAGGACAACACAAGAGGAAAATCTATTTTTTTAGTTTCTTGAGGAAATGCGTGAATCCCCCGCCCCCGTACTGGAGCATGCGGGAACCGCGGGTGATTTTGCTGATGCTTATGCCAAGATCCCTGGCAATGTCCCTCTGGGGTTTCCCCGCATGCAACGACTGGATAAGCTGCCACCGCTCCGCCAGACTCTCCATTTCCTGGGGAGTGAGGATGTCTGTTAAGAGCATTTTCGCCTCCTCAGCGTTTCCCACTGCTGCGAACAGCTCATAGAGATCCCGCACATGGTTTGGCGGTACAGGCACTACTCCACTGTAACAGTACAACGTTACTTTTTCAACTTGTTGGCCTCTAAGACAGACTGGTACTGCTCCGGCCTGTTCATCTTCAAATAGTTGAGGAGCGTCCTGCGGCGGGCAACCTTCCCGAGCAGTCCCTTCCTGGCGGAGTGATCTTTCGCGTGTTCCTGCAAATGTTTCGTGAGGAGAGATATTTCTTTGGTGAGTATCGCCACCTGGACATGCGGAGAACCGGTATCCTTGTCGTGTGTGCGATGTTTCGTAATGAGTCGCTTCTTCGAGGTTCTCTTCATGGCCATAGCGAAATGGGGGAAATGCTACTCCAACCACACCGCCTCAAGCCGTAAAGCCTCAAGCGTGTGGCCGGAGGTTAATTCTATGAATAACGCTTAAGAAATCAAGTATTTGGCCTAGTTTCAGGAAACAACGCTTGAAGGAGCCGCAGAAATAGAGTGGACAAGCGTTCACCGGGTGCTAGGATTGGGATATGACATTCATCAACCTCCTTCCCTGGCTTTCAATACTAGGCATTGGAATCTTACTGTTCTTCCAGTGGAAACAGCGCCAGAACATACGTGGCACAGACGTAGGCATCCTAGAAAGAGAGCTCGCTGAAAAATCTAAGGAACTCACCGAAGTGAAGAATAAACTCGAAAAAGAAAAGGAGGGGAAGAGCACTCTCTCAGGACAGAACAAAGAGCTTTTTGCTCAGGTAACCAATTTAAAAGCCGAAAACAACACTCTCAGAAAAGAGAATGAAAAGCTTCAGACACAAGTCACAAAAACTGAGGCGAACCGAGAGCAGAAAGAAAAGGAACACTCCCAGTCACTGCAGAAACTCGATGAAGCGAAAAAGAGCTTCGAAGAAGCAGAAAAACGGGTAAACCGAGAAGACGAAGAAAGGAAAAAGCAGGAACTTGAAGAAAGAGATAGAATGTGGAACGAGCATGAACATGTCGTTGTGTCACAGCTCACGGACCTCTGCGCGAAGCCGCAACTGAAATTCACCACCTATGACAATACAAACCTGCCGGATGACTTCGACGGGAGCATTAAACCAGACTTCCTCATTGATTTTTTGGGACAGTACATCATCTTTGATGCAAAAGTATCGCGGTCAGACAACTTTCAGAATTATATCAATTCACAGGTACAATCGACTGTAAAAAAAGTGAAGAACAACCCCAAAATAGCCTCAATAATCTACCTGGTCGTGCCAACGGAAGCGATAAGCTTACTCAAGAAGACATACTATTATGAAGGTGGGTACACCGTGTACGTTATCTCACCCGAAAGCCTACCCCCCATACTGGCCAGCCTTAAAAAAATCACGACCTACGAACTTGCTGACCAGTTCGATCCTGAAGAACGCGAGAACATTATCAGCTGGATTGCCAAACTCGATTTCCATATAAGCGCCCGCAATACTTTTGACATCATGCTCGCTGAAATGGGATCAGAACTTCTCTCCGACAACCAGAAACAAAACCCAGAACTCTCAAAAGAAATCGACCAGCGAAAAGAGAAAATGCGCACCCCAACCATCCGTCCTTCTGAAATGAAACGGCTTCTCTCCAGTGTCCTCGCTAGAAAAGAAAGAATAGAAGAACTTACAAGCCCCGTCGCACAAATCGAAAAACCGAATCTGCCACTCAGGACACAATCCTAACACCTAGCACATTTCGTCCCATGTGCGTGGAGAGAAAACTGCAGAGAGAAAAACTGGAAAAATTACAGGGGAAACTTCCACTAACTCGCTAAGATAGGACTCCGTGCCCACAACCTCTCACCCCGCATTGAAAGGCCTGAATGAACCGCAGAAGAAGGCAGTGCTCCATGAGAAGGGCCCTGCACTCATCCTGGCAGGGGCGGGGAGCGGCAAGACGCGCGCGCTCACTCACCGCATCGCGTACTTAATGGATCGCGGTGTGCCGCCATGGCAGATACTGGCAGTCACATTCACGAACAAAGCGGCAAAAGAGATGAAGGAGCGTATCATAAACCTCCTCCACATTACGAAGGCAGAAGATCTGAGAGGCGACCTGACCTTCCATCAGGGCAGATTGCCGGTGATGGGGACCTTCCACTCGGTCTGCGTGCGCATCCTGCGAAGGGATATTGAGCATATGGGCGGCGACCGGCGGTTTGTGATTTACGATGCAGATGACCAGGAGCGCCTGATGAAGCAGGTGCTCAAGGAAATGGCACTGGATGAGAATGAGCTCAAGCCGCGCGCTGCACTCTCATACATTGGCCGCTTCAAAGCGGAAGCCATGAGCCCGAAGGAAGCGGAAGGGCAGGCCACCACCGCCCACATGCACCATGTCATCGATACGTACAAGCGGTACCAGGCAGCACTGCGCAAAGCGAACGCGCTCGATTTCGATGATCTTATCCTCGAAACCGTCCGCCTCTTCCATGAGTGCCCCGACGTGCTGGAGCGCTATCAGGAAACTTGGCGGCATGTGCATGTGGACGAGTACCAGGATACGAATCACGCGCAGTACCTCTTCATTTCACTGCTGGCAAAGAAGTATCGCAACCTCTACGTGATCGGCGACCCGGACCAGTCCATCTACTCGTTCCGCGGAGCGGACATACGGAACATCCTGGAATTCGAAAAAGAGTACCCGGACGCCGTACGGATAAAACTGGAACAGAACTACCGGTCCACGCAGCTCATTCTCACGGCGGCAGACGCAGTGATCGCCGCAAATCCGAACCGGCCGGAGAAGCAGATGTGGACCGAACGAAAAGAGGGGCCGCAGATTGTCCTCAGCGAGGTGGAGAATGAAAAGAAGGAAGCGGAGGAAACCATCCAGTCGGCACAGCGACTCCGTGCGGAGGGGACTGCATTCAATAAGCAGGTAGTGCTGTACCGTACGAACGCCCAGTCCCGTATCTTCGAGGAAGCCTGCATGCGCACAGGAATCCCCTACCGCATTATCGGCGGTGTGAAGTTCTACGCACGCCGCGAAGTGAAGGATGTGCTCGCCTACCTCTATGTGATTCTTAATCCGAACGACACGCTCTCGCTGCTCCGCATCCTCAATGTTCCCTCCCGTAAACTTGGCGAGACAACCATCGGCCATCTGCAGGCCCATGCCTCTGAGCACAACCTGACCCTCTGGGAAACGCTCAAGGAAGCCGGAAACATCGACGCGCTGAATAAGCCGACACAGGACCGCATTGCGCAGTTCGCGGGGAAAATACAGCACCACAGCGAGAAGTCCCTGGAGGTAGTCGTCTCGCACCTCACCGAGCATCTCCTCGCATCCATTGGAATGGAAAAATGGCTGCGGGATGATACGGACGAAGGCGAAACCCGCTGGCAGAACGTACAGGAACTGCTTTAAGTCATGCACAAGTACGACCAGCTGGAACCACGGCTCTCTCTCACGAGTTTCCTGGAAGAAGTGGCTCTCGTCTCCGAGGTAGACTCATTGCAGGAGGCGACGGATGACGCCCTGACATTGATGACCGTGCACCTCTGTAAAGGACTGGAGTTCGATGCCGTGTTCATTGCCGGTTGCGAGGAAGGAATTTTCCCTCACAGCGCCAGCATGTTCGACCGAGAGCAGCTGGAGGAAGAGCGGCGCCTCATGTACGTGGGCATGACCCGGGCGAAGACGAACCTTCACATGCTCTGTGCCCGCTCACGGATGCTCTGGGGACAGCCCCAGAGCAACGCTCCGAGCAGATTTTTAGATGACCTCCCGGATGAAGTGCTCGAGCGGAGGAGTGACAATGTCCTGAGCGCCTTTGCATGGGCAAGCAAGAGTGGTATGAAGCAGATATCCAAGGGACTCGAGCCGTTCCGCCAACAGAGCGGCGAGAAGCTCGACATGGAATTCAACCAGGATCTGAGCTTCGAAGAGGAAGAAGATGTGAACCAGGAGAGTGACTTCACTGAAGGATGCCGCGTCCTGCACCCCGCATTCGGCAAAGGAACGATTGTTGCGCGCAGAGGAGACATCGCGGAAGTGGAGTTTGACTCCGGACAGAAGAAGAACTTCGCATTGAGTATTGCACCGCTGAAGCCACTTTGAGAACAGAAGTCAGAAGGCAGAAATCAGTGCTGTCTACTGTCTTCTGACTTCTGACTTCCTGCCCCGTCATTGTTCAAAGTACGTCCCCCGAACGACCGGGCTCCCGAACGGCTTGCCCTGAGCGAAACACCCGGGAAACGGGGTCACTGCTCGAAGTACGTTCCCCGGACCACCGGCGAGCCGAAGGGCACCCACGTGAAGCTCGTCGATCCGTCTGACCAGGTAACGGCTCCTGCGGAACCCGGGCTCCCCGGCTGGTTGATGTTCGCACCGAGGGCAGCCTTCAGGGCATCCTCCGGAACGGTGACATCCCCATAGAGCTCAAGGATGATCGGACCATCCTCAAATGAACCGATGTAATCGGGAATGGAAGAACAAGTGATAACAGTAGTAGATGTAGTGCTGCAGCTATGCCTGATGCCTAAACCCTGCGAAGAGAGTGCAGGATTGGCAACGGTGACACCGCCGACGAGCGTGAGCTGGAACACGATCGCCGTCACTTCGAGATCGGCCGCACCGTCCCCCTGATCGCCCTTAAAGCGATAGGTTCCTATGAGGGCATCCTCCCCGCCGGCGAGCGGCTCATCGCCAGGGCCGGGACTGTCGATGGATGTGATGACAGACCGTGCCGTCTGGAACTGCGGGAACGTGTCTGAAGATCCCTTGGTGTAGGACCGTGAACTCCATTCACCGTCACCCTCGACCGTCACGGAAGAAACGCGGAACATTTCCCCGCTCACCCCGCCTGAGGTGAAGGACTTGAGCTGTGCGCGGATGTAGAAAGAGTAGTCCTCCCGCTTGGGAACGATGATGTTGCTGTTCATCACATTCAAGACATACGTCGTGCTGCTCTCGCGAAAAGCGCGCCCGAGGTAGCGCCCGAAACTGTCGTAGAGCGACAGACCCTCAATGGAAGAGACGCTCGTATCCAAGGTGATGGTAATGGTATTGAGCACGAGAGGCTCCGTATCGCTGAACACGTTCACAGCAGCAAGCACCTGCGTAGCCCGGTCGCCCAATTGCAGGAAATTCGTGTACTGTGATACGTCGGAATCCGGATCGTACTGCACGGAGGAAGCGACGGAGGAAGATTCCTTCGAGATAACGGAAGAAACAGACAATGAGGAGAATGACCGCGGCTGGCTGCTGCTTGAAACTGAGGAGGAAGAGACCTGCTCCCCGTCCTCCGCAAGCCGGTACTCGGCGAGCTCACCGGCTTCGTGCGCGACGAAGAGGACGGCAAGCCGTGCCATTTCCCACCGCTTGAGCGTTCTCCCGGCAACGGCCGCGGAAGAGAGATCTGCATCCTGCAAAGCAAAATGGGCATCTCCGCCCAGCACAGGAAGCACCGCCTCGAAGTACCGGACGAACCATTGTTCATTCTGACGCTGCAGACGCACATCAAAACCGTACATCTCCACCAGTATCTTCACTGCCTCCGCGAAGTTCACATCGCGGGAAGCTGCAAACGGCCACTCCTCCGCGGGAACCCCCGCAAGCGCATTACCGCTCACGATCCCCAGGGCTTTCGCCCTGCAGACCGGGCCTGCATACCACGCGGTACTCGGGACATCCGCAAAGCAGCTGGTGCTGTAAGGAGTGCCGTCATCTTCGAGGAGACCCATCACGATCTTAGTGAACTCCGCACGGTTCAGAGAGGAGTAGGGGCGAAAGCTCCCGTCGGGATTGCCCTCCAGCACACCCATACCCGTGAGAGTGCTTATGGCCACTGCGCCCGGCGAGCCCTCCGCCACGTCTGAGTAGCGGAGCACGCCCGTGTCGTAGACGGCTGCGAGAACGAGTACCGGAACAAACCACAGGAAGAGAGAGAATAGTGTGCGCTTCATAGGCGCTCAGTATACGCCGGAGGAAGGAACGTTGTCCCCTCCTCTCTGGCAAGCAGCCTGTGGATGGCACCGCGTGCTTTGCCGTAGCCAATGGTAGTGAGTATGTCTTCCAAAGCTGCTTCTTCCGCTACCTCGCACTTGGAAAGCATAGTGCCTGTGCCGTTCTGTGATTTCTCATCAGCGATGTACTGCCGCCAGTTGTCCTGCCCGACACGCACTTCCCGGACTACCGTACTATCGTCATGGACATCCCTCAGTAATCCAGGCTTATTGGTGAGAAGAAGCAGGCGCTTGCGGACTCCGGGGAAAATATGTGCCGCAAACCCAGCCAGGCGGTCGTTATCTGTCTCGAATCCTGCACGTGTCACGAAGTCATTCGTGTTGAGCACAGGAACAATCGGTCTTCCGTACACTCCTTCCAGCGCATCGACATTTTCGAAGTTCGCCAACATGGTTTCCTGGCTTTCCTCGGAAGCGAAATCATGCGGTTCGGTGAGCCACTGCGCCACCTCTATCCCGTGGTTTTCAAAATGGTACCCGAATGCGCCCATGAGTTTGTGCTGTCCGAGAGTGGAAACAGTGGGTTTCATCGTACGAAGAATCTTTCGCTGCGCGGCTGTGGCATGGCTGGGAATACCCGCACCCACTGCGCCGGAAGAAACCAGCACAACCCGGATGTTCTCATGGATAAGATCCGCAATGTCGCCCGTAACGTGCCTCAGAACTTCATAGTCGAGCCCACTGCCATTGATGATGGTATCGGTGCCTATCTTTACGACAAGCAGCTCTTTGGATGGTGCTTCAATAGTCATATGCAGAATTCGGAAAAATACAAAAACGCCTCCGCTGCTTGAGGGAGGGTGCCAGAAGCTTTCTGTTATATCATCAGCTTACGACCTGCACACCGACCCTCGCCTGCGGCGGAGTGGGAATCCGGGTCGGTACTGGGGAAAGCTGAATCATTTCATGGCTGAGGATAGACCAAAACAAGAGAAAGTCAAAGGAGAAAAAAGGAAATTAAAGAAAAAATCCACTGCTCTTATTCCTCGATCTTTGCCTCTCATATCTTTCCGATGGAGTCATTCTCTTTGCTCCTTTTGGCACTTTTTTAGAAAAAGTGCCCAAAAAGCGGCCAAAAATGAACTCGCTGGAGCCTGCCCTGAGCTTGCCGAAGGGCTCGAACAGCATTTTTGGCCAGAAAGGATCAAAAAATAAAGAGTTTTGCGACTCTTGGCTGGCGGTGGTGACTTTTTCCCTGTCCTGAGCTTGTCGAAGGGTTTGCTTCTTTCTTTTGTGCGGCAGACAAAAGAAAGAAGGATGGTGATGCCGCAACAACTCTCAATACTTCTGTATTACTGTGCCTGTGACGCACGCGGGGTCACATCCGGCACCGGACCGAATACCCCCGGCGACGTCGTGGAGAATGTGAGGCCAAAACCGCCATCAGTCACAGAAGGAGCCTCGCCGAAAAGCCCGCTTGCACCATTGGAAGACACACTGTCACCCCTGCTCGCACGCGGGGTGACACCGGGAACGGGGCCGAACACACCCGGATAGCTCGTAGAGAACGTTGGACCGAACAGAGATGATCCCCCATCCGTGCCCAAGGCCCCGGAGGCCGGCACTCTCATCTCCTCCCCGCTCGGAATGATGTCTGAGAACGAGGGAACAGGACCAAACATGCTCTCGGCATACACAGGGATGGCGGAGAGCCCGACCGCCAGCGCAAGGATGGCAAGAATCCAGAGCCGATACCGGCATGGGAGAACCATTGGAACAGCTATTCTAAGCGGAAAATACGCATCGAGAAAGGAAAACACGGAGAAAAATCCCCTTCCAAAAGGGGCTTTCTCACCGTTCCTGGCTACCCCTCCATACGCAGCGCCCTGCAGCGCATGCGCGCCTCCCGCATAATGTTCATTTGCTGCACAAGCAGAGCGAACTGTTCCGGCAGCAGAGACTGGTCTCCGTCCGAGAGCGCCAGCTCCGGCTGATGGTGCACTTCGAGATGCAGTGCGTCGGCACCCGCGGCCACACCAGCAAGCGCCGTGTCCGCAATGTGCTTTCTCTTCCCTACTGCATGACTGGGATCAAACATCACCGGAAGGTGGCTCTCCCCGTGGAGAACCGGAATGGCCGCAACATCCGCCGTGTTGCGGGTCATAGTGCTGTCGAATGTGCGTATCCCGCGTTCGCAGAGAACCACATGCGGATTCCCGCCGTCCAGAATGTACTCGGCTGCAGAGAGCCACTCGGGAATAGTCGCGGACATGCCGCGCTTGAGCACCACAGGCTTCCTCGTCTGGCCAACGGCTTTGAGTAGATCGTAATTCTGCATGTTGCGCGTGCCGATCTGCAGGATATCCGCATGGTCCGCCACCATATCCACCTGATGCGGTGCCATGACCTCGGTCTGCGTGGGCATGCCGAACTCACCGCCGATATCGCGGAGCATCTTCAGACCGTCTTCTCCAAGCCCCTGGAAATCGCGCGGGCTCGTGCGGGGCTTGAATGCCCCGCCACGGAGAATGTGCGCCCCTGCATTTTTCACCGCTTGCGCGATTGTGTGCAGCTGCACTTCACTCTCTATGGAGCAGGGTCCCGCAACGATCGCCAGTCTGTCACCACCAATCTGCACGCCATGTCCGACATCGACAATCGTCTGCTGGTCCGGATGTTTGCGTGCGGCAAGCTGGTACTTCTTCCCTATCCGTTGCACGCCGGCCACCCCGCGCATCGCGCCAAGCTGTTCGATGAGTGTCTCGCACCGCCCGTTGATATCTCCGATCACTGCAACGACGGTATACGTCTTGCCATTCTCAACAACAGGAGTCAGATCGCCTGCTCCGGAAATTCTGTCACAGACAGCGGTGACATCGCCCGGGACATGATCTCGTTCGAATGTGATGATCATGATGGATGGGGAGAAAAGAATAAGAAAAAACGCCCTCCCGATTCTCGGGAAGGTGCGCGTACAGTGAGTTACATTAGCTCAGAACAGACGGCAACTTCCCGGCAGGGAAATACCAGAAGGCACCGTAGAAGAAGTTCTGAGCAATCATGTGGCAGAAGTATACTGAAAGGAGAGGAGGAATCAATCTTCTTTTGGCTCCAATTCCTGGAGTTCGCTCAAAGAATCCGTTGAGCGGAGCCAGTGCACATACTGGAGGTGGGAGTCGCTCCGCATGTGGTCGAGCATGAGCTGAAAGCGTTCAGGCGTGGTCTGGCTCGAATCCATCCCCACGAGGAAGCCGTACTGCTTGTGACCCTCCGGCCTCGAGTGTACGAACCTAAGGTTCACATCGGATGTCCGGATGTAGCCGGTCGTGTCGAAGAGCACACCAGGATAGTTCTCCGGCCTGAACTGCAGACCATGGTACCTCCGCGATGGATCCAGCGGCGCACCTTCCACCTGCGGCCTTGCGAGGGGATCTCTGCGCGGCGGATCTTCCGTGCGGATGGAATCGGAGTACAGACGGCCGTTCCAGCTCCCGAGCCACTGGGCTTCCCGCACCGCGGAACAGTTCGCCAGCTTCCGCCGCATGATGTCGAAGAGTGCGCTATCCCCTCCCGACTCCATCTCCATGAAGA
>DATDVK010000037.1:0-9653 GCA_035290085.1 Candidatus Peribacteraceae bacterium
ACATGGACATCACCTCCTTCCAAGTGGGTGAACAGATGGTTGGAACAGAAGAGGGGAAGATGCTTGCGTGTAAGCACTCTCCTCTCTCCGGTTTGTCTGTGTTTCCAAAGACCGGAAGGATTGTACCGAGTGATTGCTATAAATCAAGAATGTGTCTTTATGATTTAGAGGGCAGAGGACAGAAGTCAGTACTGCCCACTGCTTTCTCACTTCTGCTTTCTTTCCACGAAGTCTTATGTATTGCCGTCTTTGCCTTCTGTATGCGTAAAATAAGGATGATGTGATGTCCGGTTGACTCCGGGGCTTCCAATCCTTATTCTGACGAATGTCACTTGTATCTATGTACCATTACAAAGTGATTGACAATTATCTGTATTAGTTTACATTGTCCAATGCGATGAAGAACTGTTTCCACCTCATCTCCGTCTGGTGCCCGATCCGCTTCCTCTATGAGGAAGGGGCGCTCAGCTGACAGAGAGACAGGACTGAGTACCACGCCCCTTCAAAGCAAGAAGGGCTTTTCGTTCATTCACAGCACCGAAATGCAGAGAGAAATCTGCTCTTGATCTTCCGTAAGTAGGAAAACTGCGACAAGCGTCGCGACTAGCGGAGATCTTAAATCCCATTTTTGGGAGAGGGCAGTTGTTGTCGAAGTGGAGTTTCTTCCATGCAAGTTGCTCAGAAAGGTTCGAACGGTGCGAGCAAGGGGTCGCCTGTGGTCATCCTTTTCCGTGGCGAGACGATGACGCCGAGCGTGTTCGTGCGGCGGTATCCGGCTCTCACAGAGGAGAATCATCATGGGGGCTCTTTTGTGCGCCCCTCGGGCACTGAGTCTGTGGATGCTTTTCTCAATTATGTTCCTATAGGAAGGAGGAAACAGGAACCCCATGGTCGACTGGGGCAGGTGTCTCAGAGGCGTGCCAGGCGCTTGAAAAACAACACGAAAGGCAAGTACTGGTGCCGTTGTCGGCATTGCATGCGGTCGTTCATCCGTGATCGTATTCGCGATCACGAGGCGTCCTGCGCGATGAATCCGGTCAATGAACAGCTTGTTGAGTGCAGCTTCTGCTCGCACTTGGGTCATCCCGACAAGATCGGTGCGCACGAGAGTGCGTGCCCGAGCAAGCCGGGTGTCCAGAAGTGCGAAGTCGAAGCCGTTGCGAGCTGAGTCGAAGCCCACCCCGCCCCGGGAGCGCCAATGGCGCTCCCAACCGGACCTGCGTTGCCCCCAGCGCGCGCAGGTCTGGTCTGTTTCAGACGAAAGCAGATTTCTCTCTGTAACTGTATATACCTTGCTCTTGCACCACCCTGGATCAATTGGATACGCAAGGAGTGGTCCACGCAGTCGCGTGCCAAGAACGGGAGAGCAGACAATTTTTTTGGGAGGTACGGTCGTGAGACGTCGAAGGAAAATCCTTTGCGAAGCGGGATCAGCTTCACCTGTGGCTGGCAACGGGCAGTCCGACGGGAAACCGAAGGAGATGTCCGCCGCGGCCCGCAAGCTGCTTGAGAATGCAGCTCTGCGGGGCGCAACCGGGTCCAACAATGTGACCCGGGAGCGGCAACTTGTTGCTGCTAGGGCCAGGGCCAAGCGTGCCTGATCTTCCGGGCTCCTTTTCTCATCTCCCAAACCCCGCTCGGTCCGCTGCAGTTTCACTGCGGCGGGCCGAGCACATCCTTACCATCTTTTTGGAAGGAGCAAGGTGTATACACCACAGTGATCTTTGTAAACCACAGTCTTTCGTACGTACCTTGCTCTTGTATCCCCCTTTTCAAGAGGGGCGGTCCGCACTTCTGTGTGCCAGTGATGGAAGAGCATTCATAGCGTGGGAAAAATTCTGAGTATCAGAAAGGCTCACCGCACTTGCGAGACTAAGTTCTCCTAAGTGTGGTGAGCCACTGGTAGCTCACTTTGTTTCTCACTCCTGACGAAGCTCGGTCCGTTTGTAGTTCGCTGCAGGCGGACCGAGCAAGCTTTCGATTTTATGGAAAGAGCAAGGTGCGTACTATCATTT
Source organism: Candidatus Peribacteraceae bacterium (assembly GCA_035290085.1). Lineage (GTDB taxonomy): Bacteria > Patescibacteriota > Gracilibacteria > Peribacterales > Peribacteraceae > GWB1-54-5. The sequence continues at coordinate 2,016 of DATDVK010000037.1, forward strand.
CGTTCTTTTACTTTTCGCAGCAAGAAACCTGTTCTGCTCAACTGGAACTGACGTAGCGGGGCTCCGTTGCGGGCTCCGGCAGAACAGAAGGAGAATTGTCCATGTCGAAGAATCGCCGTTGCCCAAAGTGCGGCCGCCTCATGAAGAAGTGCCGCTGCAAAGATTATGCCCAGCACAAGGAGGCGCCCGCCAAGAAATAGGGCTTCGGAGTTCTGACAATTCCCGCCAGTGGCATCTGCCATCGGCTTCCTTAGCGGCTCCGTACCCCAAGGGTACGGAGCCGCGCATCTTACGATCAGAACAGATTTCTTGGTGTTTCCCGAGGGGCGATGCTATCTCTGCATCGATATTCCATTGTCGGGTTGTTCCGGTCACGATCCCAATTCATAGGATTATCAATGATGTATTGGCGGATGCGTTGCCATTCGTCGTGGGTACGAATGATGTGGTCATGGTAATTGGGTTGCCATGCAAAATCCGTGTATCCCATCGTGTGGATGCGTTTGGTCGATAGGGATTTTATTTGCGCGACGATGGACCCCAATGTGTACGGGCGGCGGCGAAATAATGGAATGTAAATGTTGACCTGCGTAGAGACGCACCGCCGGTGCGTCTCTACGGGTGCACCAACGGTGTCATCAACGGGTGCACCAACGGTGTCACCGACAATGCCGAACCACCGTTCCGCATTTACGGGGTTGTTAGGATGGATTACAACAATGACATGAACGTGGTTTGGCATCACCACCCAAGAATCAATGCTCACACATGGCCGCACTATTGGTGTGCGTTGGATTTCATCGGCGACGGCACATCCAGCATGATTTAATCCCATCATTCCATGACAGATTTCTCCAAACTGTGTTTTTCGATCTTCTGTGCATACTGTAATAAAATACGGGCTGGGTGATGCATAATCCTTTCCAGATTTGCGATTGGATGCGATGCGGTATTTTTCTCTGTAGAGATCCATGTCTTTATGGTGCTGCTTTGACTTTCTTTCTCCCATGTTTCTCTGATATTTCATTGATACCGTTATTCCTTTTTGGCTTTCTTCAGTGGATATTGCGGTTCTGTTCCTGTTTAGAACAGAGAGGTACGGTAGAATGTGCCCATGGAAAATAACAGGGCCATCGCAGGTCAGCTCCGCCAGATTGCCGTCTTGCTCGCTGAGCAGCAGGTGCCTTTTAAACCTGCCGCGTATCGCCGTGCGGCGCAGGTGGTAGAGGAGTTGCCACGGGATATTTCCACGTACGGCAGTGCAAAAGAACTGGAGAAGCTGCCGGCGATTGGGGAAGCCATTGCCAAGAAAATCATCGAGTACTTAGAAACCGGGCAGATCTCCTTCCTCGTGAAATTGCGCGCGGAGCAGGGGGGGATTTCGGCTGAGCTCATGGACATAGAGGGGCTTGGTCCCAAGAGAGTCCGGCAGATTCAATCTGCTCTTGGCATTACCACGGTTGCAGGGCTCATCAAAGCGGCGGAAGCAGGGAAGCTGCAGGGTCTCCCGCGCATGTCTGCTCTCATGGAGAAGAAAATCCTCGAGAACGCGAAGCGAGTGAAGGAGCGGACGAAGCGGTTCCCGCGGGAAGAGATTAAAGATGATGTGGAGAAACTCCGGAAGACAATTGGGAGTGTGCAAGGTGTGGAGAAATTGGAAATTGCCGGTTCGTACCGCAGAGAGAAAGAGACGGTGGGGGATATAGATGTTCTTGTGGTGACGAAGAAACCGAAGAATGTTTCGGATGCCATCGCATCCCTTTCGTTTGTCCGCGACACGGTGGCGCACGGCGATAAGAAGCTTTCCTTCGATCTCAAAAACGGTCTCCGGGTGGATGTGAGGTTCGTCCGCAGAAACCAGTGGGGTGCTGCGCTGCTCTACTTCACCGGCAGCAAGGAGCACAACATTGCCATGCGGAAAGTGGCGATGCGACACAAATGGAAACTCAATGAGTACGGTCTTTTCGATGGAACTGGAAAATTTATCGCCGGTAAGACTGAACAAGAGGTATACGATAAGCTCGGTCTCCCGTACTACGAGCCGCGGGAACGGAGGGATGCGCTCTAGAATGCGTTCCTAACCTATTTCCACAAATTCCTGTCCCGATTCTTCGTCGCGGTTTCTCTTCATGTATCCCCATCGGTATTTGCGGACGGGTGCTCCCACTGCAGCGCAATTATTGCGGCATGTTGTGATGAGCGTACTCACTCGCTGGCGCCTGCCGCCCGACTCCAGCTGGAACGGTTTGCCGAAGTACATGTGTACCGGCGAGGGTTCCATATTCATTGCTGTGCCTAAGTCATGGCGCATGAACCCTTCGGGCTCGTCGGTGAAGATGGGGGCGATGTACGTGTCCGATGACACCTGTGCGGTCATGGTCTGGATGCCGAGTTGCCTCTCCCGCGTGAATCCGCCCTCCGGGCACAGGAACATCGCCCAGCGCGGGTCTGACCGGAGTGCTTCCACAATGTGTCCGACATTCCCCGAGTGCATTGCAAGCAGCTGCTTCACATCCGGTTCCAGGTCCGCCCTGTACTTCGGCGGGACGGTGAAGACGGCGTTCACGGCCTGGCTGAACGCGCGGCGGAACCGGTTGTGCAGTACTTTATGGCCGATGAGTACTATGAGTTGGTTGAACATGCGTTCTGCTGCTTCCCTGTGTGCTTGCGCATTTGTGCTCTCTGCTTCTCTCTGCAGGAGTATTTTGAGGAACACGGGATCCATCGCGGAGAGGTGCGGCATGCTGTAGAACTGCACACTCTCTCCCTGGCCGTTCAGTTCCATGGCATGTACGAGGTTCTCCTGCCCGTGGAGCTTGCTTCCTTTACGCACGAAACGCCCTATAAATTCCAGTATTACTTGTTCTGCATACTCATCTGCCTCGCAGATGACTTCCGTATCGTGCGGGACGGATGCCTGCATATACAGACGGGCAAGCCGGTACAGCATGCGGGGCATTTCATGGTACCGGTATCCTGCTTTGTTGAGGGCTCCGAGGACCATCTTCCCCGACTGCCAGCAGGAGAGATGATCTCTCTCGTCATGAAGGATCTCCCTGATGCGGTGGCCGCCGGGTTGGAGCTGCCCCCCGCACGTCAAATCAACCTCCGGTGGGAGGGAAGGAAGTGCACTTGTGGGGTCCGGGAGCTGTCCGGAATCTGGTGAAGACAGCGCCATAGCCGCCAGAGTGTAGTGCGGTGGGGTGCTTCTCTCTAGTAATTGTGGTGTTATTTTTTATTGTGAAGACAGATTGTCATGATCCTTTCCAGAAGGAGTGGGAATGTGGTGTAGCCGGCATCCTTGTTAAAGTGGCCTGCCCCCCGTATGACCGTGAGTTTTGCGCCCAGGTTCTTTGCCAGTGTCTCCCCCCGTTCCAGCCGGGGGTAGGGGTCGTTATCGCTGTGGAAGATTTCAACATGCGGGCAATGTTTCCGTATGCGTTTCCAGTCAAACTTCTGATCTGCGATAGGGGCCATCACGGGCTGATACGTATTGTAGGGCATGTCTCCCCAGGCGCTCGCGACGAAGAATGACGCTCTGACTGCGTGCTTCTCCAGCACTTTGAGGAGAAAGGCGACGCCAAGGCTGTGCCCGATCAGAATAGTGTCTGCTTTGATGTGCTTTTCGTAGGGCTCAAAAGCTTCCCACCAGTCCTGCGGTTTCAGATCATCCTTTGTAGGGAAGAAGGGGACGTACGTTTTTACCCCAAGAGCTTCGAGTTCTTGCTTCAGCCACGGTAACCAGTTCTCTTCCGGGTTTCCGTAGATGCCGTGGACGATGAGGGCGGTGGGCATGATACTGAGGAGCTTCGGATTTGTTCCCATTACTTCCTTCTTTCCATAGTACTGCGCTCGCTCACTCTGGTGGACTCGCCCAGCACACAGTATCTTCGCCCTTCGACAGGCTCAGGGTCGAATTCAACTGTGGTGGGAAGTTGTACATATGCATGTACTCTCTGTCGTGTAGTCCCGTTCGCTGCGGCTCACGGGACACAGTATCTTGCGATTCGCTGCGTCGCTGCGCTCCTTGCTCATCTGCAATTCAACTGTGGCGGAGGGACAGGGATTTGAACCCTGGAACCCCTTGCGGGGTTACACGCTTTCCAAGCGTGCGCCATAGACCACTCGGCCATCCCTCCAACCTGCACGGTTGGCAAACCAACCGCAATGCGGATAGTTAACCATTTCTCCATGAGCGATCAAAGCAAAGTCCCTACTACTTGTCGTCGTGGAAGCTGAGGCAGTACTTCATGCTTTTCCACCAGAGTGCGGTGCTGAGGGCTGCTGCTATGAGGGCGAGGGAAGAGTTGGAACTTCCTATGGCAACCCTGTCGAATTCCATGTGCAGCACGAGGAGCCCTGTGAGGGATGTAACCATGATCACAAGCAACAGCAGACACACCGTCCAGGAGATTGTCTCTAAGAGAGTGGGGATGAGAGGAATTTTGTGCTTCCTGAGCATAGGGGAGAGAGGGGAGAATTATTGCAGAGCATAGCAGGTTTGCCATGGAAGTGCGATTTTCTCGTTCAATGCTTTCGGTCACTCGTGTATGCTGCGGCCCGTATGAAGCTTTCACTTGATTGGCTCTCTGATTTCGTTGCATTTCCGGAGGGAAATCCACAGGCAATAGCGGATGCCATCACTGCGCATACAGCTGAAGTAGATGCGGTAAAGAGGCAAGGAGCCCTCCTCGATAGTTGCTGTGTCGGCAAAGTGCTGAGCATCAAGAAACATCCCGACGCGGACCGGCTCCTCATTTGCAAGGTGCGCACAGATTGTGGTGAAAAGTCTGTTGTTTGTGGTGGGACGAATCTTCGGGAGGGCATGTGCGTTGCTTTTGCGCACACCGGTGCAACGGTGAAGTGGCATGGGGAAGAGCTGGCTAAGCTGGAACCAGTGAAAATTCGTGGAGTGCAGAGCGAAGGCATGATCTGTGCTGCGGCAGAATTGGAACTCGAGGAGCAGTATCCTCCCCGCCCGGTGGAAGGGGAGCGACCGATCATGGATTTCGGTGACGGCGATAAAGGTGTCGGGCAGTCGCTCCGCACGTACTTTGGTTTTTCTGATACGGTTCTCGATATCGATAACCATGCTTTAACAAACAGGGCCGATCTTTTCTCGCACGTAGGGTTCGCCCGCGAGTGCGTGGCTGCCGGCATAGCGACATGGAAGAAGAAGCCTGCGTACAAGGTGCCGGCTTTTGCGAAGAAGCCGTCCCCTTTCAAAATCCACGTCGAGAACAAACATCTCGTTCCGCGGTACTGCGCCTGCCTTCTTGAGATTGATAGCATCGGGCAGACACCGGGCTGGATGGTGAAGCGCCTCGAGGCTACGGGGTGGCGCTCGGTCAGTCTGCCGGTAGACATCACGAACTACGTCACCATGGAGGTCGGTATGCCGCTCCATAGCTTCGATGCCGACGATCTCAAGGGTGATATCCGGATGCGCGTGAGCAAGAGAGGGGAGAAGATTGTGACGCTGGATGGGGTGGAGCGCGCATTGCCGGATGGCTCCGTTGTTCTAAGTGATGGTGAAGGCATCTTTGATCTCCTGGGTGTCATGGGAGGATTACGGAGTTCCACAAAGGAGGGGACGAAGAGGATTTTTCTGCACAGTGCTGCAGTTGATCCTGTTTCCATCCGCCACACCATCATTGCAACGGGGCACAGGACGGACGCTGCAACGATCTACGAGAAGGGTATTCCGTGCGTGACAGTGTCACAGGGATTTCTGCGTGCTCTGGAGCTCTTCCTCGAACTGGTCCCTGGTGCGCGTATTGTTTCTTCCATGGACAGCTGGGGCGATGACGGATCGCCGGAGCCCATTGCACTCTCGGTGGAGCGTGTGAATGCCATACTTGGAACGACTCTGACTGCGAAGGAGGTGATGGCGGTACTCCGCGATCTGGAATTCTCTGTGTCCGAGAAGAAAGGCACGCTGACAGTGCTTTCTCCCCTGCACCGGTTGGGTGATATCAGCGGTGCACATGATCTCATAGAGGAAATCGGGCGCATGTTCGGGTACGGAAGAATTGCATCCGTGATGCCGGCTGATTCCACGATGCTCCCTGCGCGTGACCATCGTTTGCAGAAGTTCCGGCGTGCCCTGAAGGAGGAGCGGTACATTGAGTTCCTCCCTCTCTCACTGCTCGGTCCGGATTTGCTGCGCAAATGCAACATCGATCCTGCAAGCTGTGCGGAGATAGAGAATCCCCTCGGCGAGGAACTGAGTCTCATGCAACCGTGTGTGCTGCCGCGTCTTCTGGATCATGCGGAGCAGAACATCAATCGCGTCGCGGATGTGTTCCAGACGTTCCACCAGGGGGCTATTTTTGGAAGCGAGGGGGATGACTGCCACGCCATGGGGGTCCTCCGTGCACACCGGCATGTTGCCAATCTCAGCTGTTCCAGCTTCCTGGAACTCAAGCGGGATCTCTCTCTGGCGTTTGCGGCGGTTGGGTACGAGCTTTCCTCGCGGGCCCTTTCGGAGCCGCATGCTGCGGCACACCCAGGGCGTGCCGCGGATATTACTGTTGCAGGCACGAAAGTCGGTGCGCTCTTCGAGCTGCATCCTGTCATCGCAAAGCGTTTCGACCTCCCCGAGCGCACCTCGGTTGCGCTCATCAATCTCACAGCACTTTTTGCGAAGGAAGGGAAGAAGAAGGTGGCTGTGCCGCTCCCGCAGTTTCCCTCCATTGTCTACGACGAAACCGTGGAGTTCAGCCACAACCGCGCACTGGGTGAGGCCATCGAGAAGGCCCGCAAGACATCAGAACTCCTTGAGAATGTCGAAGTGGCGGATTTGTACGGGAGAGACGAGCTTGGGGCACAGAGGTACAAGCTCACTCTGCGCTGCACGTACCGTGCACAGGACCGTACGCTCAAGGAGGAGGAGGCAAAGAAGGTGCATGAGAAGGTCATGGAACAATTTGCGTAGTGGTATACTCGGCTTCTCATGGTGCGTCCCTCCCTCTCCACGCGGGCTGGTGATTCCGGCAGTACCGGGCTCTTTGGAGGCAAGAGGGTTTCCAAAGCTTCGGATCGTCTCCATGCATACGGAACGGTGGATGAACTCAATGCCATTCTCGGCATGCTCCTTGCCCTGCGAACGCTTCCGGGACTTGTGGCGGATGATCTCTCCTCCATTCAGAACATCCTCTTTTGCATCGGGTCAGATCTTGCAACGCCATTCCAGAGTACAGCGCATGTCGATCGTCTCCGGCCGGAGGCAGTGCAGCATCTGGAGGAACGGGGAGTGGCACTGGAGAATCAGCTTCTCCCTCTTTCGAAGTTCATTCTCCCGGGAGGTTCGGAGGCGGGAGCGCTCTTCCACCATGCACGCACCGTCTGCCGCCGTGCTGAACGTTGGGTGGTGGCTCTCTCGGAGCATGAGCAGGTGAATGAGCATGTGCTTGTGTATCTCAACCGCCTGAGCGACTACCTGTTCCTTGCTGCGCGCACGGCGAACAAACAAGCGGGTGTGGAGGAGCAGGAGTGGAGCGGGAAAGCACAGTAATTACGCCGCACCGCCCGGGAGCCCCAGGAGTTCCCAGTAATTGAGGAGCAAGAGGAATGTGAAAAGTGCGAGGAGCGGTATGATGATGACGAGCGCGAGAATGGGTGATTTTTTCTGCGGGA
>DATDVK010000038.1:0-13329 GCA_035290085.1 Candidatus Peribacteraceae bacterium
GGGGACTTCGGCAAACGGATTATTGGTAAAAACAGGAGAATTTGATACTACCGCATATATTCTTAAATTAGTTGCTGGGGGAGCTTCTAACTATACTCGGATGGTTGTAAGGACTGATGGCAACGTCGGCATCGGCGACACCACCCCCAGCAACGAACTCGAAGTCCGTGGTACCGTCTCCGGCTCCTCCCTCCACGCCCACTCCCTCCTCACTTCCTCCGGCAATGTGCTCGCTGCGGGGAATATCACCGTAAACAGCGATAATGGAGCAGCGGATGCAGTGCTTACCTTCGGGAACGATGCAGCCGCCGAGACGCTGCGGTTCAACGATACGACCAATGGATTTGTCTTCAGCGATGACGTGGAGGTGCAGGGAACGCTCTCGGGGGCGAATCTCACCGTGATGGCGGGAGCGGATAGCTACCTGATGGGGAATGTAGGCATCGGCACCATCACCCCCACGACGAAGCTCGAAGTCGTCGGCACCATGTCCGGCAAAGCGCTCGCCCTCCACACCAATCAGACGAATAAGACGGGGGCACTTCTCCTCAATCAGGACGGCAACGGCACGGGTATGCTCCTGGATTCAGAAGCGACGAATGCGCCGGGACTGGCGATCTCCATGCCAACGAGCAACGCCGTAAATAATCCGCATCTTCTCTTTGGCTACAATAATACTTTCGATACCAAGCTCTACCGCTCCGCGGCAAACACGCTCACTCCGAGCGGCCACTTCGTACCTTCTGCACACAATACGTATAATCTGGGCACCTCATCCGTCCGGTGGGCCAACGTCTACTCCGGTCCGGGGAGCTTCCACGTGGGTGTAGATGGAAATGAGGCCCGCATTGGCTTTAACGAAGAATTAAGCGAACTGGAATTCGACTCCGATGGCGACTATACAGCAGATGTCATCGTGGACAACCAGGGGCGTATGGGCATAGGTGCAAGGCCATTAACCGACACGCTTGAAGTGGAGGGTTCGGCAGCCAAATCAAGTCCCGGAGGCTGGCGCGGGCGGTCGGACATCCGCATCAAGAAAGACGTGCAGACCATAGAAAACAGCCTGGATGCCATCAATGCGCTGCGTCCTGTGCAGTACAGGTTCAAGCCGGAATATCTTGCGGAGCACCCTCTCATCAAGGACAACATTTACTACAACTTCGTCGCACAGGAATTCAGAAACGTCTTCCCGGATAGCGTGTTCGAAGACGCAGCAGGTTATCTGCAGATCGATTCCTATGCAGTAAATCCGTATCTGGTGGGTTCTGTCCAGGAACTCTCTGCAAGAGTGCAAGCACTGGAGAGACGCATGGTTTCCACCGAAGGCGCAGGAAGCGTGCTCACGATCTCAGGAGGCACCATAGAAATCACGGCCGGCTATCATCTCGTTGCTATGCAGGACGGGAAGAAAAATGATGTTCTCGCACATATCCGCGGAGGAGTGCTTGGTCAGGTGCTTGTTTTGCAGCCCAAGGACAAGCAGAAGATCATGCTCCGCATGTCCGGGCACCTCCTGCTCAAGGAAGACTTCGAGATGCACAATCCCGGCGACATCATCGTCCTCCTCAAGATCGATGACAGCCGGTGGGTGGAACTTACTCGCTCCAAGAGCAATGACTCACAGCTCGTAAAGATCTTCTCCGGGTGGGAAGAAGGAGCATTTGAGACAGTGGATGAAGGAATGTAACTCGTCAGCTTACAGAAACTTAGTGTGTACAATGGCCGCTTTGCGACCAGAGCGAAGAAATGTGCAGATCAATGAATCCGGAATCCTGCAGGAGTACAATGCCAACATGCCGGAGCAGAAGGAATGCGGCGTTCCCGGGTGCAGGAAGAGTGTGCTCTTCGTGCCTGGAATTCTCATGGTACTCATCGGTCTCTCCCTCCTCCAGACTGATCTCTGGGGCTCCTTTTTCTCTCTGGCCGCAGGGATGCTTCTCATTCCTCCTCTCGCAGCTTATTTTGAGAGGGTCCTTCCGCCTCTCGAAAAACCGCGGATCCGGATTCTCCTGATCGCTGCCTGTTTTCTGGTTCTCATAGCACGGGCAGGATCTTTCTGGAGACAGACGGAGCAATCAGGCACGGACGGCCTCTGGTCCAAAGTCTGCCTGAAAGATTGCGATGACACTCAGGGCAGCAGAGCTGCGCAGATGCTCGATCATATCCGTGATTGCGGCGTCCTCCGGGATATGTACGACGTCACGCCCGGGAGCATCGAAAGAATGCAGTGGGAACGAATGGTCCGCGCCCGCGCGAGGATTTTGAACTGCCCGAACATGTAGGAATAGGAAGTAGTATGTAGTAGAGTTGCAATAAGTATTCCTCTCCCGCTACAGTCTGTCTGTCATGAAACCATCCAAACCCCTTGTCATCGGCAGCATCGCGGACAAGTGGTTTCTCTTCGCCATCGCTGCCCTCCTCCTCTCGCTCTACTTGCTCTCCTTCCGACCAACGAGGGCAGTGAGATTCTGCCACAGCTCCGCCCAGGAATCTGCGAAGTCCAGCATGCAGGCACGTCTGCAGCAGAACCCGCAGAACCAGGAACTGCAACGGGCGGCCCAGGCAGGGCTCTTCATCGAACAGGATTACGCTACGTTCTATCGGAACTGCATCAGAAACCGGGGGTATGAGCCCTCTTTGTAGGGTTGGGGTTAGGGGTGGGGTTAGGGAACCCCTGAAAAACTCCCAAATTGTCACAGTGAGCTGTCATCCCGAGCGTAGTCGAGGGACGAACTGCGACAATTTGGCGCATGTCGTGCTTCGACTACGCTCAGCATGACATGCTTCTGGGTTTCTCAGAGGTTCCTTGGGGATTTAGCCTTTTGGATTGTACTTTGGAAGTTTGAAACTTCCTGAAAGCTGAAAGCTATAAGCTCAAAGCTTAATAATCCAACACCCAAACCCTAACCCTAACCCTCATCCTCAGGGCGTCGTCGTCCGCCAGTTGAGGCTGATGGAGCCGGCATGCGCTTTCGCGGATGCGGTGTTATTGGCCGCGAGCTTCACCATGATCGTAATGTAACTGTCCGGAGTGTACGTTCCTGATCCCTGTGGACCGGTGATGTTTGCCGTAGTCCACGACGTACTTGCAAGGCCTCCCCCGTTTGTCAGAGCAATTTGGGTTCCTGCGGTATCGAAGAACTTCACAGTCAGGTGATTCTGCCCGGCAGTGGCTGTCCCTGTCTTGTAGCGGAACTGAATGGGAGTCGGTGCCCAAGTCGAGAAATTGTGGGGGATCTTCACACGGGTAGAAACCCAGTAATCCTGGATGCTTGCATTGGTAGAGCTCCACGCGTAGCTATTATCGAGATTCGTGAGGTTCCCGCCCGAAGCGTACAGCTGGCCGATGAAAGAGGAACCGCTCGCGAAGTACACGGCATTCGGATACTCCGGGCTCAGGAAGACGGTATTTCCCGAACCGTTCGCAAGGCTGGACCATGTCAGGTTCCCGGCGCCGTCCGTCCTGAGGACCTGTCCGACAGAACCGTCCGTATTCGTGAAGGAGTATGCCACGCCATTAATGGAAACGCTCCCACCATCCACCCGGAGCGAAGCGCCGGAGAGGCCGCCATGCGCACGGACAACGCCTGTGGCATAGACATCGTCGCTGAACTCGAATCTGTCGCTCGTATTCGCGAATGTCAAAGTTTCCGCTGTGGTATCGCTTCCGAAGGTGAGTATGGCATCCGCAGCGCCATTGTCGGAATTGATGGTGAGATTGCCGTTACCGAGAATGGCGCCCGAAACGTTCAGGATGCCGTTATTTGCGATTCTCAGACTCCCCGTCATCGTATCGCCGCTCACGTTCACGTACCGTGCGTCTGCAGAGCTCTCCACGAACAGAACACCATCGTTATTTGTGTAAACGTTCGACACATCAGACAGGAGTGTTTCCAGCTCGGATTCTGAATCTATCTCCGTGCTCACAATCACGTTCGCCCCACCCACCTGAGTTTCGAGTTCAGCCATGCTGTCCATTTCTGCCTCTTCTATTACATCCACACAGTTACCGTCGCCATCCAAGTACTCATCTGTGGCACATATTGTCTGTGCGTTGGTATTCGTATCGATGTCTGCACTCCAGGAGAGCTGTCCTGCGCTGTTGGTCTTGAGTACTTTGCCGGAGGCAGACCCGTCGCTTGTTGGGAATGTGTAGATCACGCCGTTGAGCTTCAGAGTGGATTTGAGCACAGTGGCACCCTGTATTGTTAGCGTGCCGCTCGCCGTGAGATTGCCTGTCGTATGAATATCGTCACTGAAATCAAACCTGTCCGTCGCATTTGCGAAAGTCGCAGTCTCCGCCGTTCCGTCGCTCCCGAAGGTGAGCACGGCATCCGCGGCTCCGTTATCTGCATTGATCGTGAGATTCGCGTTTGTGGTGATGGTGCTCGTCGCATCGAATGTTCCGGTGACGTTCACATCGTCTGAAATGTCAAATTCATTCGTCGCATCATTGAAGGTGATCGTCTCTGCCCCCGCGTCGTTCCCGAAGGTGAGCACCGCATCCGCTGCTCCGTTATCGCTGTTCACGGTGATATTCCCCGCGGCGAGCACGTTGCCGGAGGATGTGAGGAGGGAGTGGGCGTGGAGGGAGGAACCGGAGACGGTGCCACGGACTTCCAGTTCGTTGCTGGGGGCTGCGTCTCCGATTCCCACTCTCTTATTCGTTGCATCGTACACAAGCCCCTTCGTATCCACGACGAGTGTATTGCCGGTGGAGGTTCCCGAAGTTTTCTTAATGGAGAGTGCCCCTGTCATCGTATCGCCGCTCTGGTTCACATACCGTGCATCTCCATCCGCCTGCGTGACACTCCCTTCCGTCTTGGAACTCCATGAAAGAGTGCCTGCAGCGTTCGTGGTAAGGACGTACCCGTTGGATCCGTCCGCCACCGGGAAGGTGTATGTCACCCCGTTGAGCTTCACCGTGGATTTAAAGGTGGCAGCGCCATCCACAATGAGCGCACCCGAAGCGTATATCTCACCCGTGGCCCTGAGGTCATCGCTCACTTCAAACCGGTCTTCATTGTTCAGGAACTTGAGTGTCTCATTTGTCGTATCTGAGCCGAAGGTGAGCACGGTGTCTGCCGCACTCTGGTCGGAATTCAATGTAATGTCCCCTTTGGTCTTCACGGCGCCATCCACCGTTAACGTTCCGCTGCCGGTAATATTTCCTTCCACGTGGACATCGTCCGTGAACTGGAACCGCGCATTCGAGATGTCCCACCGGAGTATTTCATTCGCGCTGTCTCCGAAGCGGAGTTCTATATTTGTCGAACCGCTGCCATCATCAATAATTTCAAAAGACTCCGTATTTACTAGCAACGTAGGGCTCCAGCTGCTGGCCTTTGCAATGGGAGGAAATATTCCCAGGATCATCGCCATTACAACACATCCAGTAAGGAGACGTCGCAATCGCAGGAAAGATGAAGTGAAGTCCAAAGGTGAGGTGTGTATGTGATTGGTTTCTTAGGAAGTATCCAGGTGATTTCACTGGGATAATTCTTCACATTATAATGAACTTTGCAATGAATGGCAAGATTGCTTTACTTGACATATAACTAAATATGTAAGCACTAAATCATTTTCAGAAAAATGGATTCCCTCACTCCACACCGGACTGGAATTCAACATGCCGGAACTTCAGTGCTCCAAGATGCATTTGCTCATTGTTCTTGGCGTACATCTTCAATTGAATGAGATATTCCTCCCCTGCAGTCCACACGGGTGATCCCTGGAAATCGATATTCGTTGTTGCCCAACTGGTGCCTGAGAGAGCAGAAACTGACCCGGAAAGTGTGACAGGTGATCCGTTTGTATCGAACACCGATACATCAAGCTTGTTATTGACACTGTCGGCAGATGAAGAACGGTACGAAACGCTGAGCGGATCTGCCGTCCACTGTTTGAAATCCGGCGGCACAGTGACACGCACCAAAATATCGTAGTCCTGCAGCGAAGTGGCGGTGCTGCTCCAGAGGTAGTAGTTGTTTTGGGATACTTCGTCGTGGCTCAGGGAAAGCTGACCGACGTTATTCGTTGCATCACCCTGCAACACAGCACTCTCATACTGCGGGTGAAAGACGCTCTCAACGGTGCGTTCCCTGTCATCACTCTGGAGAACACGCTTGTCTGTCACTCCCGAAACACTTCCCCCTGCTGCAGTGACTGATGCAAGCGGAATGAAACTCTTGCCTGTGGGGAACCCGGCCGTGCTCACAGTGAGGCCGGTGGAAGTGAAGAAGAGATAGTTCGTCGCTCCATCGGAGAGGGCGACACTCCCGCTGCCGGCATAGTCAGTTATGGTGCTGTTAATACGGTAGCTGCCACCGGCGACGCTCACCGTCAGCCCGGCTCCACTGGAGACTTTGAGATGCGTATCCACCGAATTACTCAACGTTGCAATATCGATCCCGTTGATGAGTCCGGTCACCGTCAGGTTTCCCTGTATGCGCACGTCATCGTTGAAATTGAAACGGCTATTTCCCTGATCGTAGGTGAGTTCCTTCGCGAGCACCGTGCCGAACCGCAGAGTGATGGAACCGGAAGCCGAGTCATCGGCATCGATCGTGAATTCATTTCTGTTGGTTCCGGAGGGAATCAGCCCCACCCCAAGAAGACCTCCGGATTGCAGGACAGGAATAGACCCGCTGCCTGTCCCCGTATCATGCAGATCCAGCCTGTCGGCATTCAGGGCGAAAGGCACGGTATCGATAGGAGAACGGTCGAGGGTAGTGTCCGACGTATCCCGGTCCAGCAGTTCGTACGAGGTGTCTGCCGCACTCGAGGCCCTCACTTCCACCTGCAGATGGAGATTCTGGAGCTGGACAGACGTAAAACTGCTCAAATCCGGCAGAGCAGTTATGCTCCCGAGTTCCACTGAAAAATATCCATCACTGTTCGGCGTCACTGTGTGCACTTCCTGCCAGTTCGCGTAGGAGGAAGCGCCCGTATTGATTGCGCCGGTTGCCGTCGTATCGCCGGCAACGGAATCCGCGCTCGTCCACCAGCTGAAGCGTACGGAGTGTGCTGTGGTAATTGCATTGCCGCTGCTATCGAGCAGGTGCGCATCGTAGATGATTCTCTGCGGTCCCACGGATGCGGCTTGAGTCCGGAGAACCGGGAGAAGGCAGAACCCTATGGAGAGCGTTGTGAGCGCGAGGCCGATGCGAATGCGGATGCTTCTCATGAATGCAAAGATAATCTGGAACGTTTTCCCGCTCTGCATTGCGGGTAAAGATCACGAATAACAAATGATTCTTCCTTCTTTCCACCATGGAAAAGGAGGAAGAAGAGGAAGAGATACTTCCGTCTGTGAATCTGAATCGCTTGTGCATTCCGAACAACCAACCCCAAGCCCATACTCACAAATAGGAGAATAAAAATGGCAACAACGGCAGGATGAAGTGCAGGAGGAAGCAGATGGAGCACAGTGAATCTCCATTGTTCTATTATCGGCCTGGCCACCCGTGCAGATGCTTCCTGCTCGGACGCATCGATGAGATGGAAGAAATGGATCCGGTCGATGAGCCGTTTCCCCATGTACTCAGCGGCCTCCTCTGCTCCCGAAGGAGCCGTGGGAAATCCTGCTTCTTCCTGAGGGAAGGGAGAGACTTGCACCTCCGGGGCTTTCCCGGGCTTTGGCTTTGCCGGCGCCGCTGGTCGCCGTGGTTTCTCCTGCGGGATTGCAGGAGGTTCCTCAGGAGAAGGAATTGGTCTCGGGCGGCGTCCGCCGCTTCCGTCACCGCCTCCTCCATCGGTCCCTCCCCCACTGGAAGAACCGCCGCCCCCGCTGGAAGATCCCCCGCCAGAGGGTGCAAGCGTCGATACCAGCTGGAAACTGGAACTCACAAGCGGGAATTGCCATACGGTCATCCTGCCGATTCCAAACTGGAAGTTGGCGGATTCGGAAGGTCCCCCCTCCGCATCGTTGGGATATTGTTGGTAGAGCCTGAATGACGCGCTCTCCGCTGCATTTGCCAGCTGCGGGAAGGAAATGAAACCGACAACAGCACAGACCATCGTAAGGAGTGAGCCAATGAGAGAGTGTTTGTATGCCATCTCAGATGTTTAATTGAGGAGAGAAGGAAAATGATTCACCGGTGATATCCGGGAGAGATGCATTCTCCGGATCTTCACAAACTCCGAAACTCCGAGGAACTCCTCTTTGCAGAGCAGCACGTCTCTTCCCTCTGTGCGACGGCGTCTGCGCAAAATAGAACCCGTGACGCCTGATTTCACGCCCAACCGTGGCGCTGGAGAGGATAATGTGATGCTCGCTCCAGAGTCTCCCGCAGATTCGCTCCTTGGAAATCATTGGTTCCTTCCTGCGGTACTTTTCTATGAGGGCAACCGCCTCACCGGAAGTCTCCGGCACACGAACCTTGAGCGGACTTCTGGCATGATCCTCAAGCACAGAGGGATCATGCGGATCAAACCGGCACATCCAGCGGACAAACGTTGAACGGGCAATGCCGAAATGCCTCGCAGTCAGGCTGATGTTTCTCCCATGCGTCAGATGGAATGCGATCCATTGCAACCTGAGCTGTGCCTCATGCGACATCTCAAAATTTGCAGCATGTTGCTGCATTCTCTGCACATCCCGTACTCTGATGGTTGATGGGTGTTTCAATGCTTCTTTTGTATTATTATAATACAATTTGATAAATAGGTCAATTTCCTGCCCGTCTGTATCTGATCTATTCCCTCGTTCAAGCAGAAAAATTAGGTCTAATCAGCTGAGGACATATCCGTATGTATCTGAGTTTGTTGCTTCAGGATGAGCTTTTGCTCTGCCCTCTGCAGAGAATGACCAACTGATCCGATATTGATACCCCCTTCGCGTTTAAAAGATTATCAATTTAATTGCAACTTGGTATGAGAATATATTGCCTCGTTTCCCCTGCCCGTCTGTGTCTGATATTTCCTTCTTAGCCAGCTTTACGAAAAACAAGCAGGGAAACGCTCCCTGTCTGCCTGTCCCTGCACTTCACTGAGAGAATGGACTCTCCTTGTTGCTATCAATGTACTCTGATAACCTTACAAACACTACTTTCGGCTCATGAAACAACTCTTCCTCCGGCTCCCGGCCTCTGCAGCTCTTTTCCTCACAATGATTGCCGGTCCCGGCATTGCATCTGCGCAGCAGCAGTCATTCAGCGATGTGCCACCCGATCATCCGGTCTTTGCCGCAGCTGAATACTTAAAGAGCGAGAAAATCATTTCGGGTTACAGCGACGGGACTTTCCAACCAGACAAGAAAGTGAATCGTGCAGAAGCGCTGAAAATTATCATCGGCGGCCTCATTACCCAGGAACAACTGGATCTCGTACAGGGTACGGATTTCAGCGACATCGCTCCTGATGCATGGTATCTCCCGTATGTGGAGATTGCTAAAGTGAACGGCATCGTCGATGGACCGCCAAAGAAGACCGAGTTCTATGGCGAGCGCCCTGTCATGAAAGTGGAATTCATAAAGATGCTCCTGCTCGCCCAGAAGGTGGATGCCGGAAGTTCCTACAGTGAAATCCGTCTTCCTCTCTCCTCGGACGTTTCCAATGTGGATGAATGGTTCTACCCGTATCTTCGCTACGCTCTCACCTCTTCCATGACCATGATCGGCCAGGACGGTCTCCTGCATCCTGCAAACGAATTGACCCGCGGAGAGACGGCGCTCCTCCTCCACCGCTACCTTATGTACGTGCGCGGACGACGGACGCAGGCACTTCTCTCGGAAGCGGAGAGCGAGATCCTCGTTATTCTCTCCATGTTGGAGAACAACAACATCGCACAGGCGGAGTACGCCTCCGCACGGGCTCTCCTCGCTGCGCGCGGCGCTCATGCGAGCAAACCCAACGAACCGATCGTCATAGGTGCACTCAAGATATCCGAGGCGTTCCGTGCGCTCGTTCGCGCATACCGCAGCGGAGTGAACGGAGACTTCGGGCAGGTGGAGAAACTTGCAAAGGACGCGTGGTCTCTCGCCGAGAAGGCCAAAGGTGCCGAAATGAGCCTCTCCACGCTTGCAGACCAGGTGCAAACTATTTCCCAGAATATGGCGGAGAGCGCGCGGGCAGAAAAGGAAAAAACACAGTAGCATTACCCTCTCGTCCCATGGGAATTCCCGTGCCCATCACTTTCAGTGCATCAGCCATTCCCGGCGCAGGGAGAGGCAAGGAGTACGGCATTCCCACTATCAACATCGATCTAGCCGCTGTTCCCGAGAAGTTGCAGGAGGGAATTTACGCCTGCTTCGTGGAAATTGAAGATAACCCGACCCGCTACATGGGCGCCATGCACTTCGGACCCCGGCCGGTGTTCCAGGACTCCCGCGCCTGTGAAATACACCTCATAGACACCGAACTCTCCTTCCTTCCCGCAACCGTGACCGTCACCGTCGTGCAGTTTCTCCGCAAGATCCTTAATTTCCCTTCAGTCGAGGCACTCAAAACACAGATACTGGATGATATTAGGCAGTGCCGTGGTATCCTTGGCGCTGCATGATAGGCCGATTGAAAGCTCTCATCCCGCAGCGGCACCCCATTCGTTTGGGGTGGCACTACCTCAAAGCTTTCGCTGCAGCTTTGCTCTACAGATTCCCGGCACGCAAGCTCACCGTCATCGGCATCACCGGTACAGACGGCAAAACAACCACTGCCGGCATGGTCACGCACATTCTCCTGAAGACCGGTCACGCAGCGGGCTCGGCTTCCACCACCTATTTTCAAATCGGCGAGGAACGCAAGGAAAATAGAACGCACCAGACATCCATGAGCCCCTTCGTTCTGCAGCGGTTCCTCCGCAAGCTCGTCTCCAAGGGCAGCACGCACGCAGTGGTGGAAATGTCTTCCCACGGGCTGGTGCAGGGGCGTGTCAGCTACACGTTCCCTTCGGTATCTGCCATTACCAATACCGCTCTGGAGCACCTCGACTATCACGGTTCCATGGAACAGTATCGGGAGGATAAAGGGAAAATTTTCCGGATGCTCCGCGGCAGAGGAACCATGATCCTTAATGCCGCAGATGAGAGTTACAAGATGTACCAGAAAATCCCCACACGGGAGATGCTTACGTACGGGAACAGTGATGCGGACTTCTGGCTGTCCGACATTTCACTGCGCACCACCGGCTCCTCAGCACTCCTGCATGCCGGGAGCGAGAAACCTCTCACACTCACTCTTTCCATTCCCGGCTCGTTCAACCTCGACAATGCTCTCTGCGCCATTGCCTGTTGCGCCGCACTCAGCGTACCAGTAAGCCGCAGTATGGAAGCTCTGCAGGATTTCCGGAGCCCACCGGGACGCCTGGAACCGATAGAAGAGGGACAGAATTTCAGCGTCTTTGTGGACTTCACTGTCTCGCTGCAGGCATACATCAAAACGCTCTCCACACTGCGGTCCGTCGTGGGAGAACACGGACGTGTCCTCGTCCTCTGCGGGAGTTGCGGTAACCGCATGAAGGAAAAACGACCGGAGGTGGGTCGGATAGCAAGCAAACTCGCCGACGTAGTGGTGGTGACAGAAGATGAAACATACGGCGAGGATCCCCACAAAGTCCTGGAGGAAGTGTGGGCAGGAGTGCGCCAGGATGAGTGCGAAGCGAAGAAGATCTCCAATCGTCGGGAAGCAATTGCGTGGATCCTCAGAGAAGCGAAACAGGGAGACGCGGTGGTGCTCTGCGGGATGGGCCCGTACACAAGCTTCTCCACGCTCAAAGGCCCTATCCCCTGGAACGAAGCGGAAATTGCACGCGAAGTACTGCGCACTCTTCAGAGCACCAGCCCTTGATTCCCAAGGCAGTCATCGTCGGGATCGACGAAGCAGGCCGCGGTGCACTCGCGGGACCAGTGGTGGCAGGAGCCTGTCTCCTCATCAAAAGCCTCCGGAACAATGAGCGCATCAGAGATAGCAAGCAACTGACGGAAGAGCAGCGCGAAGAAGCGTATGAATGGATTGTGGCGCACTGTACCTGGGGAGTCGGCATCGTCGAAGCAGCGTATATCGATCAGCATGGCATTCTCGCAGCAACCGAAAAGGCCATGCAGGAGGCGCTTGCGCGCATCGAAAAATCAGTGATGCCCACCTACCTCCTCGTAGATGGGAGAGACCGGTTCTGGTTCAACTATCCTCACAGCGCAGTCATCCGTGGAGACGAAACAGAACCCTGCATTTCTGCCGCTTCCATTCTCGCCAAAGTCACCCGTGACCGGCTGATGCTCGGGTACGCAAAAACACATCCCTACGGATTCGAGGAGCATAAAGGATACGGAACAGCCGGGCATTTTGCGGCAATCCGGAAGCACGGCCTCTCCCCGCTCCATCGCCGCACATTCCTGAAGAATATTACCGCCGTACCACTCTCCACAGCATCACGCCCACGAGCACAATAGGAACAGTGAGTAACTGACCGCGGGAGAGGGAGAGAACACCAAAATCAATGAGCGAATACTCCTGCACCCGCACGTACTCCACGAGGAATCTCAGTATTCCGTAGAGCATGAGAAAGAGTGCTGCTGTGCGTCCGGGAACCACAGGCCGGACGCGCACGAGATGCCAGTAGCACACAGCTGCAATGAGCAGATCTTTCCCCATGGCATAGAACTGCGCCGGATGTCTTAAGCCTTCGACGCCGGGAATGGCAATCGCCCAGGGGAGGTCTGTCACCGTGCCGAAGAGTTCGAGATTGATGAAGTTCCCCAGGCGACCCAGTGCCAGTCCAAGCGCCACCGGAACTACAGCAAGATCTGCAATCAGCAGAAGTGGCATGCGGCGGCGCCAGAGGTAGAGACCCACAGTAAGAATCACACCGAGAAACCCCCCATGGGAAGACATGCCGCCATGCCAGACTTTCAGAATCTCCAAAGGGTCGCGCAGCAAAAGCTCCGGAGCATAGAAGAGCACATAGCCTAGTCTGCCGCCAACGAGAACTCCTATGACTCCCCAGGAGAGAACAGTTGCCCAATCATCCCGCAGAAGCGAAACACCCCTCTGTCTCTGGAGCCTGGGCAGGAGGAAGTATGCGAGCAGGAACGCAAGCAGGTACATGATGCCGTACCAGTGGATTGCGAATCCGAAGACCTCAAGCGCCACTCGACGACTCGGGAAAAGGGAGAACATGTCAGGTACACGTTACCTTGAGCAGAGGGGTATTTTCCAGCTTCTCAAAGCAAGGATCTTCAACAAACTTCTCAGCGAATTCTCCGTAGTACTCAAAGAATAGTGGCGTGAGCAACAAGTACACCGGACCTTCAAGCCTCTGCAATAACTCCCTGCGCTGCTCATGAGTGCCGTAGAGAAACAGTTCCCAGTCTTGGAACGGCCACGTGTAGCT
>DATDVK010000039.1:0-4556 GCA_035290085.1 Candidatus Peribacteraceae bacterium
TCGTCCATCGCCTGCTTGAGCACGAAGAGGTACTCCACAGACTGGCGGTACTGTTCCCGAAGGTGCTCTCTCTGCTCCTGTGGCAGGTAAGGGAGGAGTTGCTGGAATTCTTCTTTGTACAGGTCCATGAATGCGGATACCTGCTGGATGACGGCCGGCAGATATTCGTTGTATGTCATAGCCTGGTTGGCAACGACCAGCTCCCGTCTCTCAGTTTCCAGCTCATCCTTCCGGCGCAAGCCAAGGGGGCGCTGCGGATCGAGTATTTCCTGTATGGCTTTGAGGTGCTGGATGGATTTTCTTCTCCAGAGGATTTCGTTCGTCACGGAAAACTCTCTGAAGGTTGTGAGTACGGTTCTGTCGAGGATTCCTTCTTCCCACCGCTGCAGTTCCATGTCGGGAACATTATCCTTTGGTTTCTCCGTCTCCGGTCCGAGCGACATATTCAGCCTGCTGAGCTGTGAGTGGAGACCGAAAGAATCTATGAGTCTCTGGGAATCTGGATTCTCCTGCTGTCCGGCGTGCGGCTTCTCTGGGGTAGCCATGGTGTGGAGTGGGTATATGTGTTTGTTCTCTTCTTTTTAGAGAGGACCTCTTCGGAAGAAGTCAGTGGGATTCCGGCCCGGTACTGGAGGAGGGGGTCCCTGTGGGGAGGGAGCCAGTGGCAAGTCGACAGGAGGTGTTCCTGTAGGCACATTCCCAGTGGGGATATTGCCTGTAACAGGTGGAGGAGGTGGCTGTGTCGGACTGGCAAAAATATCAGACGGTGTGTTTCCCCCTGGGTTGAAGTAATCCTGTGGTCCCGGTGTGGGGAGTTCTGAGTTCGGCAAGGCGATCTCACCCTGAGGGATTCCTTCTACTGCGCCACCGGTTGGTGCCACGACTGTGTCTGCTACTTCTCCTGCCCCCTCCATTGGATTCGGGACAACAATCACTTCTGCCAGGTAATCCCAAAGGAGGTAGATGCCCCATGCTGCTCCTGCGAGAGCTAGGAGCGTTGTAATGATGGGGTGCTTTCTCGGCAACCATGTCACGGCATCCCACGCTTTCCTCCAGAGACTTTTTTCTTTTTCTGTCTTTGAAGCCACTTCAGATTCTTTCACACGCTCTAAGAGTGCAGCCTTCTCTTCCGCTCCTTCGGGAATATCACCGGGGCTTGTCTCGGTGAGGAAGTCGCGTTTCGCAGCGAGGGTCTGTTGTACTTCAGTGAGTGCCTGTTCCAATTCGAAAAGCGATGCTTCCGGGTTGCTGGCCAACTGCTCGCCTCCCACGCGGATGAGCTCTTCCATCTCGTCCCGGTAGATGTTGCTGTGGTGCTCACTCAGGGTCTCCTGTTCCGCCATGATCTGGTCCACCAGTTGCCCGCGTTCCGTAGCACTCTGGTACATTCTGCGGACTTCATTGATATCCATCTCCAGTAACTCTGAGAGACGTTCAGGAGTGGGGATCAGTGGTTTCACTTCTTGCGATTCCTGCCTGTCCGGCATTGCCTCTGGTTGCACGGCGGTTGCACTCATACGTAATTGCGGATGAAGGAGCGCAGAAGAGCGTTTCGGATGAGGGAGAGAGCAGCAATACTCTCAATTTCCTCATCTGTTTTTGCCTGGCGAAGCATAGTTTCAATGCTCTGGAAGAGCGGCTTTGGACCAAGGGCAAAGAAGAGTTCAGCGAGATCTGCCTGGTGCACACCTTTAAGATCAAATTCACCCACGATTTTGGCGATTTCCTTCTGGCCTTTTGCTTTTTCAATCTGCTCCTTAAAAACGTGGAGCTTAGGGTCCCGGATTTTGATGAAGGACACTCTTGTTCGCAGATGCTTGTTTGTGTCTTTGAACTGCTGCACTTCTTTCTGCACAGTCCACCCCTCCCTGAGAGCTTTGGGAAGTGTAATGAAGAGTTCCTGTTCTGTTGCCGTCAGATGGAGTTCTGTCATCATCAGTTCGTATTGTAGCGGAGTGGGAAAGATTTCCTATTTTTGTCTGTTTCGTCTTTTTGTCGCAAATTATCAGAGTATTTTACCATTTTTTGCCCTTTTGCTCAAACATGGCGTTCGCGGATGGCGTGGAAAGGACGGAGGGCTGGATTCTTTGTGGTGCATCTCACATCTTTTAGAAGAGTTTTCCTCTGTGGGAAATGGCTTCACAGAGGGGAAATATCTGATTGGTTGAAGAGCGTTGTCATTGGAGTAGCATTTCTATGATGCTTGAAGATTCCGGTACGAGAGGCGGAAATGATATAGCGGAGTTCGATGCCCGCCTTGCCGAGCTCCATCCTGATGAGGCTTTTGTAGAAATGAGGAGGCGTTTGCATGCACTACTTCCCGGGGAGACACCGGAATCTGTGGATGTTCTCTGGGATTTTGTCGAAAGGGTGGAGGAGGGGAGGGCGGCCTATGAGTATCCTGGGGAAGAGGAAGAGTACTTGCGCAGGTTGTGCATGCGGGAGAACCTGCGTCTGATGCTGCAGTGGCCGGTAGGTGATCTGCAGGGGTACTGTGATGAAGTGCGGGATATGGTGCTGGAACAAGGTCTCGGTTCGGCTATGCTCACTGCGCGGTGCACGGTGTTTGATGTGGAGGAGAAAAGTCGCGCAGATTCCTATTTGCTTAACTAGTCGCACTTCTCTTCCGGGCTCATGCGTTGCCAGACTGGAAGCTGATGGCTGTCCAGCAATATTCTGTAAGAGTTGGGGAAATGGTGCGTCTTCCTGTCGGCGTAGTGGTTTGCTTCTCTCAGAGCTACAATGCCTCTGTCCCTTTCCCACTCTTCCTATGGCAACTCCCGTTCTTCACAGGCACATAGGTGTGCATCTCCTCGCAGTTCTCATTCTCGGTGGTGCGTACGTCTTCGGGCAGTATGTGAACGGACAGGATCTCTCAAAGCCGGTAATTTCTGTGGAGGGTCATGCAAAGGTATCCGCTGTTCCGGATATTGCCGTTCTGAACTTCGGCGTGCAGACGGGCCGGCAGCAGACTGCGCAGGGTGCCATGGAGGTGTTGGGGAAGAAAATGAACGCGGTAGTGGAGGGGGTGAAAGCCCTTGGGATAGAGGAGAAAGACATCACCACGCAGAATCTCTGGCTCAATCCTTCCTATGACTACTACGAAGGTCGCAGGATAGATACCGGTTACGAGGCGAACCAGAATTTGCAGGTGAAGGTGCGCGATCTCTCCAAACTCACCAGCGTGCTGGATACTGTTGTCTCACAGGGGGCGAACCAGGTGGGGGGTGTGAGTTTCACCATCGATGATCCGGATGCTCTCCAGGAGCAGGGTCGTGCGGAGGCCATTGCCGATGCGCAAGAAAAGGCAGTGGCTCTTGCGGCGAAGCTCGGCAAGGAACTCGGCAAACTGAAAGGGTATGGCGAAGGAGGCGTCAGCGTACCGGTCCCTATGGCTTCCATGCGGATGGAAGCGATGGATTCCATGGCTATGGGCATGGGAGGAGGGACACCAGTTCCTTCCGGTGAGCAGGAGATGAACGTCGTGGTGTACCTGACGTACGAGCTTCGGTAGGAAACCTTTTGTACATGGGTTCCTGATCCTCTCAATGCGTGAGAAGTGAGAATCGTGAAAATTCGCGTCACTCTGTTGTTCTCAGATAAACAATGCTGCCAGTGCGAGTGTCAGTGTCGAGAAGAGTTTGATGAGCACGTGCAGACTGGGACCTGCGGTATCCTTGAACGGATCGCCGACGGTGTCGCCAGTCACGGCTGCCTGGTGAGCAGGGCTTCTCTTGCCGCCGTATGCGCCTGATTCAATGAACTTCTTGGCGTTATCCCATGCACCGCCTGCATTATTCATGTAGGTGGCCAGAATGACACCGACGATGGTTCCAACCATCAGGAGACCTGCTGCTGCCTCTGCCCGAAAAACGATTCCGACGAGCACCGGCGCGATGACTGCGATGAGACCGGGAAGCACCATCTCCTTCAGGGCGGCGCGGGTTGCAATATCAACGCAAGCCGCGTAGTCCGGTTCTTCCTTACCCTCCATGATGCCGGTCTTTGTTTTAAATTGCCGTCTCACTTCCTCGACAATCACACCTGCGGCACGACCGACCGCACGGATTGCGAGTGAGGTGAAGAAGAACACAACGACGGCCCCGAGGAATGCGCCCAAAAACACTTCTACCTTCGCGAGGTCCACGACGACGAGATGCGCTTCTCCCAGGAATGCAGAGAAGAGGAGGAATGCGGCGAGTGCTGCTGAGCCGACGGCGTACCCTTTGGTCAGTGCTTTTGTTGTGTTGCCGCATGCATCAAGCTCATCGGTTACTTTCCTCGTGTCTTCCGATGCCTTGGACATTTCGGCAATGCCCCCTGCGTTGTCCGTGATCGGCCCGAACATATCCATGGCGAGCACATAGCCAACCACAGCAAGCATTCCCATTGTGGCGACTGCGGTTCCATAGAGCCCCCCGCTTTCGATACCTGTCTGGCTGCCGCACCAGTAGGAGGCGTAGAGTGCCGCACAGACGGCAAGAACTGAAAGTCCGGTCGATTCCATGCCGATCGCCGTTCCTGCGATGATGTTGGTCGCATGTCCTGTGGTGGAA
>DATDVK010000040.1:0-9225 GCA_035290085.1 Candidatus Peribacteraceae bacterium
GCCAGAGCGGGGAGACCGCAGACTCACTGGAAGCAATGAAAGTCGCGAAGTCCAAAGGATCCAAAGTGCTCGCCATTGTGAACGTGAAAGGCTCGACCATCGACCGCGAAGCGGACTACTCCCTCCGCATCAATGCAGGCCCGGAACGTGCTGTAGCTTCCACCAAAGCACTTACGGGACAACTCGCCGTCCTCATGCTTATCGCATATGCCATGGCAGGCAAACTGAAGGAGGGGAAGACGCTCCTCCTGGAAACGTCGTCCATGATCAACGACATGTTAAACCCGCGCTACATCGAACGCATCGAGAATCTCGCAGAGCGGATCAAAACCAAGGAAGATCTCTACATCATTGGGAAGAGCTGGAACTACCCCATGGCTCTGGAAAGCGCCATCAAGATTCAGGAAGTCAGCTACATCCATGCAGAAGGGTTCGCCGGCGGAGAACTGAAGCACGGGCCCATTGCCCTTATAGAGGAGGGAACTCCCTGTATCGCCCTCATGGGGAACGACGAAGTGACGATGGACATCCTCAGCAACACCATAGAACTCAAGGCGCGCGGTGCGTTCACCATCGGCGTTGCACCACAGCGCAACGAAGCATTCGATGAGTGGCTGAAAGTCCCGGACGCCGGGCATGCACAAGCTCTCGTGAACATCATCCCCATTCAGATCCTCTCGTACTTCCTTGCAGTGAAGAGGGGAAAGGATCCGGACATGCCGAGGAACCTGGCAAAGAGCGTGACGGTGAAATAGGGTTAGGGATAGGGTTAGGGTTGGGAAACAAAACTTTGGATTTTGTTTTTTGCTGCTTAGCAGTTTAAGACTTGCTGAAAGCTACAAGCTCAAATCCCAAGTGTCCTAACCCTATCCCTAACCCTTCTCGTCCGGCGGAATGCCGTAGTACTTGAAGAGGAAGGCAGCAACATCTTTGAAGACCGGAGCTGCAGTCACGGAGCCGTACTCGCGGTTGCGCGGGCGGTCGAACTTCACCAGAATCACGAATTTTGGATCATGCGGGGGCGCGTACCCTGCGAAGGAAGCGATGGAGGAACCCGTCCCCGTCTCATACCGGCCACCGGGACCGGCAATCTGGCTCGTCCCCGTCTTCCCGGCGGTGCGATACCCAGACACTTTGCCCCCTTTGGCATACCCCTGGTTCACACCACTCACGAGCATCGCGGTAATAGTATCGGCGGTCTCGGACGTGATGACCTGGTCAACGACATGCGGCTTCATAACCTCCACAGTACCATCATTTTTTATGACGCTGTCGATGATAGTGGGACGCATGAGCCGGCCACCGTTCGCAAGAGCGGAATACGCCGTTATCACCTGGAGAGGAGTGGCAGAAACCCCCTGGCCGAAGGCTGCAGTTGCAAGGAGAGCATTGCTCCAGTTCCGCCATGGGAGGATATCTCCTGGCAGCTCATCTTCCAGCTCTATACCTGTGATATGCCCGAAACCAAATCCATACAACATGCGGTGGAAGAGCTTGCGGCCAAGTTTCAAAGACACATGCGTCATACAGGTATTGATGGAGAACTCCAGACACTGGGTCATAGTCACGAGACCGAATTCCCGGTTGAACGCATTGCGGATCGTGTATTCATCCACTTCCACCGGCTTGTCATCCAAGTATGTATCCGATGGCGTCACCTCCCCCTGGTCAAGAGCAATAGCCATAGTGACGGGTTTCAGCACCGAACCTGGCTCGTAGATTTCCTGGATCGTCTTGTTGAGGTACGCACCGACCCCGATGTTATTCTCGAACTTGAGCCAGATATCAGGACGGTCTGTGGGAAATACCTCGCGGCGGCTGTTCTCGCCGATGTACAGGTAGTAGCGGACGATATCTTCCAGATCGTAATACTTCTGGAGTTCCTTCACAGCTTCCTGCTTCTGCGATGAGAGCAACTGGAACCCCTCCTCCGTGAACAGATCTGCCCAGTACGCCTTGAGGATGAACTGCCTGGTTTCCGGATGGTAGAGTTCCACCACAATGCCGCGCCTCTGCTGCTCATTGAGATAGAGAGGAACACGCTCATAAACGACGCCGTAGTTATTGGCATCGAAAAGGGGAGCATTCGCCATGGCAATGATGCGTCCCGTGAACGGGTCCATGACGATCACCTGGGCACTGTCTGCTTCATATTCTTTGACCGCTTCGTCCAGGATACGTTCCACCTCATGCTGAACATAACGATCGATGGTCAGGATAACCGTATCACCATCCTTTGGATCGATAATGCGCTGCTCGGCAGTGAGAATCTGGCCCCCCGTCGGGTCATTCACCGTACTGATGAGACCTTCCTGTCCGCGGAGTTGCGGGTCATACGTGCGCTCAATCCCGTACTGAGCTTCCTGGTTCGTATTGAGGAAGCCCACAACATGCGATGCAATCATTCCATCGGGATAGAAGCGCCAGTGCTCTGGAATGAGCGCAATACTCCAAAGCGGATCCGTAATCCTCTGAGCAGCTTCCGTCGTCGGTGCCTGCTTGCGGAGCTCCTGTGTCTCGCGGGCAGATGCCTGCTGAATTTCACGTATTTTGGAAGAAAGCAGAGGCGGCAAACGGCGCATGACAGGAACGTACCGCAGAGGACGACTCCGCAGCATACGCCTGAGTACATCCGGATCGATCTCCAGCACATCTGCAAGTTTGCGGGCGGTGCCGGAAACCTTGTCCTGGTCCACCTCTTCCGGATTCGCAAACACGAGCTGCACATCCTCTTCGGCATACACTCCTTGAATGCCAAGATCGCGCACAAGATCCATTTGCACCTTGTCGGCACCGTAGAGAAGTGGCACGAAGGTCACACGTTTCTCGGAAATGCGCCTCTCGATGTCTCTCGCAAACAACCTGCGCACCTCAGTGATATCAATGATCTCCTCCGCTTTCACCATGGGGAGTTCCCCGGGAACCGGCTCAAGAACGAGCCCCGTGCCCGACAGGGGCAAACGCTCCAGCGGATCAAAGGCAAAAGAGTAAAAAGACAGGAGTTCACGCGGGCAGTTGTCGTCCCCCCCTGAGCAGAGTGCATGGAAGTCTTCTGTCACAAGCACGTCTGCAAGTTGCTCTGCAACAAAGGCTGGATCATCCGTGATGAGGGGGTCAACGTAGACGAGATCAAGAGTAGTATTGGTGGCAAGGATACTCGTCTCTCCGCTCTTACTGTTTCTGCTCAGGATCTCTCCACGCTTTGCGGGGAGCACGACACCGCCAAAATGCTGTGCCTGTGCAAGCTCGTGGTACTCGGCTCCCCGGAGAATCTGCAACTCCATGAGGCGGGAGAGAATCACCAGCCCGCAGACGAGGAGAACGCCGTACACAATGAACAAGCGCTGTTTAACCAGGCGCTTCCTCTGTGTCTCTGAGATGGAGTAACTGCTTTGGACTGCCACTTCACGAAGCATAGCATAGAAGCCAAATTCATGGTAAAATGTCCTGATGGTCGAAACAGTCACACAGAAA
Organism: Candidatus Peribacteraceae bacterium; assembly: GCA_035290085.1. GTDB lineage: Bacteria > Patescibacteriota > Gracilibacteria > Peribacterales > Peribacteraceae > GWB1-54-5. The sequence goes on from DATDVK010000040.1 coordinate 3,475, forward strand.
GAAGATTGGGAGCACTACCCCTGGGAGAAGCTCGACGGCAAAAACCTGCTGGACGCTCTCGAGCGATTCAGTGTGGAGAAAGGAATCTCTGATATCCACATCTCCCCGGAGAAAGCATTTGTGCGCCTGGAAATCCGTCTGCACGGCGTGCTTCTTCCCCTTGCGAAGCTGGAGGAACGGAGCTACATAGACCTCGTGCGGCGTGTGAAGTTCCGATCCAAGCTGAAACTGAATGTGACGAACATCCCGCAGGACGGCCAGTACACATTCGAAGCACCCGGGCGCACAGTGAACGTCCGTGTTGCATGCATCCCTTCACGGTTCGGCGAAACATACACTCTCCGTCTCCTCGACCCGAACAAAGGACTCGTGCCGCTCGAAACCCTGGGGTTTCCCAAGGCCATCCACGAGAAGCTCGCGGAGCTCGTGAAGCTCCCCAATGGTCTGATACTTGTCACCGGTCCGACGGGTTCAGGGAAAACAACCACCCTCTACTCGCTGCTCATCACAATTGTCGGGAAGGAGCGCAACATCATCACACTTGAGGATCCCATAGAATATGAGCTCCCGGGGATTGTGCAGAGCCAGGTCGATCCTGACCACGACTACGACTTCGCGAGGGGACTACGCTCCATTCTCCGCCACGACCCTAACGTCGTACTCGTGGGTGAGATCCGCGATATGGAAACGGCACAGACTGCAATCGATGCATCGCTCACGGGCCACCTTGTCCTCTCCACACTCCATACAAACAACGCCATAGAGGCTATCCCGCGTTTCCTCTCCATGGGAGTGAGCCCCTACACCTTCGCACCGTCGCTCCGCGCCATCCTCGCACAACGTCTTGTACGCACACTCACAGACGAATGTAAGGCAGAAGGGGCACAGTGCGACCCCACGGACCACAACACCTACAATGGCGTGAAGGCCGTCCCCGAACTCCTCATCGCAACCAAGGAAATCCGGGAACTCATTCTCATGAACGAACCGGCATCAGCAATTGAGAAAGTAGCAAAGGAGCAAGGATTCATGGACATGCGTGACTGGGGAAAGATCTTCGTGCAGAACAAGATTACGAATATGTCTGAGGTGATGCGCGTGACGATGTAGGGTTAGGGCTAGGGATAGGGTTAGAACACTGAGGATTTTGAATCTGTAGTTTTCAGCTTTTTGCATCTCTCAAAAACAAAGCAACAAAGTACGACATCCAAGACCTTCTCTCCAGCCCTAGCCCTCACCCCAATCTCCCTTGCCAAAGGAGGGGATTTGCTCGTACCATATTCTTCCTCTATGCGCAGGAGGCACCGATACCTGAACCGGCAGTACGGAAGCTACGAGACACAGCCAAAGCTGCGCCGGAAGATCATGGGGATCGCCATCCTCGCGATTGCCCTCTTCCTCCTTGGTAAATGGACATTTGCATACTTCGGGGTCGGTAACGAAATCCACCGTCACGGCACACTGCTCACTATGGAGAGACTCAATAGTGTTCAGGTCTCGATAGAAGGAGGAGAACTCCGACAGGCAGAGAACGAGCAGAAACTCTTCCCCAACGACCGCATCACCACCGGCATGGGTGGGCGTGCGATGCTGACATTTTTTGATGGCTCAGCTGTTTACCTGAACGAACTCAGTGATCTCACGATTGAGGAAAGTTTCTCCGGAGAGGAAGAGTCCGCTCTTTCCCTCTTCCTCCGGGAAGGAAGTATCTGGCTCTCGGCTCCGGTGAGGGAATCGTTCAGCGGTTCTATCGTCCGCACCGTGGCAACTCCCAAGATGGAAGTCTCCCTCCCGCCCGGGACAGAGAGTGTCATCACCCCCGGATCCATTGTCGTTTTCGCAGCGGAGGGCATTGGCACAACCATTCGCACCGAGAGAGGATTGATTCCTGTCATTGTAGGAGAAGGACAGAAACTGGTACTGCCATCCGATGTCTCCCCTGACGATGATCTCTACGCCTTCCGATCTCCTCTCGACCCCACTGCAATTGAGTCTCCATTTGTACAGGAAAGCCGTGCCCTGTACGCGGGGAGAGTAACCGTAACCCCGGGGGAAGAACCGCTCTCTTCTGAACCTGCGCTCGCGCCGGAAGAACGGGATGAAACGCTCGTTGTCCTCGCACCGGAGAACGATACACTCCTCACATCAAGCACCGTAGAAGTACAAGGCAAAGTTGGGAAAGACATCACTCGCGTGCGGGTAAACGGATACAACGCTCCGATCGACAGAGGCAACAACACGTTCTCCCTTGAGCTCGCACTTCCCGACGAAGACGAAGTCGAAATAGTCATTGTGGCGCTCTCCGAAGAGGATACTGCAGTGAGCGAAGTGCGTCGCAAGGTGCTGCGTGACCGCGAACCTCCTCCGCCACCAAGCATTGTGAGTCCTGCCTCTGCAGGACAGACCTACCGCACAAGCAACGAACGATTCACCATAGAGGGAAAAACTTCGCCGGATACCGTCGGCATTGTGGTGAACGACTACCGGCTTCAGCTCTACGAACCGGGGAAGACAACTTGGTCCTACCTCGCGAGCACGAACATCAACAATCTGCGCCCCGGCAAGAACACGTACGCTGTCGTGGCCATCAATAGAGGCGGGTACCGCAGCGATCCCGCTGTCCTCACCATTCTGCTTGAACCAGGGCCGGAAGGAGTGGTGGGAGAAGGTGGAGCGGAATCAGCAGCGCCAACAACGGAAGAGGGCGCAGAGGAGGAAACAGCTCCCCCTGCACCCACTCTGCCAAGCAACAGCCCGCTCATGCCCGGGAGTCTGAAAGTCATTGGACCCGCGCCAGAAATATTCCTGAATGCAACGGGGAGCTCCTTCCTGATTGAAGGAACGACAGCACCGGAAACAGACTCCCTCTGGGTCAACGACTACCGACTGCGTCTCTATGAACCCGGAAAGACCACATGGAACTACATCGCTGACTCGGATCTTGGCACACTACACCGCGGAAGGAACGTCTACGCCATCATCACACGCGACAGCCGCGGGCGTATTCTCGATGAACTCCAGTACGTGGTGGAATTCCGACCGGGGAGCAACTAAGCGGGAGGCTGGATGTTGAATACCTGGAGGGCGCCGAGGAATGAAACAGGAAGCGGTGCTTCGACGGCAATCTCTTTCAGTTTTGTAGGAGAGAGAAACGAGAGCTTCCAAGCGTGGAGGCAGAGGGACTGTATCTTCCGCTTCTTCGTCAGCTCCGCACTCCGGGAAGATGAGTATGCGGTGTCCCCCAGAATCGGATAGCCAACCGAACTTAAATGCACACGAATCTGGTGTGTACGGCCGGTGTGAAGCTGGCACCGCAGGAGAGAAGCGTCACCGACGCTCTCGAGCGTCCAGTACGTCGTTTTCGCTTCGCGGCTCACGGACGTGCGGAGGACAGACATCTTGGTTCTGTCCGTGAGATTGCGGCCTATGGGGGCATCGATCACCGCTTTGGGGGGATTCGGCTGTCCCGCAACGAGCGCGAGGTACTCTTTCGTCACGTCGCGGTTCTCAAACTGCTTCTGCAGCTGACTGTGCGCATCGGGCGTCTTTCCTATAAGCAGACACCCCGTCGTTTCCTTATCGAGCCTGTGCACGAGAACGCCCTCACTGGAGAAGAGGAGCGTACGCTCCGTAAAGAGATAAGCAACTCCATGCAGGATAGTAGGTGTGCCCGGGGGCATTCCCGCACCGGGATGGACAGCAATCCCCGCGGGTTTGTCTATCACCAGACAGTCTTCGTCCTCATAGAGGACCGGCAAATGCAGATCCACTGGCGCTATGCTCGCTTCATCCGGGAATGTCTCCACCCCATCAAGCTGAAAAACGATGTCCCCTTCTTTGAGCCTGTGTGCTGGTTTGCAGACCCCCTCACCATTCACCTCCACCCACCCCATCTTGATCATTTTCTGGATACGCGACCTGCTCAGCTGCGGACTCTGGTCCGCGAGGAAAGAGTCGAGGCGCTGCGGATCTGTGGCAGTCCACTGGGAAGGCATGGCCTTATTGTGAGGCACCAACGCCGTGAATGCCATGGCATCTTACATCCTTCAGCTTCGTTCGGAACGCTGGAAGCTCTGACCTGAAACGAGTACCCTGTGTGCTATGAAGAACAATGACCTCCTTACACGCGCTGTGTCTGAAGTGATCCCCAAGAAACTCGCGGAGGAGAAACTAAAGTCCGGAAAACCGCTCAGGCTGTACCTCGGCATCGATCCCACAGGCGCAAAACTCCACCTCGGCCATTCCGTCCCTCTGAGAAAGCTCAAAGCATTCCAGGACGCAGGACACCACGTCATTTTTCTCGTTGGCAGTTTCACCGCATTAGTCGGAGATCCCACTGGACGTGACGAAATGCGCGAACCTCTCACAAAAGAGCAGGTGGAAAAGAACTTTCAAACGTACAAGCAACAGGCAGGCAAGATCCTCGACTTCAGCAAAGTGGAACTGCGGTACAACCACGAATGGCTTGGGAAAATGAACTTTGCCGAGATTATGAACCTCGCAAGCCACTTCACAGTACAGCAGATGCTTGAGAGAGACATGTTCCAAAAGCGCATGTCCATCCGGGCAGCCTGCCCGCAGTGCCAGTACCTCATCCCGGTCATGCGCTCACTCGACGCAAAGAGGGACCAGATCAAAGGTGAATACTGGCCATGGGATGTTGAGTGCCCCGAATGCCATAAGAAATTCAAGCCGAAGGTTTCAAAACTCATCGAGGAAGAACCGGTCAGCCCCAATGAATTTCTCTACCCGCTCATGCAAGGATATGACTCCGTCGTACTGGACGTGGATTTTGAGGTGGGGGGGAACGACCAGCTCTTCAACATGCTCTGCGGAAGGAAACTCCAGAAGGCATTCGGGAAACGTGAGAAATTTGTGCTCACCACCAAACTGATAGAAGGAACCGACGGACGGAAAATGAGTAAGACCTACAATAACTGCATCTACCTGGAGGATGAAGCAAACGACATGTTCGGCAAAGTGATGTCCGTGAAAGACGAACTGATGGAGACATACTTTGAGTGCTGCACAGAAGTTCCTATGGATGAGGTAAAGAAGATCCTCAGAGGGAATCCCCGCGATGCGAAGGCAAGACTGGCAAGCGAAATCGTTTCGCTCTACCACGGCGCAAAGGCAGCGGAGGCAGCAGGGAAGGAATTTGAGAGCGTCTTTAAGAAAGGAGAGCTGCCAGAGAACATGCCGGAGACAACGGTGAAGAAGGGCACACTGCTCCTCGATGTCCTCGTCAGTCAGGGGCTCATCTCTTCTAAATCCGAAGCACGGAGACTCGTGGAGCAGAACGGCATCCAAATGAATGACCACACAATCCACGCAGTAGATCTAAAAGCAGAGGAGGGGATTGCGAAGGTAGGAAAGCGCAAATTCCTCAGAATCTCCCTCTCGTAATTTACTCTCTCTGAGGCATCAGGATGAGAAATGCCGCGCAGCAGAAGAAGTAGAGTGCCGCGATGCTGTACCAGAAGTACCGCCACCATTTCGAGTGCACGCTCTGCACCCCTACGGCGAGGAAGTAGGAGAAAGGCAGAAGAATGAGAATGGAGTAGCGGAAATCCTGCGACACGCTAAAGGGGGCGCGCTGCCTGTAGAGGACGTGGGCAAGCATGATGATGACGGTGCTCAGCCACAAAGGCAGCGTCTCGTACCACCGGTAACGCACCGACTTGTAGAACCCCGTGATCAGAGGAATGAGCAGCAAGGAGCAGAAAAGGAGAATCCCCGAAGCCCAGAGAG
>DATDVK010000041.1:0-8366 GCA_035290085.1 Candidatus Peribacteraceae bacterium
AGCCTACCCGGTAGCGGATTTTCAGCCTGTCAGCGAGTCCAGCCGCCATGGGACGGCCCGTATCCGGGACGGGGATGACAGAGTCGATCTTGATGCCTGATTTCTTGATTTGTTCGGCCAGCGCCTCACCCATGCGGAGGCGGGCCTTGTACACGCTCACGCCATCCAGAATGGAATCCGGTGCAGCAAGATAGACCCACTCAAAGATGCAGGGGCTGAGTTTGCTCTTCTGGCACTGGCAGGAGTGGAGACGGTTCTTATGATCAATGAACACTGTCTCCCCGGGCTCAATGTCGCGGACAAACTCAAAGTCCAGTGCCCTGAATGCCGTGTTTTCCGAAGCGATAATGTACTCCTCCTTCATGCCATATTTGCGTTTCCCGAGCTGAAGCGGCCGGATACCATACGGGTCACGGAATCCGACAATCCCGTGGCCGCCAATGAGTGCGACGGCGGAGTATGCGCCGGTGCACTTGCGGAACACCGTACGGACTGCTTTGAACACGTGTTCCGGAGTGAGCTTCTGCGGTTTGGTATTGCGGAGTGCGACTGAGAACACGTTGAGGAGCACTTCTGAGTCGGAGTTGGTATTGAGGTGGCGGTAGTCTTTCTCAAGCAGTTCTTTTGCGAGTGCCGCGGCGTTCGTAAGGTTTCCGTTGTGCGCGAGTGCGATGCCGAAGGGAGTATTCACGAAGAATGGTTGCGCTTCGAATTCGCTGGAACATCCTGCAGTGGGGTATCGCACGTGCCCGATGCCCATGGGACCGCGCAGCCTCGCGAGAGATTTGGTATGGAAGACATCACGTACCATGCCGTTAGCTTTCTTGAGGTGGAATTGGCTGTTGTACGTCATGATGCCGGCGGCATCCTGTCCCCGGTGTTGGAGCAATATAAGACCATCGTAGAGGTCCTGAATGACGTCCTGGAAGCCGGAAACTGCAATAATTCCGCACATGCTACGGTTGGGCAGGTGAGTGATGCACGCTGAAACACGCCAAGAGGGTGCGTGAGGCAGCCGTCTTATCCGTATCATGACTGTTCATGAAAGCATTGTAGAGATGCCGGGCAGGAACGCAAGCTACGCCGCCTCAAGTTGCCGTTCTTTCGCACGCACACAATTCCGCAGGAGGCTCGCCACGGTCATGGGTCCCACGCCGCCGGGCACCGGGCTGATGGCGGAAACTTTCTTTTTCAGCGCTTCAAAATCTGTGTCCCCTCGGAGTCCGTCTTTCGTACGGGTAATGCCGATATCTACGACGACAGCGCCTTCTTTCACCATGTCAGCCGTGATGAGGCCGGGCTTTCCGACGGCAACGGCGAGGATGTCGGCTTCACGCGTGTGTCTCGCGAGGTTTTTGGTGTAGATGTGGCACGTCGTGACAGTTGCATTTCTATTCAGCAGCATGATGCTGAGTGGCTTACCGACGGTGTTGCTGTGCCCGACGACGACAGCATCTTTTCCCTCGATCTGGATGTGGTAGTAGTCCAGCAATGCGATCACTCCTGAGGGAGTGGCCGGAGGGAGGTGTTCGAATTCCGTGGAGAGGAACATCTTGCCAAGGTTGTAAGCGCAGAACCCGTCCACGTCTTTCTTGGGGTCGATCTGCCGGATGATTTGGGGGACGTGCTTCTGCAGGTGCCCCGGCAGCGGGAGCTGGACGAGGAAGCCTGTGACATCGGCATCTGCGTTCAGGTCATCGACCAGTGCCATCAGCGTGGGAAGATCTGTGGTGGCGGGGAGATGCTTGTGCTCGCTGCGCATCCCGATTTTCTCGCAGCTCTTCAATTTCTGCGTGATGTAGCTTGCACTCGCAGGATCGTCGCCCACCTGAATGACGACGAGCTTGGGATCGAGCTCCTGCACTTTCGGCTTGAGGGAAGCAAGCAGGGCGTCTGCCGCTTTCCGGCCGTCGAGGAGGGTGAAGGACATGGTTGTAGTATAGAGGAAACTGAGGAAACAGACGAAACAGAAGAGTAAGAGGAGATCCATTCTCCCATTCTTTCTGCTGTATCTTTCATCTGTTTCCTCTTCTTCCTCTGTTTCTTCTGAATCCTCATCAAGGTTCTACAGCTTCGCGATACTCTCCCGTGAGATAGGCCCGAAGTGCTCCTGTACCTTCTGCCAGATGATGTCTGCCACCGCGTCCTTGTCGGGAGAGGTGTCGATGAAGATGGTTGTGGGTTCTTCTACGGAGCGGTACCCCTCGTAGATGTGTTTCTGGAAAAGAGCATTCTCGTACTGGTCGTGAATCTCCCTCTTCCCGAGCCGTTCAAGGCAGACTGCGAGAGGGGGGAGCGTGATGATCGTGAAATCAGGGGTGGGGAATGTGCGGTTGAGGTCTTTGAGCCACTCTTCATCCAGCCCGAGTGCTTTTCCGTAGATGAACGTGGAGAGGGCGTACCGGTCAGAAATGACGATTTTACCTTCTCTCAGAGCCGGTTCAATGACATCCCGGACGTGCTGTGCCCGGTCTGCTGTGAAGAGCAGCTGCATGGCATCTGCCGGCGGCAGGGCCTCCGAGCGCAGCAGAGCGCGGATTTCGCGTCCAATAAGCCCGTCCGTCGGTTCCGAGGTGAGGAGGACATCGTGGCCCTCTGCACGCAGGCGATCGGCCAGCATTTGGCTCTGGCGAGTGGTTCCGCTGCCATCCGGGCCTTCGAAGACAATGAAGCTGCCAGCCATATTGGGTTCAAATCCTACAGGAAAAATGGTATAATCTCGAGATACTTTATACCTAAAGAATGATTGGTGTCCTCCAAGTCATCTGGCTGCTTCCGGGCCTCTTCCTAGGCTCATTCCTCCCGTGGTACTTCTTTGAGGAGCCGAAGCACATCGTGAAGACGTACATTCTGTATGCCAGGGCTTTCCATGAAATCGTCTCGATCAAGTTCCTGCTCCTCACGCTCATCAGCCCCTGGAAGAGCATCCGGGACGAGTATCCCTCCGGCGGGTTTAACCTCGGTGAGTTTGCCCAGTCACTCACGCTCAATATCACTTCCAGGGTGATCGGTTTCCTGTTCCGCATCGTGACGCTGACGATTGGGCTTGCCATGCAGGTTGCTCTCTTCGTCGGTTTCTTGGCGTACATCATTCTCTGGTTCTTCTACCCCGGGATACTCATCGCCGGGATTGCATATTTCACGAGCACAAGTCTCTAAATGTCCTCTCTCCGTTTCGATCTCTGGCCCACACGCGCCTTTGCGGCACTCGTGCTGAAGAATACGTTCTTAAGCCCAATCGCGCTTCTGGTCTATGTGCTGGTTCTGGCACCGTTCTGGCTCAGATCCACCGCAACCGGGGACTACACCACCGTTGCGTTCATCACCGCGTTGCTGTTCTTCGGTCTGTACGTGGAGAACCTCTTCATCAGGCGGAAGCTCGAGCATGACGAGGAGCCTGTGATTTCGAAGAACAACCTCGGATGCTACATCACGTTTGCCGTGGTGCGGCGTTTGCGGAACCGGGGCAATGTCACGCTTCCGAAGCTGCTCCTTGCGGCGTCGGGGACGAGGAGGGGTCTCTTCATTCTGCGTCAGCTCGGGAAGGAGCAGAAGGAGTTCCTGCAGCGTTGCATGGAGGGAGTTTCAAAGCGGGATGATGTGCTCCTCTTCATTGGTGAAGCAGTGGAATGTGCGAAGGAACTGGGGGAGAAACGCGTGGATTCCAATGCCATCCTGTTCGCGTTCTTCAAGCGGGGGGGAGTGTTCAAAGAGTTCCTGAACGAGTGCGACGTGTCGCTGGATGACATGCGCACCATTCTGAAGTGGGAGGGATTCCACGAGAAAATCTCGCAGAGGGAATGGCTGTTCCATCCCCACCGCCTCGTGCGTTCCCTTGGGACCATCGGGCGCTCATGGGTACAGGGATACACCAACGATCTCGACATGATCACCCGGGACGTGAGTGGCTACGTGGTGTGGGAGGGGGAGCACCGCGGCGTCCTCGTGCATGAGAGGGAAATAGAGATTGCGGTGCAGGTGCTCTCGCGTGCGAGCCAGCGCAATATGCTTGTCGTGGGTTCTGTGGGAGCAGGGAAGAGAACGCTCGTGCAGAATGTGGGATATCTGCTGCGCAAGCAGGAGTTGGAGAAGGGCCTCCCGCTCACACGGCAGCTCGTTCTCAAGACGGAGGAACTCATGTCCGGGTTCAGCAAGCCGGATGAGGTGCTGCTCCGTGCGCTGAAGAAGGGTGAGAAAGCGGGGAAAGTGCTCCTTATCATTGAGAACGTTGCGCTCATCCTGCGGTCGAAGGATACAAATCTGCGCAATGTTTTCACAAAGTTCCTGGAATCAAACAAGGTTTCCATGTTCGCTATCGCCGTTGGGGAGGATTACCACAACTTCGTGAAGACGGATCCGGTGCTCGACGGCTTGTTTGAGAAGGTGTACCTCAGCGACACGACGGATGATGAGACAATAGCTGTGCTCATGATGCGGTACTTCGAGCTGGAGAGGAAGTACAAGGTGCATGTGACATACCGCGCATTCAAGTCGCTCATGGCGCTCTCCAAACGGTTCATTGGAAAAGGGGCGATGCCGGGCAAGGCGAGGGAAGTGCTGGATGACGCAGTGATTTCCGCGCGTGACGATCACAGGAAGTACGTGGGAGATGAGCACATCCGCAAGGCGGTCTCGCTGAAGGCACACATGGATGTGACCGAAATTTCCGGTGACGAGAAGCAGAAGCTCCTGCGCCTGGAAGACGCACTCAAATCGAGCATCATGGGGCAGGATAAATCCGTGGAGTCGCTCGTGAGCACACTCAAGCGCGCCCGGCTAGACATCAACGCAGGCAAGCGTCCGCTCGGCACGTTCCTCTTCCTCGGGCCGACGGGTGTGGGGAAGACGCACACGGCCAAGGTGCTTGCGCGCGAGTACTTCGGGAGCACCGATGCGCTCATTCGCCTGGACATGAACGAGTACAGCAACGAGGATTCGATTTTCGGCATCATCGGTGATCCGAATCCCAGCGAGAAGTCGGAAGGGTTCCTTACCAAGCAGGTGCAGGACAGGCCGTTCGCTCTCATCCTGCTCGACGAGATCGAGAAAGCGCACCAGAAGGTGCTCAACCTGTTTCTGCAGATTCTCGATGAAGGGAAGCTCACGGACAGCCGGGGGGTCACCACGGATTTCCGCAACACCATCATCATCGCCACCTCCAATGCGGGTGCCCTCTTCATCCGTGATTTCATAAAAGAGAACAAGGGCAAGACCAGGGAGGAGTTCAAGGCAGCGCTCATGGATACCATCCTCAAGGAGAAGATCTTCTCACCGGAGTTTGTGAACCGCTTCGATGAGATCATCCTCTACTACCCGCTCTCCATCCAGGAAGCAATCAAAGTTGCGCTCATTATGCTCCAGGACATCGTGAAGGAGATCGAGGAGAAGAAGGGGTACATCGTGAGAGTGGAGGAGGATGTGGTGGTGGAAATCGTGAAGGAGGGGTACTCCATAGAGTTCGGCGCGCGCGAAATGCGGCGCGTCATCCTCGATATGATCGAAAACTTCCTCGCGGAGTATCTGTTGAGGAACGATGTGAAGCGGGGAGATCAGATTCTCATCCGGCGCCAGGATGTGGTCTCAGATAAGCCGAAAACAGAGAGTAGGTTGTAGCTTGTAGCGAGGAACAAATTCCACTGCTACAAGCTACTCACTACAAGCTACAAGCTTATTCAGAGGGCACGCACCCGCACCCGCACTCATTGCTGAAGGCGGTCTGATTCTCCTGGCAGTAGAAGTTGATAGTGGTGCAGGTGCTCGGGTCATCCGAGACGTACACCACACCATTGTCATCCTTGTCCGGGCACGCAGATGCGGTATCGCTCGCTGCCGTGAATGGCATGTCTGCTTCCAGGTTCACAGAATCCACGCTGTGGCTCTGGAGTCCGTAGGCGGAGAGCGTGATGAGAGAATCCTCTATCCGCAGGATGCGCTCGACGTTCTTGCCGTAGAAGTAGCTGCCGGCCATGAGGTAATCCTGCTGATTGTAGTGGCTGATGGTGCCCTTGAGGGTGAATCCGGTTTCCAGATTGAGGTTGAACACGTACGCGCCCTGGAAGACGGGCTCTCCCCATGCATTGCTCTCCGGGTTACTTTTCTCTTCCTGGCTGATCTTGTGGACCTCCACGGGGAAGGCGAGCAGCTGCCGCTCTTTGTCGAACAGGAGTGCTTTGTGGTTGTGGAGGAGGGGGCTCTCTGTGCCGCGGTCACCGATGCCGAACTTATGGAGTTCGATGGGGTTCTCCGGGTCGGTGACATCAAACACGGCCATCTTCATTCCCTGGTACCAGGCGAAGTCTCCCTCTTTGGATTCCACTGCTTCCTTCCCGAATCCGATGATGTGATTCTCGTCGTACGGGTGGAGGTAATCGCTGTACCCGGGGATCTTTAACTTCCCGAGGATCTTCGGGTTCGTGGGGTCGGTGAGATCGATGGCGAAGAAAGGATCAATTTTCTTGAAGGTGACGAGGTACGCACGCTTGCCCATGAACCGCACGGAGTAGATGGTCTCGCCCGGGGCAATGCCTTCTATCTTCCCCACTTGTTCGAGGTTCATATTGAGAACGTAGAGGTTATTGGTGGAGGGGGCCACGGAATTCCATGCATCCCCTTTGGTCGTGGCAATGCGGAAGTACCCATCGGATTCGTCCATGGAGAACTGGTTGAGGACGCGGCCGGGAACGGATCCCTGCGCCTTCATCTCGATGCCGTTCTCCGTGAGGGCGAAGCGATAGATGCTTGTTTTCTCCTCGCTCGTTCCCTGCGGGCCGTTCCATCGGTAGTTCCACTGCGTGGCGGCGATGTAGAGGTTCTGGAGAGACGAGTAGACATTCTCTGCGCTCCCGAGGACTACTTCCCGCTTCACTTCACCCTCCGGGTTATTTGTCGGGATGACGGCGACGATGAGGTACTGCGGCTGCGGTACGCGCGGCAGGATTACCACGTCCCCGCAGCGGGCCACGGGCTGCTCTGCATCGCTTTCGGATGAATCACTGAACTTGGGAAGCAGATCATCCTCCAGTGGTACGGGAATGGGCGAGGGCACGTGCCAGCGCACATTTTCATTCATCACCAGGTACAGCTTGTCTCCGATCTTGCGGGTGGAAACGATGTTCCCGTCGAAGGCGACGGTGCGTTCCAGCGTCGGCTTGCTCCTGTCTGTGACGTTGTAGATGCGTACTTCGGTCTGGTTGCCGCCGTAGAACGGTTCGGGGGCGATCATCTTCTGGATCATCCCGGGGATGAAGCCGGCCGCCGGCCGCTCGTAGGTGCGCCAGGTATTCCCGAGCAGCACCAGGCGGTCTCCGTCGATGTAGAGCTCGCTCGGCTGGAATGCATCATTCTGCAGCGAGAGGGTGCTTAAGAGTTTCATGGAGTCTGCCGGGCGGGCCTGGGCAATGCGAATCTGCCCCTCCAGAACGGCATACACGTACGTGCCATCCGTCTTCACGATGTCCGCCTCATCCACGCCGCTCACCTGCACGTTCGTCTGGGAGTAGTCGCCATCACTTGCATTCGTATCCATCGCCATCTCCTGGGCGACGCCGCTCTTCGCACGCATCGGTGCCATGCCGAACCCCATGCCGAGCGGGGCGGCGACAGCGTCATCCATCATGTAGTACTCGTTTCCGTACCCTCTGCTCGCTTCTTCCGTGAATGCTTTGAGATCCGCGCACGAGCTTGCTCGCTGCGGGGAATCGGATGCCATGTTCACCATGACCTCGGGGTACTTCACGTTCAGGTACCCCTTGCTGGGCTCATCTGTCTTCTCCTCCTTGAGCCGCCACATCATCTCCGCCATCTCCCCGCGGTTCACCTGCTGGTCCAGCTTCTCTATGGAGAGAGGGATGGCTTTGGAACTTTCCAGTGCGCGCACAAAGGGCTCGTACCAGTCCGGTGAGTACTCCTCGATGCTCTGGCCGTAGGCGCGCGCGAGGATTTTGGATGCTTCTGCGAAGTTGATGGCTTTCTCAGGTTTGAAGGTTCCATCCGGGTACCCCTCGATAATCCCTTCCTGCTTCGCGGCGCAGACGTACTCGGCGAACCACTGGTCTCGCACGTCCGGGAAGCACTTGTCGCCGCTCACTTCTATTCCGCGGCTCTCAAGAATGATCTTGAGGAATTCCGCGCGGTTGATGTCTGCTGTCGGCTTGTACGTTCCGTCTTCGTATCCCTCCACCACTCCTTCTTCCTGAAGGAACTGGATTGCTTCGGAGTAGGGGGTGAACCCCGGGCGCACATCATTGAAACCGAGCGCAGGGACGGGCAGCGCGGAGAGAACTATCGCGCAGAGGCAGAGACGTGCAGTCGTGCGGAGAGATTGCATGGTGGATGAGAGGAAAGGGTAGAGAAAGACTACCAGAATA
>DATDVK010000042.1:0-23921 GCA_035290085.1 Candidatus Peribacteraceae bacterium
TGTAGTCCGCTTTCAGCGGACGAAGGCCGGAGCTAACCACCCGTAGGGCCAAAAGTGTAGCATACTGTTGCTTGTATGCGAGCTTCTCCCTACACTCCCTGCCGATGAATATTCTCCACAGCATTGTCTCTGTGCTCCTCGTGTTTGCGATTCTTGTGCAGCACCGTGCATCAGGCCTTTCGGCAACATTCGGTGGCAGCGGTGCTTCCAACTTTGTACAACGCAGAGGGGCGGAAAAAGTAATCTATAAAGCGAGCATTTGGCTCAGCGTCGCTTTTTTTGCGCTTTCTGTTCTCCGGTGGTATATCTACTAAGAGTCCGATGATTCCATGGGGAATCTCCGCTATACTCTGTAAAGCATGTTTCGAGTTTTCCGAGTTTTTGCCAAGCACGAACGGACGATCCTCCTTCTCTTCCTCGTCCTCTTCTTCCTGAGCGCAGCTGTGCTCCTGAGGAGATTTTACGTGGAGAGCACTGTGCTCGTGCCCGATCGCGGGGGAACGTACATCGAGGGTTCCATCGGTGAGCTCCAGCCTCTCATACCTTGGTTTACCGTCACGAACGACGTGAACCGTGACATTGTCTCACTCGTTTTCGCAGGCCTGCAGAAATACAACCCTGAAACGAGAACGGTTGAAGATGACTTGGGAGTGCTCGATGTTTCACAGGACAATAAGGTTTACACAGTACGTCTCCGGGAGAATCTCGAGTGGCACGATGCAACACCGGAGCATCCGCACCCTGTGGCCGCTGATGATGTTCTCTTTACTTTCCAGTCTATTCAAGACCCGGATTTTCCCAATAGCCTTCTCCATCAGAATTTTCTCGGTGTGACCATTGAAAAAGTAGATGAGCGTACGGTGAAGTTTACACTGGAGAAGCCCTATCGGTTCTTCGCGAGCAATCTGACGCTCGGTCTTGTCCCCAGAGAGCCTTTCGAGGGTGTTCCTGCCGGGAAATTCGACCAGGCGCTCGATTTTGGTTTTGAGCCTGTGGGTGCCGGTCCCTATGCATTCCGTGGACTCGTGCAGACCGATTTAAGTGTAGAAATTACTCTGGAGCGTTTCTCCAGGCCGCTTGAGCCTTTCTACCATCTCGAACGGGTCATCTTCCGTGTCTTCCCGGATTACAACACGCTCCTTTCTGATATCCGTAATCTGGATGGTGTCCGCCTTGTTCCGCGGAATGAGAAGGGAGAGCCAGTCGTTCCACGGAGCTTCCAGGCAGTAAACTATACGCTCCCGCAGTATGTAGCACTGTTCTTCAATCTCGACCGGGAGATTCTCTCTGACCGTGAACTGCGTCTCGGTCTGCAGTTGGGAACGAACAAGCAGGCAATCGTCAGTGCTGTGAATGAAATTGTCATTACAGACACTCCTCTCCTGGAAATTGATAACGCTGACTGGCGGTACCAGTTTGATCCTCTACTGGCACAGGGTGCCCTCTTCTCCTCGGATTGGCATCTCCCCGAGAAGGTTCGCCTCCAGCGCCTCCTGGAACTATGGGAAGCAAACAGCGTCGGTCCCCTCTCCATGGAGCCGATAGTGTACTTGGATACAGGTGCTTCGCTCATAGTGACCGGCTCACTCCTGGATGTGCAGGTAGGAGCAAAGCTCAATGACATACCTATTGAAGCTGCCACACAAACAGGTACTTGGCGCGTGGCACTTCCAACGCACGGTGGGACAGGGAGTATCAGGCTGGGGAATAACCTCCTCCGCCTGGAAGACCCGAAGAAGGGTATCGTTGATTCATTCTACATCTGGAGAACAACCAATCCCCGAGACTACAAACTGGCCTCACTGGAGCAGAAACTTCTTGAACAGTTCCTAGCTTCCCGAGCGGAAATTCTCCCTCCCGAAGAGAGAATCATGGTTTCTGATCTCTATCTTGAGAAAGGGTTCCTCAGGCGCCGGCTCTCCACCGATCCCACGGACATCCGTGTCAACGACAGGGGGGAAAAGCTCTCTCTCAGACTTCTCACAAGCAGCCGCCCTCCGCAGTACAAAGAGATAGCGGAAGAAATTCAGAGGCAGTGGGCACAGCTTGGAGTGCATGTCGGCATCGAGATACCAGAGCAGCGGTCCGAATTTGAAGAGAAGCTCATCAACCGTGATTACGATATTCTGCTGTTCGGCCAATCCCTGCTTGATAATCTTGACAGTTTCCCCTATTGGCACAGCAGTGGCATCCAGCAATTTACGGGGAAGAGATCCGATCTCCGCATCGATGCCTACAATCTTTCCCAGTATTCCTCTCTCAAAGCGGATTCTCTGCTCGAAGTGATACGGGAAGCGAAGGACAGCAAAGAGCAGGAAGAAGCTCTGCAGGATCTCGAGGAAGTCCTCAAGCAGGACGTACCGGCCATCTTTCTGTACTCCCCTCTCTACACGTTTGCCTACAATTCCCGCCTGAATGGAGTGCGTTTAGGAAGGCCTTCACTGCATTCGGACCGCTTCCTCACGCTTCACAGGTGGTACCTGAAGGAGGATCGTGAATTCATGCCTGGGAAGAGCTGGCTTTCGGTTATCCCCTGGCTTTTCTCCCCCTCTGAATGGCAGTGAGAAGCCATTTCTCTGCCTCAAACAATTCCGTTGACAAGGGTTCTTTACCCGAGTAGACTTTCTCGGCCTTCGAAAAAATCCTATGGAAATTCTCTTACTTGAAGACCTCCCAGGCATCGGAAAAAAGAACGATCTGCTCATCGTGGGTGATGGTTATGCTATGAATAAGCTCCTCCCGAACCGGATGGCACTCGTTGCAACTCCTACCGTCCGCCGACGGTACGCAGAGCAGATCCGCCGCCGAGCTATGGAGAAAGCGGCAGAGGTTGCCGCACAGCAGGCTGGTGGTTCCCAGATACAGGGGCAGACGATCACCATTGCCAAGAAAGCGACCAAGACCGGGAAGCTCTACGCTGCGGTCGCGGAGAAGCTCATTGCGGATGAAATCAAGAAGCAGCTCAAGGTCGCAGTCAAGGAGGATGCCATTACCGTGGCAGTACCCATCAAGTCTCTCGGTACGCATACAGTGAGCGTGGTGCTTGCAGGCATTGCCCACTCGCTCACCGTCGAGGTGACACAGGAGAAGTAGGTTTCGTATGTTAGGACGCTGGACTGGATGTCCTGCGCTTTCCACGTGCGGTATTTTCGGTACACTGAAGCGTACGGAGGGCCAGTAGCTCAGTTGGTTAGAGCTCCAGACTTATAAACTGGCGGTCGGTGGTTCAAGTCCACCCTGGCCCACCATTCGTCGCTTCGCACTTCACTCCGTTCAGCGCTTACTCCTCATGGCGAGCCATGGGGGTTCAAGCTTGTCCTGAGCTTGCGAAGGATCCACCCTTTAGCCATGCATCGCAGGCCCCTCCAGTATCATCTGGGCTATCTGCCCTCTCGCTTTCACTATCTGCATGCGCAGAGGTTTCCGGAAGTCCACTCTTGGCCTGCCTTCGGAGGGTCCGAACCCACGGCTGAGCTGGTACTGGTGCCCCCTGTCGAAGAACACGGGGCGCAATCCTTGTGCAATTTGCTCTACTCCCCCCACCTGCGCGTGGATGGAGAACCGGAGTGGGTTCTCTATTTCTCTCACTGAAGTCGGCATTTCCGCATCAGCAAGTTTCGAGGCTTCCTGATGTGCCCTTGTGTGCGCCCACAGCGTTCCGGAAGTCATTCCTTTATGGCGTTCCTGAACTTGTTCGTTTTCATGCTCTGCAAACACCGCATCGATCTCTTTTTCCGTGTACCCGTTCGTCCAGGCAGCCCTCTCTGCGCGTGGATGGATGGGTGTTCCGGAAGGAGAAGAGGCAACAACATGCATGGTATCGACAATAATGGTTGGGGGAGAAGGTTCCTCAATCGTGCTCTCTATTCTCTTTGTAGTTGTGCGCATCATCTGTGCGAAATGAAGCGTGAGGTCTCCCACAGTTGTTTCCCGCGGAGTGAACTCGAAGCAGCCCATTGGTTCTGTTGCATGGGTTCTCGAAGTTCCTTTTATGAGAAGCTGAAGCTTGCTTGCTCGCTGCGAGATTGCCTCCAGCCACCAGTATGTTTCATCGTTCCCAGGCATTTCACTGTACTGCTTCCCCGTTTCGTCGAGTGCGATGTAATACTGCGTGGCTGTTTTGCACTGTGGGAGTGCCCTGAATTCACCGGCACGGTACCCGGGGCTCTCCAGTGCGTGTTCAACCTTCCTTGTTCTGAGAAACGCGTCAATTTGCTTCAGAACACCGGCAATCCTGCAGGGCTCTATGACGTTTGGCCTGTAGTCATACCTCTCTATCTTCGTCAACGTTGTCTTCTGGAGGTGGATAGTGGTCTGCAATTTTCATTGCACGGAGCTTTTCTCGAAGAAATTCACTGACTACGTAGACAACGGAGCAGGTCTTCCCATGGATGAGGGCGCTCACTCTCCCTTTCAGAGTCATCAGGAGCTCAAGGATAGCTTTGGACGGTGTCTTTGAATCGGCATGTACATCAACAAAAACTCGCACAGACCTTGCATGCTCGATTCGCTTTCGCTCTTTTCCAAATGTCTGAGTCAGAGTGCTTTGCCTGTCACCCGATGATTCCGGGAGCTCATCTGCATTCACTACAACGTCCACTGCAGTTTCTTCGCCTGTAATGTGAATAAATTCGCCCATGGGGCATGTCTTATAATTCCTTTCATGAGGAATGTCAATGAAAGTTGTCCTTCAAACCCCTGAGTGGACTCTCTGAAAACGGGCAATTCTCATTGCACCGGAAAACCAAACCGAGGAAAATACAAGGTTACTATGGACTTCGTCGAAGCTTTCCTCGGCTGGTCTGTTGTCATCGTCCTCCTCGAGTGGATCATGTGGAGAATTTTCTATAAGAAAACAGTCCGCATCTGTTTCCTCACGGAGCCCGATCTCCCTTTCTCCCGGTACTTCACCATTGGAGCCATGCGGGTGCTCGCTATCCTTCATGCGGCATTTCTCATTGGAGTTATTTCCTTCTTCTACAGCTTCCTATGGTAATTGCCAGAGATAGTTCACGGCTGAGCGATCTTGATTTCCAGGGAAAGGATGCTGGAGAGACGTTTCAATTCCAATTTCACCAGCACTGGATACGCATGCTTTGGCCAGTCGCAAAACTCCTTCTGTGGAACACGGTGATCTTTGGCATCGGATACTCCATATTCTTCATGACGTTCATTGAAGATGATCTCACGCGCCGCCTGGCGCTCTCTCTTCTGACGCTGTTCTTTGTCCTTGTGTATTTCGAATTCCTTGTCCGCTTCTACCGCTATCTTCTCTATGTGGTGGTTGTGACAGATAAGAAAGTCCACCGCATCAAGAAAACGCTCATCACACTCGATGACCATCTGAGTGTTGATCTCTGGATGATGCAGGATATCGAGAAGAGCCAGAACGGCATCATGCAGAATCTTCTTCGCTTTGGAACAATCATCCTTGAAGTGCAGGAAACGGTGATGCGGCTGCATTTCGTACCAAATATTGCAAGTAAGTACGAGCAGATCATGTACCTCCGGGAGCAGGCAAGAGCGAAGATGGGGTACTTCGGCGGTGAAGCGAGGAGAGAATTGGAAAAGAAAGAGCCACTGGGAACAAAGGTCACAGCTATCTGATATCGGACACTTCACTTGTCTGTTTTCCCATCCTCCTTCTCCCATTTACTGTTCCGTTCTCTTCCGATAGTTGCGAGGAAATAACTGATGGGTGAAAGCCCTACGAGCGCGGCAAGGGTGAAGAGCGAAACGAACACAGCAAGTATGTACATTCTTGCACCTACGGCTATGCCGATGGCAGCAACGAGCCAGATGTCGGCTGCCGTTGTCAGACCACGCACATCTGTTCTGTTATGAAGAATCACTCCTGCTCCGAGGAAACCAACACCGCTCACAATGGCTGCTATTACATGAGTAAAATCGATGCGGTCGCTCATTTGAGTGAAGACATCGATTGCGAGGATGGTAATGAGGCAGGAGCTGATCGCGATCACCATACATGTGCGCAAGCCGGAGGGCTTGCCGGAAATATCCCGCTCTATGCCTGCGAGTGCTCCCAGGAACCCCGCGAGAAGGATTCTGCCGACCATATCTGCTGAAATGCCGAATTGTTCCATGTTGTTTGTTTTAACTATTATACACCAAATTCCCCTCTCTGTGTACTACTCAGCGCTCCGTGTGAGCTCTTCTATTTTCTCGGAAAGTTGTGTGAGGCTCGGATCTCTTTTCAGCGCTTTTTCGTACGATTCTTTCGCACTGGCACGTTCATCCAATTGTTCGTATGTGAGCCCCATATTGATGAAAGGCACAGGAGATACGGCATCGAGGAGGGAGGCAAGACGGTAAGCTTCGAGGGCTTTCTCATGCATCCCCAGCTTTGTATACGCGACACCAATGTTCAGTTGCGCGCCTGCGTGCAACGGATTGATCTCGAGAGTGTTCTCAAACGCATCTATGGCTTTGTTCAGGCCTCCGCTGTCCATGTATGCCTGCCCGAGATTCCCGTAGGCAGAAGCTGTGGGGCGGAGAGCAATAGACTTCTTGTAGGACTCAATAGCGCTGGGAAGCAGGCCCCTCTCATAGAAGTACACTCCAATATTGTTGTGAGCAGCCTGCGCATCAGGATAGTGACGGATGACGTTCTGGAAGAGTGTTCTGCTTGTGCGCCATACTGCAGCCTGGTTTGCTGCAATAAATGCGAAAACGATGATGATAACCGAGAGAGAGCCAAGGAGAGGTTTTGTAGACCTCTGTGGAACGCGCTTCTCCAGAAGCATACCCAGTCCCAGGAGAATGCCGATCATCGGCACGTACGCGTAGCGGTCTGCAGCAAAATACACATCTCCAAAATTCTCTCCTATCTGGAAACTCGCAAATGTTGGTGCGAGCATGATCAGGAACCAGGTAAGACCAAAGAGCACTTCGGGAGAAGATCTGCGGATATGCCATGCAGCGGAAAGAAGAAGGATGAGAAAGAGGAGAGGGAGGAAAAAGTCCGGCGAGAAGAATGCGATGGCATCTGTGTAGGGATAGATGACGCTGAGATGCAATGGCAGGAACAGTTTGTAGAGGAGGAACATACTACTCTTTCCCGCCATCAGGAATTTCTCTGCAATGCTGGAAGACTGGAGGAGTGTGAGCTGCGTGTTGCCGAAGAGTCCTATGAACCCAAATGCCAAACTGAGCGCGAAGAAAGGAGCATAACCTGTCCAATATGTCCGCTGTTCTCTGCTGTTCCTGTAGTAATCCAAGAGAATGAGAAGGAAAGGGAGAGCGAGAATGGACGGTTTGGACGCAAGCCCGGCAGCGAATGTGAGGATGCTTAAGTAGTAGATTTTCCTGCTCCTGCCTTCCTCGTATCGGAGGAAGAGAAAAATTGTCAGAAGGCAGAACAGCCCGGCAAGGAGGTCCTTGCGTGCACTCACCCAGGCGATGGCTTCTGTATTGAGCGGGTGAACGAGGAAGAGGAGAGCAAAGAGGAGAGAAATGCTCCTGCTCTTTACAAACTGGTGAAGTACGGCGAAAACAAGAAGAGAACTCCCAATGTGGAGAAGGAGGCTGTGGAGGTGGTAGAAGGAAGGGTGTAGCCCGCTTATTACGTAGTCAATCTGGAAGCTGAGAAAGAGGAGCGGTGTGTAGAGCACTTCCTCATAGGAGGTGAAAATGGCAAGAAGGTTCCGGAACGATATTTCCCAGATGAGAGGATTCTGTAGAACAAGTCTTGTGTCATCGTAGTCTACAAATCCGTTCTTGAGAGAAGCTCCATACGTCACGAAACCGACTGCAAGGAAGAGAGCAAGAATGAGCAGCTCCCTCTGGTGTCGTCTGAAGAAATGCATGTCCGCTTACGAGAATCGTTTTTTTAGGAGTGCCACTGCTTCAGCCTTGCTGGTGATCTCTTTCCTGATTTGTGCATCGTAGAGTGTTCTCATGATTTCCCCGACCTTCTCTCCCGGCGGCATGCCGAGGAGCTCCATGACCTGCTCACCGCTCAGAAGAGGTTTTGGCGGGAGAGGATGCGTATTCAGGAAGTTGTCGTAGTCCTTAATAATCCGGTTGTACAGGATGTACTCAGGAGGCACCGTACCGGCGATATCCAGCCAGAAGAGCTGGAGGAGGTCTGTGAACCAGGGGTGGAAGTACCAGTGGGATTTCCGCTCGTCGTCCATGTCAAAGAACGTACTCATCATCATGTGATGACGAATAGTCCAGTCCACTCTCTCTATGCGCTTTCTTGGGCACTGCAGCCTCTGCAGCACCTTCCGGGCGATGTCTGCGGACGTACTTGCATGGTGATCGAACCGGATCCGTTCCTTGAGAAGGAATGTTTCGGCTTTCCCAATGTCATGGAGAAGGGTGGCCCACCGGACATCCGGTCCATGGTCCTCGGTGAAAGAAGCGATCGCAAGCATAGTGTGGTCCCACACGTCTCCTTCCTTATGGAAATCCGCCGGCTGTGCAACACCCTTGCATTTATGCAGTTCAGGAATGAGATGTTCTATGACATCGGTTTCCCACATGTCCTCGAATGCCCGGTTTGGTCGTGGCCCAAGGAGCATTTTTTCCAGCTCCTCAAGCCTCCGGTTACTGGAGAGGACTTGAATGAGGCCTGCATGCTTGTGGAGTGCCTGGTACGTATCTGGGTGATACTGGCCGTCAATACGGGCACGGAAACGGATAGCGCGGAGAAGACGCAACGCATCGTGCCGGATGCGTGTTCCGGGATCGCCAATGAAGCAGATGAGACGCTCCGTGAGATCGTGCTCTCCTCCGTACGGATCGAAAATCTCCCCGGAAATAGGGTGGAAGTACACGCAATTGATCGTAATGTCGCGACGCTGTGCATCGGTTTTCCTGTCACAGAAGGCGATGGATGCAGGAAGACGGCCGTTACTCAGCTCGTGTTCCTGCCGGAAAGTTGTGAGTTCAAATGTCTGCCCTTTGTAAGAAATTACCACTGCTCCTAACGCCGCGGAGGTGCTGTCATTCTTCGGAAAGAGCTTCGTGATGTCCGCTGGAGTGGCGCTGGTTGCGATATCGATCTCCTTCGGAATTTCTCCCAGAAGCATATCCCGCACGCAGCCGCCGACCCACCAGACTTCAAATCCGGCATCGAGCAGTATCTCCACTGCATGGTATGCCGCTCCTCCCAGTTTTGAGTGGAAAGTGCGGTCGATGATTTCCTGTGAGGGGGGCACGGGGTTACACTACCACTACTATGTTGCATTTTGCAGTGGCGGGAACACCTCTTTCCACTCCCGGAGCGGGGGGGACAGTGGAAGGACTGAAGCATGCAAAGAAGCTCGGCATCTCCGCCATGGAGCTTGAGTGGGTGCAGCAAGTACCGAAGAGTGCTGATCGGATGAAGGAAATTCGGGAGACCGCAGAGAAATTGGAGATGTATCTCACTGTCCATGCGCCGTACTACATCAATCTGAATACGCGGGAAAAGGCAAAGCTCGAGGCCAGCAAGAAGAGGATTGTAGATGCTCTCTGTATGGCAGAGCTCTGCGGGGCGCACTCCGTGTGCGTCCACCCTGCATTCTATCTTGGGATGGATCCCTCCGATGCGTACGAGAACGTCCGCAGAGCGACGGGAGAGATACTGAAGCACAGGGAGAAGCATTTTCCGCACGTGAATCTGGCTTTTGAGACCATGGGCAAACCCACACAGTTCGGGACATTGGAAGAAGTGCTCAGACTCAGCAAAGAATTCGATATCTACCCATGTATAGACCCAGCGCACATGCACGCGCGGACGAATGGAGGCTGGAACTCCGGGAAGGAGTGGAATGCGATGTTCGATCTGTACCAGAAGCACCTTGGCAAGAAGTCTCTCCAGACTATGCACATGCACTTCTCAGGCATTGAGTACACGCAGAAAGGCGAGAGGAAGCATCTCCCACTGAAAAAGAGTGACGCGAAGTGGAAAGATTTCTTAAGAGTCCTCAAAGAGAGGAAAGTAGGGGGAACAGTGGTGTGTGAATCCTCTCTTCTGGAGGGAGACACGCTCCTCATGCAGAAGGAATTTCTGGCACTGTGCTAAAGAGCAAAGGGGGTGACTATAGTCCTCTCTTCCCGAAGTGCAAGAATAAGATGGCTTCGTAGAGCCTTTCTAAGGTGTATCCTAAAAGGTGCTGCTCTTGCATGCAGAATTGCTATAATCAGCGCAACTTCCCCCGCTCATATGAATATTGCAATTAACGGCTTTGGCCGCATAGGAAGGCAAGCCCTTCGCATTATCCTCGAAAAGTACCCGAAGCTCCACGTGGTACTCATCAATGACCTGACCGATGATGCAACGCTCAAGCACCTCTTCCAGTTCGATTCTACATACAGGACGTACGACAATCCCAAAGCATTCGATGGTATAGAGATGACCGCCGAGAAGGATCCAACCAAGCTCCCGCACAAGAAATTGAAGGTAGATGTTGTCCTGGAGTGCACTGGTGTGTTTCGGGGGAGAGAAGACGCTGCACTCCACCTGAAAGCAGGCGCAAAGAAGGTGATCATTTCCGCTCCTGCGAAGGGCAATGTCGACGGGACGTTCTGTATGGGGGTGAACGAGAAAACGTACAACTCCAAGAAAATGGATATCCTCTCCAATGCTTCCTGCACCACAAACTGCCTTGCACCTATGGTAAAGGTGCTCCACGAGAATTTCACCATCCAGCAGGGGTTCATGACCACTATCCACAGCTACACCAATGATCAGCAGCTTCTCGACCTCCCGCACAAAGACCTCCGTCGTGCGAGAGCGGCTGCCATCAACATGGTTCCTACTTCTACGGGTGCTGCTACCGCCGTCGGGCTCGTACTCCCGGAACTCGCGGGGAAACTGGATGGCATGGCTATTCGTGTTCCTACTCCCACCGGGAGTATTACGGATCTTACCGTCGTCGTGACGAAGAAGACGGACGCAGAGGCGGTGAATGCCGCGTTCAAGAAGGCAGCCAAAGGCCCGATGAAAGGCATTCTCGGGTATGAAGAGCGTGAACTGGTTCTCAGCGATTTTATCGGAGACAGCCGCAGCGCAATTATTGATGCGCAGTCAACAAAAGTGCATCAGGAGAAGGGCGTGACGATCGTGAAGGTGATCGCCTGGTACGATAACGAATGGGGCTACAGCACCCGCTTGGTGGAACTTGCAGCTCTCGTTGGATCGAAACTGTAGGCACGTGTATTCTTGTCTGCTAAAAAAGGGGCCCATTTGGGCCCCTTTTCATTACATTCTTCGTTCTATTCTTTCCTCTTCTTTTTCTTCTCCTCCTTTTCATCCACCACTTCCGCGTCCACGACATTGTCCTTCCCCTTTTTCTCAGCTCCCCCTTTCTGCTCCGCTTTCTGCGCTTCTTCATAGATGATCTTTCCGATCTCCTGTGCTTCGGTTGCAAGCTCTTCCGTAGCCTTCTTGAGCTCTTCCGCGGATGTGTCTTCCTTCTTCAGCAGGTCTTTGACTGCGTTCATTTTCTCATTCACTTTCTTCTTCACGCTATCCGTGATCTTTGCATCGTATTCCCGCATTTGCTTTTCAAGGTTGAAAATGAGCGCATCGGTATTGTTCCGTGCATCCACTTTTCCCTTCTTCTTTCTGTCTTCCTCAGCATGCATCTCAGCGTCCTTCTTCATCTTCTCAATTTCCTCGTCAGAGAGGCCTGTAGAGCCCTGAATGGTGATGTGCTGCTCCTTCCCCGTTCCCTTATCTTTTGCCTTCACATTAAGAATGCCGTTCGTATCGATATCGAAGGAGACTTCGATCTGCGGGATCCCCCGCGGAGCAGTGACTATGCCGTCCAGGATAAATCGTCCGAGTGATTTGTTATCTGAAGCCATCTCGCGTTCTCCCTGCACTACATGCACTTCCACAGATGACTGGTTGTCCGCTGCCGTAGAAAAAATCTGGCTCTTGTTCGTCGGGATTTTCGTATTCCTTTCTATGAGTTTCGTTGCGACGCCGCCGAGTGTCTCAATGCCGAGTGAGAGCGGGGTGACATCGACGAGGACGATATCTCTGTCGATGTCTCCAGCCATGACTCCAGCCTGAATTGCCGCTCCAATTGCGACCACCTCATCAGGATTCACTCCCTTGTGAGGTTCTCTGCCGAAGAGTTCTTTCACTTTCGCCTGTACGGCAGGCATCCGTGTCATCCCTCCTACAAGTACGACTTCAGCGATGTCGCTCTTGGAAAGGCCGGCATCTTTGAGAGCCAATTCACAGGGTTTCACGGTCTTCTCGATGAGGTCGGCAACCAGAGTCTCGAGCTTCGCTCTGCTCAGCTTGAGGTTCAAATGCTTGGGACCGGTGTTATCTGCCGTGATGAATGGAAGATTGATATCTGTTTCATTCTGGGAACTGAGCTCTATTTTCGCTTTCTCTGCTGCTTCCTTCAGCCTCTGCAGGGCAATCCTGTCTTTGCTGAGGTCCACTCCCTGGTCTTTTTTGAACTCGCTTAAGATCCATTCGATGATGACCTGATCAAAGTCGTCTCCTCCGAGGTGAGTGTCTCCATTGGTCGAGAGGACCTCGAACACACCTTCTGCAAGTTCAAGAATGGAGACATCGAATGTTCCCCCACCAAGATCATACACGGCAATCTTGTGTTCATGACCTTTATCCAGACCATACGCGAGTGATGCAGCTGTGGGCTCATTGATTATGCGCAGAACCTCCAGGCCGGCAATCTCACCGGCATTCTTCGTTGCCTGCCTCTGTGAGTCATCGAAGTATGCAGGAACGGTGATCACCGCCTTATCCACCGTGGTTCCAAGGTATGCTTCCGCATCCTTCTTCAGCTTCTGGAGAACCTTTGCGGAAATTTCCTGGGGCAGCATCTCTTTTCCCTGCACTACGATCACAGCGCGTCCTTCCTTTCCTTCTTTCACCGTAAATGGCATGTGCTCCGCTTCCTTCCTCACTTCACTGAAGCGGCGACCGACAAAGCGCTTCGAAGAGTAAATGGTATTCTCTGGATTTGTGACTGCCTGCCTTTTCGCAGCGATACCTGTGAGTATCTCGTCATTCTTAAATGCAACAACAGAGGGGGTGGTACGATTCCCTTCCGCGTTGGGAATAACCACCGGCTCACCGCCCTCTATAACGGCAACGCAGGAGTTCGTTGTTCCAAGATCAATGCCAATAACTTTAGACATGCTGGTGTGGGAAAGAGTGTTAGCACTCTTGAGTGTAGAGTGCTAGCCTCTTTGCGTCAACCATCCCATGATCTTTTGTAAAAAGAGATGCCCGGCACTCCTCTACAGAAGGGAGTGTCTCTTTTTCTATTCCTTCTTCCTCCAAAATAGCCGGCCCTTCCTTTTCTTCTTGCTCTGCTTACGCTCGCTGCGAGACATCGCTCCCTGCATCACGTTATAGAATGCTGGTGTGAATCTATCGAGTCGGTCGTAATCCATTCTCTCTGTGTTTGGAAGTAGTAAATATATTATACAATAATTCTATATTTATAGCAATATTCTGGTATCCCGGACACAAAACCGCGACACTGTGGCATATGTTTCTAGATGAAGCTGTCATCGATGTAACAGGCGGATCCGGCGGCAACGGATGCGTGGGCTGGAGGCGTGAGAAGTACGTACCGAAGGGCGGACCAGATGGAGGGAACGGAGGGAACGGCGGGAACATCTACATGAAGGCTGATCCCAATACAGACACCTTGAGTAATTTTACCTCTAGGAAAGTGTACAGGGCAAAGGATGGCAATGCGGGAGAGGGGGGCAACAGGTACGGGAAGGCGGGGGACGATCTGTATCTCTCCGTTCCTCCCGGCACTGTGATCACGGAAAGAGATGAAAAGGGTCAGCCAGCCTCCAAGGGACTCACTGCCGACCTCGCTCAACCCGGAGACCAAGTGCTTCTCGTTTCCGGCGGCCGGGGCGGGTATGGCAATGCTCATTTCAAAAGTGCTACGCGGCAACGGCCGGACTTTGCCGAGCAGGGGGAACCGGGTCAGCGCAGAAAGCTGAAGCTGGAACTCAAGCTCGTAGCGGATGTTGGTATCATAGGGTTCCCGAGTTCCGGCAAGTCCACCATTATCTCCGTCATCAGCTCGGCACGACCGAAGATTGCCGACTATGAGTTCACGACCATTGTTCCCAATCTCGGTGTGGTGCATGTGGATGATCGGTCATACGTTGCCTGTGATGTTCCCGGTCTCATAGAAGGTGCTCACAAGGGAAAGGGACTTGGACACCAGTTTCTTAAACATATAGAGCGATGCAGTCTGTTGCTCCACGTGCTCGATGTTGAGCGGTGTCTTGAAAGTGGAGAACCGGATCCGGATATGCTCGTACAGAATTACCGCACAGTGAGGGAAGAGCTGGCATCGCACTCCCCTATTCTCGGAGCAAAACGGGAAGTGGTGATTCTCAATAAAATAGATCTTATCCCCGGGAAAGTATCTTCTCTTCTCAAGGCCCTCAGACAAAAGGATATTGAGGTAGCCCTTGCTGTATCGGCAGCCACCACTGAGAACATTGCGAAACTGAAGAAACTGCTCCTGCCCATTGTTCTTGCAGAGCGTGAGAGACAGAAGAGTGTCCGCACTGAGCCAGAAGACGATGTTCTGCAGGTTCTCCGGCCGCACCTGGAGAGCAGTAGCATGGGCGCGTACCGCATAGAAAAGCAGAAGGACAAGATATTCCGCATCAACGGGAAGCGTCTTGAGCAGTTCACCGTCATGACCGACTTCGGAAGTGAGAGCGCCTTACGGAGATTCAGAGATGTCTGTGAGCGCATTGGGCTTCTGCGAGCGTTGCGCCATGAGGGTATGACTGAAAAATCCAAAGTCTTTATTGGGGATATCCGCATTGATACTTATCTGTAGGAAGGTGGATGCTCAGTTACCGATGAAAGACTGGAACTTTTTCGCTTTGAGGAGCAGCGCAGCCAGATGGAACAGCAGGGTTCGGAGAGATGGAACCGCATTAAGAATGCTCAATGCTCTCTCCTGTCTCCGTTTGATCTTGAGGACCGCGTCAAGCTGATGCATGTCGTAGGACTGGTTCAGGATTTTCCTTCCTACCTCCTGTCCGGAAGTGAGCGCAAAAGCAATCCCCTCCCCCGTGAGTTTCGAGGCGAGACCCGCAGCGTCACCGGTGAGGAATGTGCGATCAAATGTACATCCCTGATAGTGGTGCGCGATGGGGCATCCTTTCATTTCTTCCCCCTCGTATGCATAGCCATTCTCATTGAGGAAGCTATGCAAAGCTTTCTCTGCCTGGCTGTGCGAGAGATAGTCTGGATCAAAATACACACCGATATTCGTACAATCTCTATGGGGGAACACCCAGATGTAACCGGTTCCGAGAGCGGGAGGATGCACGTACCAGATACAGGTGTCTGTCACCTGAGGAACATCGTAGTAGATGCCAAGACAAATCTTACTCTTCAGTCCCAGATGCCTTCGTACGACTGAGTGTGACCCGTCTGCACCGACAAGATTCGAATAGTAGATGCGTTCTCCTCTGTGTGTGAGAATCCATTCATCGTGTATCTCTGTGACCAGCGAATCGGTTTGCACAGTGATGTTCTTTGCTTCCTTCAAGGCATGAAGCAGGTATTGACCAAGATCAAACCGGGAAATCATGCGGAGAGGATGACGCAGACGGATGGTATATATTTTCTTGCCGACACGAATTTCCTGTTCGGTAAATTCCTTAGTGAGGTGTGCGGGAATGCTGAATGCAGCATCGAGGTTCGTGAGCCCGCCGCCACAGGGTTTTGGACCTATCGTCTCTCTCTTCTCCATGAGCAGGACGGAGAGACAGGAATTCTTCAGTGTCTGTGCGCACATGAGCCCGGCAGGGCCTGCACCGATGATAATGACATCGAATGAGTGTTCCACAGAGTACAGAGTACGCCACCAACGGATTGTGTTCTCCTGGTGGCCCAGGCCAGGATCCCTGCCTGCCGGCAGGCAGGGAACTGGCGACACCTCATGCATGTAATAGCGTCTCGCGCTCTTTTCTCCCTATACCACTTTTCCAGTATTTCTCTCTTTTGCGAGCCTTATCTCTTTCAGGCATTCCCTCCGAGTATACAAGTTTCCATGGGCAACGACTCTTCGTGTACTTCATAGTGCCTAAGTTATGTTCATGCAGTCTTCGTTCCAAATTATCGGTCATTCCTGTATAGAATGAGCCATCTGTACAACTCTGAAGGATATAAACGTAGTACATGGATTGCATCAAATGGTGGCCCAGGCCAGGATCGAACTGGCGACACCTCGCTCTTCAGGCGAGTGCTCTACCACTGAGCTACCGGGCCAAAAATTGTGGAGAAAGAAAAGATCGTTTTACTTCTGGCGCTACGAGACTTGCCAGCGTTCCAACCAACATCACTCTAACAAGGAATTTCCAACCTGCAAAGATAGATTCCTCAGATGAATCCTGTGCCGTGTGCTCCTTTGGGGCTTGCCCCGTACCGATGCCCAATTATACTCGTCCTACTTTGCAGGACAGCGAAGTGCTCTCATGGTAACCTGCATCTGGTACGGGGCTGTAGCTCAGCTGGCTAGAGCGTCTGGTTCGCAATCAGAAGGTCGGGGGTTCAATTCCCCCCAGCTCCACCACAGTTAGCTTATTCTGCATTACTGTGGTTTGAAAATTGGAATAATTGAGGCCAGTGGTATACTGTGTACTCAGCTTCCCCACTCTCCTGTGAAGTACCAAAAGCTTCTCATTGTGCTCTGTACCCTCTTGCTTACTTCGTGCTCTCTCTTTGGCGCAAAAGAGGAGGAGGAGACTCTCCCGCCCGAGCAGGGGCAACCTGCAGCAGAAGAGCAAATGACACCGGAGTCCCCTGCGGAAGAAGGAGAGGATCTTGTACTCATCAGCGACAGGGAGAGGAGTTCCATTGCTCTCACCGCAAGGAAGGGAGATCTCTCCTACGATGCGAGTTTTGGAGATTTTCAGCTGCAGTTCGCGCTCAACCCCGTGAGCCCTTTAGATTTCACTACAGCAATTGCGGGGTTTGCCGTTCCTCTCCAAAGCCTTACTACAGAGGATCCTGAATTCACTTCCTACCTCCTTTCGGAAGAATTTCTTGGGGTAGATGAATATCCCCTTGCAACGTTCTTCTCATCTGGCATAGAACATATGGATGGCACGTCGTATGTTATGAATGGAGAACTCACTATCCATGGTGTCACAAACTTCATCTCCTTCCCCGCTGAAATTACGAAGGAGTATGTTACCGCACACTATGTTCTCAGACTGAGTGAGTTCAATCTGAATGACTCTGCGGGCTTCGATGACGAAGTTCCCATAGATGTGGAGATGTACTTCCAGTGATGTGTTTGATGCCCGGTGGCTCATGCAAGTGTCTGCAGGAGTTTACGGCTTATTTCATACTGCTGAAGAAGTGAAGGGATGGAAACCCACTCATCCCTCGCATGGATGTTGCCGCCAACGGGTCCGTAGAGGAAGGCAGGTATCCCTCTCTCACAAAAGTAGCGGGCATCGGTCCCTCCGTGCTCACGGATGATTTCCACGGAACGGCTCTCACTCTCCTCCGCCAGTGATTTCACCATCTGTACCATCGGATGGTTTGCATCTGTGAGAAGGGGCCCGGCACTCCGCACTTTATGCAGTTCACAGTCAGCCGGGAGCACCTTCCGGACGAGTGCAAGGGCCTCCTTTGCACTGCTGCATTCTGAGAGCGGGAAGCGGATGTCTATGCCACAGGTCACTTCTTCCGGTATTTGATTGCGCGCGTTACTCCCTGCAAGAGTCGTCGGGACAACAGTCACCCTCCAATCGCACTCTCTACCTTGGGGAAATGTGTCATGCAGGACCTGCAAAGCACTGTTCAGTACCCATATGGGGTTTCTGCTCTCCCATGGCGAGGATGCGTGCCCGCCGCTCCCTTTTGCCTTGAGTTCAGCCCATACGACACCCTTGTGTTCCGTAATGATGCCGGGGTTACTGCCGGTATCCGGCGTGAACGCCACAGGAGTGTGGAGAACGCCTCGGTCCAGCAAGTGCGGAATAGTAGGACCAGCCGTTTCTTCGTCACTGGTGAGGAGGATGCTTGTTCTTGACTGTATTCCCTCTTCGGTGAGGTGCTTGTAAGCCAGAAGGAAAGGTATTGCCCCTCCTTTCATATCTTTCGTGCCCCGGCCGTATGCTCTTTCCCCCTCTATTCTCATTGTAAACTGCTCAGGAGCGCCTGGGACGACATCAACGTGAGCAAACCAGAGAAAATCGGGATGCGGATGTTCAAGGTACACGTACGGTGCACCGGAAACAGCACCGCGGTGCACTGCAGCATGCGATGTGGAGAGAAATGTTTCTTCAGCCCACTGAAGAGCACGCTCTTTTTCCTCCGTTCTGTCTGAAACTGAGTGGAACCCTACGAACGAAGCCAAATGCTGCAAGAGTTCCTGCTGCATGTAAGCAGTGTACTCAGACCTGCGGATTTTTCAGTGACAAGAATCGGAGGAGCAGTTGATTATTTAGTCAGAATATTGTATAATAATATAAAGAGAAAACTACAGCAAAAAGCGAATCGAATGAAATATACACGTAGCCACATTCTTGCAACTTACTTCTCGCTTCTGAGCGTTTTCACGCTCGCTCTTTTCGCTCCGAGAATGCAAGATGGCTCTACGCTGCGGCTTCTTGCATCGCAGCAAAGTATTGGAGTTCCTACTGTCCTCGCTGAGGCGGTATCGCCCGGAACGAACTCCATGCAATATCGCATAGCCGAAAGATTACGACGGCGGCTCTTTCGGCACGGAGTCGTCACTCCCCCCTTAAGCCTGCTCAGGAATGCTATAGCGGAGCGGCAAGCATACTTCCGAAACAGCGTACGACTCCGCATCGCCGATTCAGAAGAGAAGGAATTGAGTATCATTCATTTCACTTTCAATGCACACCCCCTGTGGCTGAAGCCGCAGTTCTCGCTCACGGATGCTCATTTTGGAATCGACAGGAATGAAATTGAGCGCTTCTTCCGGGAATCTTCGATCTCAGGAATGTATGCCCCGGAAAATATTGTGATCACGGGAATTTCCAAGAATGAAGAGACTGTGAGGGCTGAAACGAGCGGTGTTGCGAAAAAAGGAGAGCAGCTCGATGTGGCTGAGAGCGTCACACTCCTCATGCAAGCCTTGAATAATGGCGAAGAGAACATCACTCTTAAACTAAAGAATATCCCCGGTTCTGTTACAAACGAAACAGAAGAAAATCTTGGCGCACTCACTCTTCTTGCAACTGGCCGCTCAAATTTCGCAGGTTCAACGAGCGCACGCGCGTTGAACGTCCGGAAAGCGCTGCGCAACCATGTGAACAATACAATTGTCCCCCCTGGTGCGACATTTTCCTTCAACAGCACTCTTGGGGGCCCTGTAACGGAGAGTCGAGGATGGCGCATGGCGCAGGTCATATTCGAAGGAGACCAGCTCAAGCCGGCACCGGGAGGTGGCATTTGCCAGGCATCCACCACTGTGTACCGGGCGATTGTGAACGCAGGATTTCCTGTTGTGGAACGCAGAGCCCATAGCCTGTACGTGAGCTACTACAAGAAATATGGCGTTGGGATAGATGCTACAATTTTCCCAGGTACACAAGACTTAACATTCCTGAATGATACGGAGCAACCACTGCTCATACAGGCATACGACGATGGCTACGAAGCAGTGGTAAACATCTATGGGACATCTGATGGGCGAACCGTCGATTTGCAGGGACCGTACTTCAGCACCAATGCTCCAGAAGGCCTGCTCATAAATGACAGGCAAGTGATGAAAAACGAAATTGTCTGGATCCAGAAGATCAATTATACCGATGGCTCGATGAAGGAGAATCTCATTCTCTCACGCTATAAGGAGCTTCCTGCGTATGTGAGGAACGAATATGCCTACCAGGAATAGAAATCCAGCTTCATAGCAAGGAAAAAATAGGTCGATTCAGCGGGGAATATCCACTAGAGTATTGGCACTTTTCCCTCTGTTCTATGTCTAATTCCAATATTCCTTCTAACCCATGGTTCGGGATTTCCATGGCGCTCGTAGGTGTGATTGTCGGATACGGCATCGCCATGGGCACATCGAATGGTCCAGCTGTTCGCCCCTCCCCCTCAGCGGCGCAGCCACCACAGGCGGCACAGCAGCAGCCTGCCGAGGAACCTGAGCCTCAGGATGTGGTTGCTCCGGATGCTTCGGAGGATCATATCCGCGGCAATCCCAAGGCAACCATTTCACTCATTGAGTACACAGACTTTGAGTGTCCTTTCTGCGCGCGTCACCATCCCACCATGCTCCAGGCACTCGACGAGTATGGAGACAAAGTGAACTGGGTGTTCAGGCACTATCCTCTCCCCTTCCATCCCAACGCGATGCCGGCTGCTCTTGCGTCTGAATGTGTTGGAGAAGACGCAGGGAACGACGCATTCTGGGAATTCGTGGATCTCGTATTTGAGAAAGGTGCGGACCAGACAAGTCTCGCTTCCTACGCACAGGAAGCCGGTGCCAATGCTTCGAAATTCACAGAGTGTTTTGAAAGCGGAAAGTTCAGCGAGTTTATTGGCCAGCAGATGTCCGCAGGATCGAATTCAGGGGTAAAGGGGACACCCGGGACGTTTGTTTACAACAACAAAACCAAAGAGTTCGGCTACATTTCCGGCGCACAGCCCTATACGAATCTGAAAACAGCCATCGATAGCCTTCTGTAATCTCTTGGTACCAGAATCGGGGGAGCAAATACTCCCCCGATTTCTATATACTTGAATTCCGCGGGGAATTACTTCTTGTGCTGCCTGTTTTCCGGGTATACTTCGTACCCAATTCCCGCGTGAAATACATGAAGCGTTTCCTCGTCATTGTCGTTTTCCCAGCATTGCTGTTCGCAGGATGCAGGGAACAAACAACGCCATCGGATGCAAGTGAGTCAGAAAGTTCGTCGGGAACGCAGTTTTCTTCCGAGAGCGAGCGCATTATCCGGGAGACAAATAATGTTTCTTACTCCGGTACTGTCAGGCCTCTGGGTATCAGCATTTACATGGAAGGAACACATAAACTCTCACTCCCCGATGGAAGATTTATTCTTCTGGAGAGCAAGACTGCCGATCTCAATGGGTATGTCGATGAGAGTGTGGTCGTTGTCGGTGCCATTCGGCCTACTGTGGAGAGCGATGCAATGATTATGCGTGTTGATTCGATTTCCCTCCAGGGAACCGAAAGCGAAAGTTCGGAGGAAGAGGTGGGAATAGCGAGTTCAACTGCAAAATCAGATTCGACTCCTCCGAAGGAAGCAGGAGTGAGTTCCAGCAAGGAAAAAACACCTTCTTCTTCGGATGCGAATCAGTTGAGCTCCTCTACAAGTACTTCCGCAAAGGCGTCGGCGCGGTCACCTTCGCCAGCGTTCCTCGAGCGCCAGAAAGAAATGGCAAAGGAGGAATTCTCCGCCGAGAACTGGACGCAGGAGTACTGCTCTTCCCATATTGGGTTCTGTGTTCCTGTTCACCGTAACTGGTGGTTCACATCTTTTGGTGCCACATCAACACACTACTGGCACCTTGAAATGAATTCAGCACCCTTTGACCTCTTACATGAGGGGCCA
Source organism: Candidatus Peribacteraceae bacterium (assembly GCA_035290085.1). Taxonomy (GTDB): domain Bacteria; phylum Patescibacteriota; class Gracilibacteria; order Peribacterales; family Peribacteraceae; genus GWB1-54-5. The sequence continues at coordinate 21,562 of DATDVK010000042.1, forward strand.
CTCGAGGTAAATCTTGACGGAGAGAGCCTTGAAGCTCTCGGTGTTGCGGATGGCACGATCCGTGAAGAGGGTGAGACGGTCATCGGATTTAGGAGCTGGACGAATGGAAGGCACTTTGAGATACGAGCAAACATCACCCTCAAGTCGGCAGTGGAGCACATCACACAGAACCTTCACCCTGCAGGGTAGAGTGAGAGCAATCACTCTGATACAATTCGCCTATGCTGTTCTTCTACTCAGCCAACAATCAGGATGGCCAACCCGTGAGAGGAACGATCGATGCAGTGAATACGGATGCAGCAAGGCAGGCACTGAAGGAAATGGATCTCTTACCTGAAGAGTTGCATGAGGCAACCCTCCAGGAAAAAAGAGCAGTGCAGGAGGGAGTGACGGATTTCCTGCAATCGCCTCTCACTCCTAATCTCGTCCTGGAAGGCGGAGCGGAAATGAAGCAGGCTCCACTTCCTCCTGCCCCTCCACCAGAAGAGGAGAAAACCAGAGAGCAAGCAGAAGGGAAGAAGCTCCTCTCACCGAAGAAAAGTAAGAAAACATACTTCCCTTTCACAGATACGCTCCGCCTCTACGCAGGATGGCTGCTTGCATGGTACTGCGCGGTCTACATGCTTGGGGGGTACCAATACACAAGAAACCTCCCCTTCCGGATACCGTACGTAGAAGCTCTTCTGCCCCCGTTCTCACCCATTGTCCTCTCGTTCACTCTGGCAGCGTTTCTCTTCCTCCTCTGCACGAGTCTGCAGAAGGCTCTCGGAGGCGGGAAGTTTACTGGAGCAACGCTCGGTGGACTCGGCATCGTGGCATTCGCGCTCTACAGGTTGAATGTATAAATTCTGGACCGAAGAGAAACAAATGCTCAGAGGCCCAATTGTTTGCGGATTTCCTCTGCCTGCTGCTGCTCACTCGCCTGTGCATTCTGCTGTACAGAGATGCTCTGCAAATCCTTCCAGTCTTCTGAGTGCTTCTGTTCTAGTTTCATGAGTTGCAGCAAATGTTTGGGAGAAAGCTCTGAGAACTTCTTTTTTTCCTCTTCAAGAATCTTCTGGAGTTCGTCTATCTGGAACTGGCTGAGCTTGGGAATGGCCTGAATAATGCGCCATTTCTCGTCACGTGTAAGAGAAATGCTCCCACGGAGAAGTGTGAGGAATCTTTGCTCGTCAAACCGTGTCTCGGGGTGTGTGGGCACAACAATGTTGTTGTTGGTGAGCAGTAAGGAGATGCTTGAAAACCGGTAGTTTCCCACCTCACCGAGCACCCGGATGTCCTCATCGTCGTAGCCCATTTCCTTTGTGGCTGCCACGCCGGGCGGGGGCGGCGGAGGCCCTTGATCCTGTGGAGGCTGTGCGCCAACCGGCTGGCCACCCGCTGCTCCCGGTTGAACTCCTGCAGCAGCTTGTGGGGGAGGCGGAGGGGGCGAAGAGAAAACCTGTGTAGGATCCAAACCGCCAACAGGTATTTGATCCCCAGGACGGACCGGCTTCTGAGCACCCTGTGGGGATGGAGGAGGTGGAGGTGGTGTGCCACCAACCGGTGGCTGTTGACCGTTCGTCATACTCAAAGGTGGAAATTTCTCCGCTATTCTATCAGTTCACCGCTTGAAATAAAGCTAAAAACATTACGAAGTGACAAGCAAGTTTTCAGCGAGTGTTCGCAGTTCCTCGGAACTTGTTCCATCGTGAAAGCGAATATGGAGACCGGAGTGCAATTCTTCGGGACTGCCAAGCAGCTTATACGCAGAATTCTCTGTGGTGAACGTTGAGGATTCCCCCTCTCTCCATTTGCGTACCACATCGATGTTCCTCCCATTGGGATATACGAGAATCGCTCCATCTGTCCCTTCCGTGAGTGAATGGGCAACTTCCCCTTGTTTTGATTGCTTTACAGTTCCATTCGAAACACTCACGGTGGCACCTCTTTCTCCGCTCACTGCAACCTGTTGCAATTTTCTTCTGACGGCTGCGTCATCCTCGAATATCATGTTTCCGTAGATGTCGACGAACTTCAGGCGTAACCCCTCCACACCGTTGCCGAAATACGTGGTGCTGAGAACATCATCTGCTTCCCCATCAGCCAAAGGCTTTGTTGGGTACCTGTGATTGCGACGAAGATATCTATGAGCATTCCGGGAACGGAACTGGTCGAAATCTGAGAACAGGGGGTTTCTCTCATTCGGTATCTCCATGATGCGGTGCACATGCTCACGTATGCCAGCAAGCATGTCTCCCGGGAATGTCGTCACAATACGAAGGCCGCTATCCGTCTCCACCTCATAGAACGGAGGCCCATTCCGGTATCGCTTGTCCCTCGGAGCGAAGTTGATGAAGAGACCGTTCCATACCCCATGG
>DATDVK010000043.1:0-4380 GCA_035290085.1 Candidatus Peribacteraceae bacterium
GTACCCTTCCGAGTACTTGTTATTGAACACCGTTCCCATCGTTTCCAGCACGGCACAGGAGATGTAGTTCTCCGATGCAATGAGTTCCACTCCTTCCCTCTGTCTCTGTATTTCACCCATGAGCGCGTTATACACAGCCGGATCGGCGGCCTTGAGTGCGGTGTAGGTTGGCATGGCGGGAGGGGGGAGAGAGGTAGAACGGGAAAGAGGCTTCCGTTTGGAGCCTCGTGCAGCAGTCACTGTGGGCGTGCTCGTCATGTTTGCACTTCCAGAGTAGCACAGAGATGGAGCCTGCATAGACCCGCTGAACACAATGATTGCACTCTGTTGAGTATGGAGTATGTGGTATGCAGTATGGAGTATGGTTCCTTTGGCACTCCAATATTTGGGTGCTTCATACTCCATACTCTATACTCAATACTCCATACTATTTCCGGTTGGTTTCTACGAGGCCGCGGGCAGTCACGACGGCATCCACCGGTTCATCATGCGCATCCATGGGCACAGCATCGACCAGCTGGCACTCCAGGGCGACTCCGATGAAGCGTGTGCCCGGGTGCTCCTTCCTCTGCTTCCGTATCCACCGGTCGTATCCTCCATTCCCACGTCCCATGCGGTTTCCCTTCCTGTCAAAGGCCCGGCCCGGGACGAGAACAATATCAGGCTTCTCTATGAGTTCCGGTGCGTGTTTCTGCGGTTCCATGACGCCGAGCATTCCTTTGCGGACGTGCTCCTGGTTTTCAAATTTTCTGAAGACGAGTGTGCCGTTCTCGAAGCATGGGAGGTACACGCGGTCCCTGCGGTGCAGAAGTTCCTCCAGTAGTGGCCGGATATCCGCTTCTGAGTTCATGGGGTAGTAGGCACACACCAGCGATTCTGCGGGGATGTGGGGGAGGAGCTGGTGGCAGAGCGAGCGGCTCTCTGCGTCTTTCTCCCGTACGGAGAGGTGCGTTAAACGTTCCTCAATAGAGTGGCGTAGAAATGATTTTTCGTCTGATGTGTGCATAGTGCTAGAAAATTTCTGCTGCGGCTTCTGCGAGGTTCACTGTGTGTTCTTCCGTGCCGCTTTCCTCATCATTCTGCCCCTGATCCAGAACACACTCCAGGCGAAGGTGCCGCTTGAACAGGCGCTCCATCACTTCTTCCACTGTATGGCTCGCCTCAGCTTTTGCGACTGTATCCCGGTGGAATGACGAGGAGAACGCAATCGTCACCTTCGTACCCATGACGGCTGCCAGGCGCCCGTTCTTCAATGACATTTTCACCGATGGAGGATGCGTATCGTCCACGATGTCTCCCCATACTTCCTGCATACTTTCGAGCGAGACTTCCCGTGCTTCCACGATGGCATCGGGGCTGGCTGTTTCCTCGGGTTTCGCGACGGAGGGGGCTTCTTCCTTCTTCTCTTCTTCTACGCTCTCTCCTTTCTTTTTCTCCGCTTTCCTCTTCTCTTTCTCCGTGGGTTTCTTTGCACTTGTCTCTTCCTTCTTCTCCTCTACGGCAAAGAGCTCCTCATTCTGCTCCGCTTTCTCGTCACGGTTGCAGATGGAGAACAGAGCAGATTCGAGCACGAGGGCCGGTATGGGGGAAATGCGCAGATCGCGCAATGCATTGAGCAGGATATCGAGCACTCTCACAATCTCTTTCGTTGGTTTCTTATTCTCCACTGCCTCGTGCAGGCGTTTGCGGATAACGGCAAGGAGCAGCCTGAGGAAATTCTCCGTGGGAACGCCGTTCTCTTCCAGCTTGCTCACAGTCTGCAGCAGCGCTTCCGTGTCTTTTTCCTGGAGAGCTGCAAAAACGTCATCGATGTATTCATGTCCTACGCCGCCAATGCGCTCCTGCACTTCGGCGAGGGAGATTTTCTTCAGTGAACGCATCTGGTCCAGCAGGGAGATGGCATCGCGCAGGCCTCCTTCTACATGGTGTGCGATGGACCGCAGCGCATCACGATCGATGACGATACCTTCCTGATCCGCTATGAACTGGAGCCGCTGGATAATGTCCTCTTCCCGAATGGCACGGAAGGGGAAGCACTGACAGCGCGATTGGATGGTGCTGGGGATTTTGTTGAGCTCGGTTGTTGCCAGAATGAAGAACGCGTACGGAGGAGGTTCCTCCAATGTTTTCAGCAGCGCGTTGAATGCTTCCTTTGTGAGCATGTGCACCTCATCGATGATGTACACCTTCGCACTCGCAACCACCGGAGAGAACTGGATTTTCTCCACCAGGCTGCGGATATCATCAATTCCGCGGTTACTCGCGGCATCGATTTCGAGCAGATCGACGATGCTGCCTTCCTCCACACCCCGGACAATCTGCTTCTGCAGCGTTTCATCCTCTACACCTTTGATCATCAGGATTTTTGCCAGAATGCGGGCAACCGATGTTTTGCCCGTTCCCCGGCTTCCTGCGAAGAGGTAGGCATGTGCAAGTTTGTCCTGCTCAGCCGCCTGTTGCAGGGTTGTGACGATGTGATCTTGTCCGACAACATCATTGAAGCTCTGAGGCCGGTACTTCCTATACAGTGCCATGAAGGGAGCATAGCATACCCTGCCTGAAATTCTCGTGCATGTGGTATTCCAGCTCTTTTTCCTTTGCGGCGAGAGCGGCGAACTGTCATCATAGCTTCATGAAACGCGCGCTTCTCCTCACGAGTTTTCTTCTTTTGGCAGCCTGTTCCCGCGAGGCATCCAGTGTCTCCCATCGCACTCCGCTTGGCGGGCCGAATGCCGCGGTGACAGTTACCGGGTTTTCTGACTTCGAATGCCCGGCCTGCCGTGGGGCGCATTTGGGCATTCTCAAGCCCCTCATGGAGAAGTACGGCAACCAGATCCGCTACGATCACATGCACTTCCCCCTCCGCCAGATCCATCGGTATGCACTCGATGCAGCTGAGGCGAGTGAGTGTGCGGCAGACCAGGGAAAGTTCTGGGAGTATGTGGATATTCTGTTCGAGCGCCAGGAGAGCATGGGCGAGGAGGCGTTCCCCGCGTGGGCCGAGCAACTCGGTCTGGACACAGGCCAGTTCAACAAGTGCATGAAATCACATCTGAAGCGCGATACGGTGCTCGCTGATTACAAGGTTGGGCGGGAACTTGGTGTGGGAGGGACGCCAACATTCTTCGTGAACGGCACGCAGGTGCAGTCCGGGGTCGATACCATGAGCGCGGCGATAGACGCAGAGCTTGCGAAGCTGACACAACGATTATAGGGATAGAGATAGGGTTAGGGTTAGGAAAGAAAGCTTTGGATTTTGCATTTTGCTGCTTTGTAGTTTGAACTTTGCTAAAAGCTGAAAGCTACAAGCTCAAAATCCCAGGTTCTAACCCTAACCCTAGCCCTACACCCTACTTGCTGATCTGTGCAAATCCGTAGAGCCGTTCCAGTGCGTTGTCCCACAGGACGACGGTGCGGTAGAGCTGCGGGTCCTCCACGGGGGGAACGCTGTACTTCTGTGCACCGTAGGAAGAGCGCAACTGGCCAAGATCCATGGCAGTCTCATCCGGGAATTCGGTGTCGCGGGGGTCTAAGACGGTTGTCATGTAGAAGTGGAGATCCGGTCCGGGAGCAACGTCGAATGTGGTGTCTGTGTAAAGGATGTTCTCTTTGTAGAGGAGTTCTCCTTTCACAGGTTTGTTGATGCTAATAAGGAAGCCGGTGAATCCATCGCGCTGCTTCGTGCGTGCATCGCGCCCTACTTCCAGCCATTTCTTTCTTGTTTCTTCTATGATTGTTGCCTTCTGCTCATCCTCGAGGATGGGATCGTTCTGGATTTTGTACTCGACCATACGGTCGACGATCTCTTCCGCGTACCTCTCTGCAAAGAGGGGATTTTCTATGCGCTGCTCGAGGCTCATTTCGTCTGTTGCAGAAGAGCAACCGGCAAAAAGCAAAGTGCTGAGAGTGAGGGTGGAGAGGGACTTTTTCATAGGGAGGATATTGTAAGGGAAGAGAGACGGGGAACAAGAAAATACGCAGCTAATTAGCCTTCTGCAGGCTCCTGCGAGCCTGCTAAGCCTAGTTCAGGAAGACCGGAGGTCCGAGGAGCGTAAAGGCAACGCCGGCTTTCTGGAGCTTCCTCATGCCGCTCTTGAGCTTGTGGTTAACGTTCTTCACCAGGTAGTACTGCTTCTCGTAAGAGATGTTCCTGATCTTAAGCGTGGACCAGTAGTCTCGGGCAGCATTTTTACTCTGCAGCTCATTGAGGTAGCAGGCGCGCGAGCTCCCGTTGGAGGCATCCATATGGTAGAGCGTGGGAGCCCAGGTCCTGCGGTACGGGCGCATGGCGTCTGCCTTCTTCTCGTCATCCACCGCGTCGAGGTTGATGTTCTCCAGCCCGTACTGGCGGTGCCCGTGTTCCACAATATCCTCTGTTTC
>DATDVK010000044.1:0-8575 GCA_035290085.1 Candidatus Peribacteraceae bacterium
TTCTTTATATCCGGTCTGTGGGTCGACATAGTAATTATTCGAGAAAGGTACACTCCAAGTGTATGTGGAGCGGAGGAAGACCTCAAGTTCCGGCACTATCAGAGTAGAAACTGGTGGGCTGGCAAGGTGTGCTCCTTGCGCAGGAAGTGCAGACTGATTAGCTTGCTGGCCTATGCGAAAAGCTCAGTCGAAGTTCCCGCTCATCAGTATCAACGTTTCCGCCATTATTCTGCTTACATTGCTCATGCTCGTGGCAGGGTAGGGTCACCGAGAGGAGAGGGATGGGCGTCGTTTTTTTATCGTTCTTCCTTGAGAGAAGACAGAAGACAGCAGGCAGAAGACAGTACTGCCTTCTGATTTTCGTTCAGGGTCTGATGACCCATCAGGGTCTCGAACGACTGACTTCTGCCTTCTTTATCGGGACAAGATGAGTGCCACCTTCCCGCCTTCCTGAATTTCCTCTTTCACTCCCGCCCAGTCATGGATTGCTTCCATGAGAATCTGGTGCTTGTATTTGTAGCCCTCACCATGCCGGGTGCCGGGATCGTTGGTGATGAACCGCTTCCCATCGTACCCTGTGATCACCAGCATGTGATACCACGGCCCCTCTCCGCTGAAGTACGGATTCCCAAGCATTCTTCCCGCTGCGGGGACAATCACAGGGTTCCCCAGGGAGATCTGCTTCTGGATTTCTTCTTTCGTGGGGTTCTGGATGACTTCTGCGCGGTACCCGTAGTATGCCTCTGCCACCTCCGCAAGCTCTGTCAGCGTGATGTCCTGCGCAAAACCCTGCTGCTCTTCCCACGCGATGAGGGCGAGCAGATCTTTGTCCGCCTGCTCCTTCGTGAGGACGTTCCCTGCAAGGTACGAGTGGACGATCAGGAGCGCCGCTTCCTCGCAGGCTTCCTGATAGGGATCTCCCCAGTCGGCGAACGGTGCCTGCACGGTGAAGGGGACGGAGAGGGAGAACTTCTTCGGGAGGGTGGTAGCAGGTTGATCCGGCTGCAGCTTTGCTGTATTGGCGTTGCACGCAGCGAGAAGGAGGCCGAGGAAGCTGAGGGCGAGAGTGTTTCGCATGGATTTAGAGGGCTTTTCTGTGATGGTGTGGCCTTCTGCCAAAGGGCTTCTTTCCCTGTACCACTGGTACAACAAGTTGCAGTGCTTCCTGCAGCTGCTGCAGCGTGAATCCACGCTGGTGGAGGAATCCAAGGAGAGAGGTGTTTGCGCTGCCGTATCTTGGCCCCTGATACTGATCAATTGCTCTGGCAACCGGGTGGTTAATTGTGCTGAGGGGAATACCCAGTGCGGCCACACGGTTTCGGAAGTCAAAGATGCTTGTGGTCGGATGTATTTCGATAGAAGGCGTTGCGTCGTGCGGATCGGTTGTCTCAGGGGTACCATCGAAGATGACCTGCACGCAGGCAGACATCCATTGCCGGAATTGCTGCGGTGTGAAACCAAGATCAGGGAGTACTGCAAGCAGAGGCTGGGTTTCTTTTCCGTGTGCACGGAGGCGCAGCACGATACCTCGGTCACGCTCCGGATCCGCAACTGCGTCCGGGTAGGTGTGGATTCCTCTTGCCTCCAATTCCTCAAGGAAATCTCCGACTGTGGTTGTTGCATCTATGTGGAGGGGGTCTGCTGGACTCTTCTCCTGTGCTCCTTGTTCCGCGGGGACGCCGAGCTCTGTCGCCAGTGCTAGCCAAGGGTCATTTGTATCTGGAGACGTCATAATTCGATTGTGTCAAATGGCAGGAACATACGCAAGCAGATGGATGGTAATGTCTTGCAGGGTGGAGTTCCCACTGGATGTGAGGCAGAGAACACGGCATACTGTCAGCGATCCCTTCCTCCTTGATGCATGAAACTTTTCCTTGATACAGCAAACACTGCACAGGTTGCTGAGATAGCCGCTTGGGGGGTACTCGATGGTGTGACAACCAATCCTTCTCTCGTCGCGAAGGAAGGGGGGGACTTTAAGAAGACGGTACTCACGATGTGCAAACTCGTGCCGAATGTGAGTGCGCAGGTGACAGCGACAACATTCGAGGAAATGAAGAAACAGGCGGTGGAGATGAGCGGATGGCATAAGCATGTGGTGGTGAAGGTGCCCATGACCGTGGAGGGGCTCAAAACCCTGCACTACTGCAAGGGGAAAGGCATCCGTACCAATACCACGCTCGTTTTCTCCGTGAATCAGGCTATCCTCGCCGCGAAGGCAGGTGCGAGCATCATCAGCCCCTTCATCGGGCGTCTGGATGACATCGGGCAGGATGGTATGGAACTTATCGCAGAGATCATGCAGGCTTGGTGCCACTACGATTTCAAGACGGAGGTGCTCGTGGCCTCCACGCGCCATCCCCGGCATATTGCGGATGCGGCGATGCTCGGGGCACACATCTGCACTGTTCCCTACGATGTATTTAAGAAACTCCCGCTCCACTCTCTCACAGATATCGGTCTTCAGAAGTTTCTGAAGGACTGGGAGAGTGTGAAGAAGAAGTAATTTCCCCTCCTTTCACTATGGAACTCGGAGTCATAGGGCTCGGCACCATGGGTGCGAATCTCGCGCGGAATGCCGCACGCAACGGTGCGAAAGTCATTCTCTATAACCGTACGCCTGAAAAGACCGATCTCTTCATGAAGAGTTACGGGAAGGAGGGGTTGTTTGTCCCCTGTAAGTCGTTCGAGGAGTTCACGAAGACGTTTGGGGGCCGCAAGGCGATTCTCATGATGGTCGATGCCGGTGAGGCGGTGGACAAAGTGGTGGAGGGTCTCGTTCCTTTCCTGCTGGAGAATGATATCCTTATAGACGGTGGCAACAGCCACTACAGTGATACCGAGAGGAGAGCTGCTGCGCTGAGTGAGAAGAAGATGTATTTCATTGGAATGGGCATCAGTGGAGGGGAAGGGGGTGCGCTCAATGGTCCGAGTATGATGCCCGGCGGAGATGCTGATGCGTACGCGTTTCTCGAGCCGCTTTTCACAAGTATGGCAGCGAACGATGGTGCCGGAGGGAAGTGTGTGACGTACGTTGGCCCCGGCGGGTCAGGACACTTTGTGAAAATGGTGCATAACGGCATTGAGTATGCGCTGATGCAGCTTATTGCCGAGTGTTACGATCTCCTCAAGAACCTCGGAGGGTTTGATAACGACGGCCTCCATGAGATTTTCATTGCCTGGGATGGGAGCGAAGAGCTCCACTCGTACCTCGCGGAGATTACTGCAAAGATCTTTACCAAGAAGGAGAAAGATAAGTACGTCATTGATCTGATTGCGGATGCAGCTGAGCAGAAAGGGACTGGGAAGTGGACAACGCAGGCGGCATTGGAGTACGGAGTTTCCATTCCCACTATCAACGCCGCAGTTGATGCGCGCATTCTCTCAGGGTGCCTTGCCGAACGGGCTGAGGGGAAGAGTTTCCCTGTGATGGTGGACGACACGGAGCCGATCCCTCGTCATATGAAGTTCCGTTCCTCCATTCGTTCGAGCATGGATCTCTCTTCCATCTGCGCGTACGGGCAGGGGTTTGCTCTCCTGGAGGAGGCAAGCGCCGAGAACGGATGGAAGCTGAACCTCAGTGAAATCGCTCGCATCTGGCGCGGTGGCTGTATCATCCGCTCCTCCCTCTTAAGCCATCTGCAGGACGCCTACGGCGCAAACCCCGGAGTTGCGAAAGCGGCGAGCAGGACGCTCCTCGATCGTTTCTTCGGAGACAGGCAGAAAGAGTGGCGGCAGGTAGTGGAGCTCGGTATTTCCTGGAACATTCCGGTGCCGGCGCTCTCTGCCTCTCTGACGTACTTTGATGCACTCACACGCGGACGCCTTCCTCAGAATCTCATTCAGGCGCAGAGGGATTTCTTTGGATCTCACTCCTATGAGCGCATCGATAAGAAAGGATTGTTCCACACAGAGTGGGATGCACAGTGAGAAGATTTGCCTGAAGATTGTGGTTCTCTCTCTGTGGGCATGTCTCATTCTCTTTCTTCTGTTTCTCTGGAAGCAGTCAGGTATCGCTCTGACGGAAGTCCCATCAGTGCTCTCGGGGCGACTCCGGGAGTTTGGGATATTCAGCGCTGCACTGGTATATATTTTTCTGCACGTCGTTCGTCCAGTGACGCTCTTCCCAGGAATGTGGCTCAATATCGCATCCGGACTGTTGTTTGGACCGTGGTTCGGCATCCTCTTCACAGTCATTGGCGGCAATTTGAGTGCGAATGTTGCTTTCCTCATAGCAAAAATCCTCGGGAGGGATTGGATCCACTCGAGGGAAACAGGGGAGGTGAAGAAGTGGGAACATCATCTGCGGCAGAACGGGATGGTGACGGTGATGCTCCTGCGGCTCCTCTACTTGCCGTACGATGCGGTGAGCTACGGGTGTGGTCTCACGTTCATGAGGCACCGCGATTTTGCCCTGGGAACATTCATTGGAACGTTTCCGAGTATCACCACGTATGTGCTGCTCGGCGGCATTGCTTCGCCACACACGGTGGGGGGAGTGGTGTTCCTTGGCTCCGCTCTTCCCTACAGGTTCTTCATCATCCTGCTTTCTGTTCTCTTCTTGTTCCTGGGACTCCTCATTGCCAAATTCATGTATCGACGGCTCTTGAATGAGAGCGACAGATGACACCGCGAAAAACCAAATCTATGAGCTAATGCTTTTTCCTATCGTCAGCATAGCTGCCCCGAGTGTGGCTGCGTCTTTGAGTTCCGCGACTTTGAGCTCCGGGATGGGCATGTTCGGCAGCATCCAATGATGCAGCTCCTTCTTCACTTCTTTGAAGTGTCTGGCAAGAGCGTTGCCTGCGCTTCCTCCGAAAATGATGACGGAGGGATCGAGCACGTGAATGAGATTGGTGCACATCCACGCTACCTCCCGATAGATGTCTTTGTGCATGAAGGCGCAGACTTCGCCTTCCAGATAGTTGGAAGGATCCTTCGCTTCCTCGCAGCGTTTGCCCATGGCAGATCCTGAGAAGAACTGTTCCACATCTCCGCGTTTGTCTTCGGTTTTGAACGGAGGGTGCCCTGGAACGAGGAGCATATGCCCAAATTCTGCAGCGTAGCCCTGGCTGCCCTGGAAGAGTTTGCCGTTGATGACAATACCACCTCCCACACCGGTGCCGAGTGTTACGCCTACGACAACGGATGCGCCTTTCCCTGCACCGACAAGTGCTTCAGCCAGTGTGAAGCAGTTTGCATCGTTGTCTGCAAGGCACGGCAAGCCGGTACGCTCAAAGAGTGTTCGCTGGATGGGGACGCCCTCACCGCCGGGGATATTGGGGAGTGTGAGGATGGTGCCTTCGGGGTGGGTGATGAGTCCCGGGGCACCGATACCGACAGCACGCGTATCTTCTTTCTTGAGTTCTGTGACAACGTCTACGATGGTACCCAGCACATGACTAAAACCCTTGGATGCTTCTGTTTCCCTTCGCAGGAATTGCTGCTGTTTCCAGGAAGCGGCTGAGTACCGGGCCGCAGCGATTTTGGTGCCGCCAAGGTCTATTCCAATGACTGAACCGGATTCGTCCACTGTAACGACTGTATCACAAAACCGAGGTTCACTATACTTTTCTTCGATGTACGAACTCCAGTCCGTCGACGAGGTTTTGGGCAAACTCGGCAGCTCTTTTAGTGGGCTGCAATCAGCCGAAGTGGAGAAACGTTTGAAAGAGTATGGTCTCAATACGCTCCCGAAGAAGAAGCGGTCTCTGCTCCTCCTCTTCCTGCAGCAGTTCCAGGATGTCATGGTGTACATCCTCATCGTTGCGTTCTTCCTCTCTCTCATCGCACCGTTCTTTGAGGAAGATCCGCTGGCAGTGGAGAGTTTTCTGGATGCATTCATCATTCTTGCCATTCTCATTCTCAACGCCGCACTCGGATTCGTACAGGAGTACAAGGCTGAGGAGGCCATTGCCATGCTCGAAAAACTCACATCCCCGCATGCCCGCGTGCGGCGGAATGGCACGGAGCAGATGATCGATTCCAATCAGCTTGTTCCCGGGGATATCGTCATCGTCGAGGCCGGGGATCGTATTTCTGCCGACGGCAGACTGGTTGCAGAATCGCACATCCGCCTGAATGAATCGAGTCTGACGGGGGAATCCAACGCCGTCGACAAGCAGGTAGAGGCTCTGCAGGGGGAAGCGCCACTTGCGGACCGGAGGAACATGCTCTTCTCCGGTACCATCGTGACGAGAGGATCGGGGGAGTACGTTGTCACTGCAACAGGCCAGGGTACGGAGATAGGAAAAATAGCGAAACTCGTCTCAGAGATGGAGCTCCCTCAGACACCTCTCCAGAACAGGATGAGGCAGCTTGGGAAACAGTTGGGGGCGGTGGTGATCGTTCTCTGTGTTTTTGTGGTGGCTCTCGGGCTGCTCGGTGGGTCGTCATTCCTCTCCATGCTGCTCGTTGGTGTGAGTCTCGCTGTCTCCGCCGTGCCTGAAGGGTTACCGGCAGTGGTGACGGTGTGCTTGGCGATGGGTGTGCGGAGGATGGTTTCGGAGAATGCTCTCGTGCGCCGCCTGGACGCTCTGGAAACGCTGGGGAGCGTGACGGTTATTTGTGCCGATAAGACTGGCACCATGACGGAGAATCGCATGAGTGTGGTACAGACGTGGGTTCCCGGCGGAAATGGCACCGAAGAAAGACTCCTGTTCCAGATTGGAGCATCCTGCAACCGTGCAGTGCTCCCCGATCTTGGAGACCCCACGGAGATTGGTCTTCTCGATGCAGCGCAGGATCACCAGGTGGAGCGACTGCCTATTGAGAGAGAGGAAGTGCCGTTCACCTCGGAAGGAAAATACATGCAGACCGTTCATGGAAACCGCTCGTTCCTCAAAGGTGCGCCTGAGAAAATCGTCGAGCTCTGCACGGATGTGCGGACAAGTGAAGTACTAGAGGAGAATGAACGGCTGGCGAAGGAGGGGCTGCGCGTGCTCGCGTGTGCTGTAAAGGAAGGAAAGGACACGCGCTTTGTCGGTTTGATAGCGATGGATGATCCTCCGCGTCCCACGGTTGCCTCTGCGATACAGGAGGCAAAGAACGCTGGCATACGTACGATGATGATTACAGGGGATAATCTGCAAACTGCCTGTGCCATAGCACGACAGGTGGGGATAGAGGGAGATGCGATAGAGGGGAAAGAGCTTGATAAAATCTCCCCACACAAGCTGAAGGATTACGTGCGGACAATATCTGTATACGCTCGCGTCTCTCCGGAACACAAGCTCCAGATCCTGAGAGCATTGCAGGGGAACGGGGAGATCGTGGCGATGTCCGGCGACGGAGCGAATGATGCGCCGGCTCTCAAGGGAGCACATGTCGGCGTTGCTATGGGGAAAGTGGGAACCGAAGTTGCCAGAGAGGCTTCGAGCATTGTGCTCGCGGACGACCAGTACGCTACGATTGTCGCCGCCGTGAGGGAGGGCAGACGGATTTACGATAACATCCGGAAGTTCGTTGTTTTCCTGTTGCGAGCGAACTTTGACGAGTTGCTCTTCATCATGGTGACGCTCCTGATGCGTATCCCGCTCCCGTATCTCCCGATTCATATTCTCTGGCTCAATCTCATGACAGACGGTCTGCCGGCGCTGGCACTCGGTATGGAGGAGGCTGAACCGGATATCATGAAACGCCCGCCGCGCCCTGCGGGGGAACATCTCCTCTCCGGGGAAGCGGGGAGACTGGTCATTGCGGCGCTCCTGGCATTTTCTCTTTCATTCCTCTACTTCCTCTACAGGCTCAGTTCTGGAACGACACTCGAGTTGGCTCGCACCGGGACCCTCACCCTCGCTGTTAATTTTGAATTGCTCATGGCCTTCTCCATCCGGAGCCGAAGACCGCTGTGGGAAGTTGGGGTCTTCTCGAATAGGTGGTTGCTTGGGGCGGTAGCCATTCCTTTTGTTCTGCAAATTCTCCTCGTCTTCACTCCCTTTGGTACGCTCTTCCATCTCACGGGGTTGAGTGTTTCTGAGTGGTTGCAGCTATTTCTCCTTGCTCTCTCTGGCGTATTTTTCTTCGAGCTCCTGAAAATCCTTCCGGGTTTTGAATCGAGAACGCAGGAAAAACCGGTACTTGCACATTAGAGCATCGTTCCTGCAATGCTGATTGTCACAACTGAAGCGAGCAGAAGTGCCGTAACGAGAGAGAAGCAGTGTGTCATACTTGTGTGTGTTTCTAGTTATATTATAACATTTTTTTTAATAAAAAGCTATATCTACCAAATGGGAAACAAACTTGCCCTGCACAGCGTATCTTCGCTTTTGCATCCATGACATTCTGCTCTATACAGTACTGAACTCATCCGCTTCGCGGATTCGCTCAGCACACAGTATCTTCGGCTTCGCACTTCGCCCTATGGGCTCGTGCTCAGCTCGAATTCAACGTCTCACACATGTATATCCTCTCTGTTGTGTAGTCCCGTTCGCTGCGGCTCACGGGACACAGTATCTTCGCTTTTGCATCCATGACATTCTGCTCTATACAGTACTGAGCTCATCCGCTTCGCGGATTCGCTCAGCACACAGTATCTTCGCCCTTCGACAAGCTCAGGGTCGAATTCAACTGTGGC
>DATDVK010000045.1:0-21840 GCA_035290085.1 Candidatus Peribacteraceae bacterium
GTGCTCCAGCAGGGAAGCAGCGAGCAGACGCGCGGGACATCAGGGTTCCTCGGATACGATGCTGATTTCAGTCAATATGTCCTCGCTGGTCCGGAAGGTTCGGCGCGGCGCACGGCGGCAGAACGCAACGCAGGGAGGGCAACGAGAGTACGTTCTCCTGCTGCGGCAGAAACCCCGCGCAGGGCGGAAGCAGCATCCGCGAATCCACGTGCCCAGAGCGAAATCGCGAAGATGCAGGAGATACAGCAGTACGCAAGGAATCAGTGGGTCACTCTGAGAAACGGCGCGCCGGGGTACCAGTACTTCATGGATACCCAGGGGCACCTGTTTGCATCCAGGGAGCCCAGTAACCGCGCAGCGGGGTTCCAGTACTTAAACGTGCGGAACAACTACACGTGGGAGCGGCGCAGCTATGGCTAGGTTGTAGTTTGTAGGCTGTAGATGGTAGACGGTGTTTGGGTTTTGTCTGTTTGATCCTTAGACCTTTGGGTTTTGGATTTCCTACAACCTACAAACTACAACCTACAAGCTAGTGTGCATTCTCCTGGCACGAGGCTTCTTCCTCCTGTACGCTGCCTCCGATCTCAATGGCGTCCCTCACCCTAAAAGACGGAACAGTATTCGAAGGAGAGTCCTTCGGTGCGGCAGTGGACAGTGACGGGGAAGTCGTTTTCAACACAGGGATGGCGGGGTACACGGAGAGCCTCACAGATCCCAGTTACCAGGGGCAGATCCTCGTGTTTACCTATCCGCTCATCGGGAACTATGGGGTGCCGAGCGCGGAGCGCAACGAGTGGGGCTTTGCGAAGAATTTCGAGAGTGAGAGCATTCATGTGCGTGGTGTGGTTGTTGCCCAGGTAAGTGAGGCATACAGCCATCAGGCTGCGGTGAGCTCGCTTGGGAACTGGCTGGAGCACCACAAGATCCCGGGGATCACCGGAGTGGATACGAGGGCTCTCACCAAGAAACTGCGCGAGCATGGCGTGATGCTCGGTCGTATCTCCCAGTCTGGCGGCAGGGCGGATGTGAAAAATATTATGGATCCCAATGCAAACAACCTTGTCGCAGAAGTGAGCTGTAAAGAAGTGAAGATGTACGAACCTGCAGGGGCGAACGAGAGTACGCCGACTGTTGCCGCGTTCGATTGCGGCATGAAGAACAATATTTTCCGGAGCTTTCTCAAGAGGGGGGTGCGCGTGCATCGCCTGCCGTGGAATTTCGATCTCGATGCGAGCGATCTTCGGTACGATGCGGTTTTCGTAAGCAACGGTCCGGGAGACCCCAAGCAGTGCAAGGCGACCATCGAGCAGATGCGGAAAGCAATCGAGAAGGGCATCACGACATTCGGTATTTGCCTGGGCAACCAGCTCCTTGCACTCGCCATCGGCGGTGATACCTACAAGCTCAAGTACGGGCATCGCGGAGTAAACCAGCCGTGCCTGGAAGAGGGGACACAGAGGTGCATCATTACGTCACAGAATCACGGGTTTGCCGTGGCAGAGACTCTTCCCAAAGGGTGGAAGCCGTGGTTCCGCAATGCAAACGACCAGACGATCGAGGGCATTCGCGATGCATCCGGGAAGTTCTTTGCCGTGCAGTTCCACCCCGAGGCGACTCCCGGGCCGGAAGATGCAAACTACCTGTTTGATGAATTTGTTGCCATGTTGAAAAAGTAGGCAGAAAGCAGAAGTCAGAAAGCAGTACTGCCTTCTGTCCACTGACTTCTGTCTTCTCATTAAATAAATCCCTCCACATGCAGGTTCTCTTTCGGTATGTTCCAGCTTGCAAGGCACAGCTGCTTGAGCTCGTCTGTCATGGCGGGGCTTCCGCAGATGTAGATGCGTTTCTTTGTGAGGTCCTTTGTGATTTGCAGAGCGATATCCTGCACGTGGCCCTTGTGTCCTTTCCATGCGCCGGTGGGTTTGCTGAGAACGGGGTGGAAGGAGAAAGAGGGATGTTCCAAAGCGAGTTTCTCGAATTCTTCCATCCAGAAGAGATCTCCGGCAAACCGGTTGCCGAACATGAGGTCCATGGTGCGGGTATCTCCTGTATGCAGAGCTTCCAAAACATGTGAGCGGAAAGGTGCGATTCCCGTGCTGGTGCAGAGGAAGAGGAATTCACTCTTTTCTTCGTCATCGAGCAGGAAGCGCCCGAAGGGCCCCTGCATGCGTACGGTGTCACCTTCGGAGAGAGATTCTTTCACCCATCTGCTCGCTCTCCCTCCTTCGAGGAGTTTCACAATGAAGAGGAGATCTTTTTCATGCGGAGCAGATGCTATGGAGTATGCGCGGGTCTGGATGTCTTCCGGGTTTTCCACAAGGGGGACATCGAACAGAATGAATTGCCCTGCTTTGTACGAGAAGTCAGCGGGTTTCCTGAAACGCATCTCGTACACATCATTTGCTATGAGCATATTTTTCGTGCAAGCGATATGAAAGTCGGGTGTGGGCATACGGGGCAGAGGATAGTGTGAAGACT
This sequence comes from Candidatus Peribacteraceae bacterium, assembly GCA_035290085.1. Lineage (GTDB taxonomy): Bacteria > Patescibacteriota > Gracilibacteria > Peribacterales > Peribacteraceae > GWB1-54-5. Next base: position 2,479 of record DATDVK010000045.1, read on the forward strand.
CTCAGTGGCAAGAACAACACCTTTCCGCTGCCCACAGAAGGAGGCATCACGAAGAGGGGAGAATCAGTTCCCCCGTGTGGATGTTCTGGAGCACGCGGGGATACCACTCTTTCTCCAGTGCCTGGATGCGGTTCTGCAGTATTTCCGGCGTGTCATCCGGGAGGACTGAACAATTTTTTTGTTCAAGGATCGGGCCTGTGTCTACGCCTTCGTCCATCAGATGGATGGAGATGCCGGACTCAGAATCTCCGGTTGCAAGGACTGCTTCATGCACATGTGCGCCGTACATGCCTTTGCCTCCGTAGTGCGGGAGCAGAGCAGGGTGAACATTGATGATGCGGTTGCGCCACTGCTGTATGAACCACGGACTGAAAATGAACATCCATCCCAGAGCGGCGATGACCCTCGGTTCGTCTCTGTCTTTTCCAAAGAGCTTGAGGATGCTCTCGTGGAGGCGCCGGTCATACACTTCACGTTTTTCCCCTTTCTGTTTTTCAACAATGCAAACAGGCAAGTTTGCCTCTTTTGCTTTTTGTATGCACAAACGGTCCGGGTTGTCAGTCACGAGTCCTTTGCATGCCGCATGCAGGCTGCCATCGGCAATACGGTCGAGTACCGCTTGGAAGGTGGTGCCGCGGGAGGAGGAGAGGACGACGAATTGCATGGGGGGAGAATAACAGAAGAAAAGAATATTAGGGACGAGAATAATAGGGATTAGAGTATTCGGAAAGTGCCCATGTTCTAAAGGAATGAGAAAACCAAATCTCAAAGAGCTTATTCCTATTACTCTAATCCCTATTATTCTCTTCGTGCGATCTAAAACAGCCCCCGAAACAAATCCTCCTCCCGTGCGATCCCCGGTACCCAACCGCAGAAGTCTGTGAGCGGGAGTCCGTGATCACGTATGAGCACAGCGGGTACCGACTGGTCGGCATTTCCCATGAGGAAGTTCGCTGCTGTGGCGAGTTGGTCGGCAATGGCTTCGTGTGTCATGGTGAGTTCGTGCCCGAAGAGGTCCTTTCTCCCGATCTGGCTCAGGAGCGGGTCGATGCCGCAGACCGTGAGAGCGAAGGCGGTGACACCGAGTCTCCTCGGGCGACAGCAGGAATCTGTGAGGATGACTGCAATATGCTTGCCTGTTTCCGATTCCAGATCTCTTCGGAGCTTCGAGACGGTTGCGACAGGGTCTTTCGGCCAGCCGACCGCGTACCCCTTCTCCACATTGGAGGTATCAAGCCCGGCATTCACCGCAAAGATAGTGCCTTCCTCAAGCCCATCTGGTTTGAGTTCACAGAGCATGGCCTTCGGGCAGCTCCCGATCACGGTGCCGTGCATCCTGCGTGTCTCATTGAGCACGGCCTGACGGAATGCCGGCGACCGTCCGCAGCGTTTGGCCCACTGCTCAGCCTCGGGACTCACGGTGAGTTGTGAGAGATCGATGGCATGTCCTTCCGTTACTGCGCAGGCTTTGGAGGAAATAACGAGGATATCCTTTTGTTCCAGGTCTGAATGCTCCGTGAGAACAGCAGAGAGTGCAGTGCCTTTTCCTAGTGTGCCGGTACGTACTGCCTGGAGAAGCATGTGTAGAAGAGAATACGGTTTCTGAGCAGAGAAAACAAAAGCCACATCTCTCATGAAGACTCACAAGCTTGTGGCATCACCAAATCTCCACGGCAGTATCCTGAATGAGGAAAATATCTCTCTGCACAGATCCATCCTGCAGATCTACTTTTGCACTGGTGAGTTTCAGTGCTGCACGGGAAGGATTGTGGACAATGATATGCTCAGGTGCCTGTTGCACGGAGAACGTCATGCTTGTTCGGGGAGGGAAATGCCAGCGCACAAAACCGAACGAGGGATCGTCACTGCGGAATTCTGTGAGAGGTGCGCCAGAGACTTCACTGCGTTGCCAGTCTGCAGGGACGCTGATCGAGACGATTCCGCTGCCGCTGTGTGCAATACGTACGAGAGCTGCATTGTTTCGCATGGCATATTCAAGACGCAGGGAGAGAGGCTCTGCATGTTCTACTCCTATATCTGCTGCCTCCTGGTTCAGTGCCGCTCGCAGGCGTGGCGACTGTTCCACTGTTTGCACAGCAATCCCGAGAATCAGTGCAAGGGCTCCAAGTGCGAGGATGGTATGAAATCGCAGTGACACGGAGGTGGGAGTAGTCCGTCACCAATTCTAGCTCTTTGTCCACTTGTACAGGAATTTTTTTGTTGTGTAGATTCTCTCGTGGTATACTAGGAGTGATGGACATTGATCCACACACGCTACAGCAAATCCTCCAACGCATATACCAGCAGATGCGCTGCCCCCAGTGCGGTAAGCGAGTGCCTGTCGATTTTTCTTCTGTGCGTGTTATGGCAGATCAGGCGATGCTCCTGCAGCTGAAATGTGACATGTGTAATGCATACATTGTGCTCCACGCGTCACTGCAGGGGGTGGAAGCATTAAGCGCACAGCCGTACAAAGAAGATATTACTGCCAACGTCTCCACATCACTGGAACTCAATAAGGAAGAACTTGCTATGTTGCGGAAGGGGCTCACGGAGGCAGGAGGTTCTTTCGAGGAGTTATTCCATAAGTACGGTTCTTCCGGTCCGTCTTCTTAAACGGTATGTGGCAGATGTTCCGAGTGATGGCCGGCAGACCCGGAGTTCTTGTGGTTCTCTGTGCGTTTCTATTGCTCTGCGGTTGCCGCAATACACAGGAGCGGAGAGCTGATGTCGTGGGAACGATTGATGCTCTCACCGAATCCGCCAGCGGAGCATTCTCTGCCGCACGCATAGGTGTGAGGGGAGCGGTGGATGCAGGCACTGTTGTTGTGGGTACAGTGCAGGATACAACGGAGAATCTTGCTGACCGTGCGGATAAAATTCACAGGGGCACGGAACTCATACGGGAAGGGTTGACTGGAAACAAAGCTGAAGAGGAGTAAGGGCACACTCGCACCAGGAAACAAAATATGTTATGATAGTATGATGCAACTCCTCCTCCTCGTTGCTGACTGGCGGAAGGAACCGTTCTATTTCAGCCGGTACAACAGTAAAGGACGTCTCATGGATTGTGCCGTTCGTGCGGGATGTGATGTGGTGATTACAAGTTGGAATCATCTCAGAGTGGAGGAGGGGACTGTTTTCGCGGACCGTGGCATCATGCAGTCTTCTGCAGCCAGGATGCAGATAGAACGCCCCCTCCCGCTCCGTCCGAAGTATGTTTTTATGCAGATCGGCAGAAACAAGGATGGACATATCACGGTGTATCCGGGCAATGTGCGTGCATTCACTTTTCTGCTCGGTCTTGGCCTCATCAGAGACAGCGGAGAGAATGAGAAATCGATCACCAGAAAGTATGTGCAGTACTTACTCAGGGGATACTGGAAGGACACATACATTTCATTCTGTAAGGGTCTGGACGAAATGAATAAGTGGCAGATGGAGTGGTGCTTTGTGCGGGCGGAGAAAGATGGTTTGGCAGTGCGCCGCCCGCGGACGATCTTGGAACCAACGCCACAACTCATTCAATCGTTGCGGAAGGCATTTTTGCGATGTCCCCAGAGCCTCTTCATCGTCAAGCCCAGCACTGGCACCAGGAGCGAAGGCATTTATCTGCTTTCCCAGCGCAATCTCGAGGAGCAGCTCTCTTCCATGGAACGGGATGGGTGCCGGCATTTCGTGTGCCAGGAATACCTGCGTGAGAATCTCCTATACAGAAACCGTCGTACGGACTTGCGTTTGTTCGTTGCTGTTTACTCCTGGGAACCGCTGGTGTTTGAAGTGCTGCGGGAAGGGAAAACACGTGTTTCCAACAGTGAGTACGATCCAGATTATTTTGAGGATCCGACTCAGTCTATTTCTTCCCACAGTGTTGCCAAGAGCAGCGGGGCAATCAAATTCAATCCGCTTCTCGAAGAATATTTCAATGAGTTGCCCTGCGAGAACAGGTGCATATGGAGTGCCATTGAGGAGGAGGTGGGCAAATCGCTCCGAGCATTTATCGCCCATGGGAATCTTCTGAAGGGTGGTTCCCTGCCCCGCAGTATCCATCTCCTGGGGTACGATTGTATGCTGGTTCAGGAGGGTGGTACATGCGTCCCGCATATCATAGAAATGAATGCGTATCCGCAGTACTACAGGGACGAGGGGAGTGACCCGAGCAATCGCCTGAACCCGTTGCTGGATGGGGTGTTCACAGGCTTCTTCACCAAAGTGAGAGAGACAGTGGGGCACTGAAGCATTTTCTCTCGCATATTGTTTGCATTGGGAGTCGGAGAGAGTACGGTACCTTCTACATATCGGAGCTCTCCCACCTGAATAAGACGATCAGGCAGGGAGGCTACGTCTTTTTGTATGTATTTCTCTCTCTCATTATGCCGCCTTCACGCAAGCCCGCAGCCGCCACCGATTCCTTCGATGCAGTTGCCCTTTCCATTGCAAGTCCCGAGGATGTCATCAACTGGTCCCGGGGTGAGGTAACCAAGCCGGAGACCGTGAACTACCGCACACAGCGTGCAGAGCCGGACGGCTTGTTCTGCGAGCGCATCTTCGGTCCCACAAAGAACTTCCAGTGTTTCTGCGGGAAGTACAAAGGAGTCCGCTATGCCGGCGTGGTCTGTGAGAAGTGTGGCGTGGAAGTCACCCGGAGCATTGTGCGCCGTGAACGTATGGGGCACATCAACCTTGCAGTGCCTGTGACGCATATCTGGTTCCTCCGTTCCACCCCTTCCCGTATCGGGTTGCTTCTGGATCTTCCGGTGAAGACGCTGGAGCAGATTGTGTACTTTGCTGCGTACATTGTGATTACGGTCGATGGAAATGCGAAGGAGGAGGCAGAGAAAGAACTCAATGCCTCCATGGAGAGCCGCAAGGGGCAGTTGAAGCGGGAGTATGAGGAAGCGAAGAAGCAGATGCAGGAGAGCAAGGCAACCCGCGTGCAGTTTGATGCGTTGGACAAGGAGTATGCAGACAAGCTCAATTCGCTCAAGATCAACCACAAGGAGGCGCTGGATGACCTTCGGAATCTCGCAATCGGAACAGTGCTTTCTGAGTTGAAATTCCGTGAGATGAACATGAAGTTTGGCCATGTGTTCCGTGCAGGAACAGGTGCCGAATCGCTCCGGGAAATCATTATGAACATCGATCTCTCCGTGCTGACCGATTATTTGCATAAAGAGCGCGAGCAGAGCAGCGGTCAGAAACTCAAGAAGGTCATGAAACGCATGAAGCTTGTGAGTTCCCTTATGAAAGCCGAGAGCAAGCCGGAGTGGATGATTCTCCAGCGGTTGCTTGTATTGCCGCCGGACCTCCGGCCAATGGTGCAGCTCGATGGTGGCCGTTTTGCCGCATCTGATCTTAATGATCTCTACCGTCGGGTGATCAACAGGAACAATCGTCTCAAGAAACTGATGAGCATCGGTGCTCCAGAGGTGATCTGTCGTAACGAGAAACGTATGTTACAGGAAGCAGTGGACACACTGCTCAATAACTCTGCACGCGCGGGGAAAACTCTCTTCACAGCCGGAGACCGCCGGAAGCTGCGCAGTCTCTCGGATATGTTGAAGGGGAAGCAAGGGCGCTTCCGTCAGAATCTGCTCGGAAAGCGCGTGGACTACTCTGGCCGCAGCGTCATTGTTGTCGGTCCGCATCTGAAGCTCTCTCAGTGTGGTCTTCCAAAGGAGATGGCCATGAAACTCTTCAAGCCCTTTGTCATCGGTCGCCTTATCCGTGATGAGCTTGCGCACAACGTGAAGGGTGCGGAGCGGTTGGTACAGGAGGGGGGAAAGGAAGTATGGGACATTCTCGAAGAGGTCATTCAGGATAAGTTTGTTCTCCTCAACCGCGCACCCACCCTGCACCGCCTGGGTATTCAAGCGTTCAACCCCCTTCTCATTGAAGGGAAGGCAATCCAGTTACACCCGTTGGTTTGTGCTGCATTTAACGCGGACTTCGACGGAGACCAGATGGCTGTCCACGTGCCGCTGTCACAGCGTGCGCAGAAGGAGGCACGCGAGCTCATGTCTGCGGCAACCAACCTCCTCAAGCCGTCGGCTGGCGAGCCGGTCATCAACCCCACGCAGGACATGATTCTTGGTTGTTACTTCCTCACCCGTATACACGATGGGAAGAAGGGGGAGGGCATGATATTCAGCTCTCAGGAGGAGGCGCTGTTGGCGCTTGAGCAGGGAGTGGTGGATCTCCAGGCAAAGGTGAAAGTGCGTATCACAAATGCTGAGGGGGAGCGCAAAATCGTGGAGACATCCGTCGGCCGCGTGAGGTTCAATCAGATCATTCCGGAGAGCATGGGTTTTGTGAATGAAACCATGCGGAAGAAGGACCTTTCGAACCTCATTGGCAGGGCACTGGATCTGGTCGGGAACAGCGAGACAGTGGCACTTGCAGACCGCATGAAGGACATCGGTTTCCAGTATGCAACTCTCTCTGGGATTTCGATTTCCGCCGATGATATGCTCATCCCGTCCGAGCGAGAGCAGCTTGTTGCCGATGCCAATGAGAAGGTCAGGCAGCTGAACAACTACTACTGGAAGGGACTCATGACTGCGGACGAACGCTACAGCCACGCAATCCGGACGTGGTCACAGACCAAGAATGAAGTGAGCGCAAAAATGATCGAGGAGTTTATGAGATACGAGGAGAACGAGATTACCTATGTTATCGACTCCGGTGCCCGCGGAAACTGGGGACAAATCACACAGCTGGCGGGTATGAAAGGGCTCGTTGCCAACCCGTCGGGCCGCACAATCGAACTTCCCATCCAGTCCAACCTCAAAGACGGTTTCACCGTGCTGGAGTACTTCATTGCAACGCATGGAGGACGGAAAGGAAAGTCCGATACGGCTCTGAAAACTGCTGAGGCAGGGTACCTTACCCGTCGGCTTGTCGATGCAGTGCAAGATGTCATTATCCGTGAGGATGACTGTGGCTCGGAGGAAGTACACTGGGTGACGAGGAAGGAGTCTGAGGAAATCGGAGAAGCATTTGCTAACCGCATTTTTGGCCGCACGCTCTCAGGGGATATCAAGAACAAGGGGAAAGTGTTGGCAAAGCGCAACGCGGAAATAGACAAGGTACTTCTCAGGCAGATTGAAGAGTGTCAGCTTGAGGCAGTGCCGGTGCGTTCCATGATGACGTGCAAAACGCGCCGTGGCATCTGCAAGAAATGCTACGGGAGGGATCTCGGCGATAACGAGATCGTAAAAATCGGAACGCCTGTTGGCATTATTGCAGCGCAGTCCATTGGCGAGCCTGGTACGCAGCTCACGATGAGGACGTTCCACATGGGAGGTGTTGCCGAAGGTTCCGATATCACGCAGGGTCTCACGCGCGTGGAGGAGCTCTTCGAAGCGCGCTCGCCCCGCACCCCTGCTGCACTTTCCGATATCGCAGGGAAGGTGAAAGTGTCCCACCCATCCAACCGTACGATTGTGCACATTGCGGCGGTGGAGAAGGGAGAGGATGAGTATCGGGTTCCGGCTGGATACGAAATTATTGTGAAGAAGGGGCAGGCAGTGAAGGAACGCACCGTTCTTGCCAAGTCCTCCACGGACAAGTCGACGGTGAAAGCGAAAGTAGCAGGGAAAGTGTCGATCGTTGAGGATGGCATAGTCCGGGTGAAGCATTCTGAGCTGCAGGAGCGCACGTACGAGTTCGGCTCCCGCGAAACACTGCTGGTGAAATCCGGAGACATGGTCGAAGTTGGCCAGCCGCTCAATATGGGGCACTTCAACCTTCAGGAACTTCTGGAGAAGAAAGGAGCGTACGAAGTACAGAAGTACATCATCCATGAAGTGCAGCACATCTACGCCTCCCAGGGGCAGACCATCAACGACAAGCATCTGGAGATTATTGTCCGCAAGATGTTCTCCAAAGTCCGTGTCATCAATTCGGGAGGTACCAAGCTCCTCCCCGGAGAAACAGTCGATCTGGGAGATCTCATTCACGAGAATGACCAGGTGAAGGCAAGGAAGGGAAAGGAAAAATTCGCCACTTACGAGCCGCTCCTCCTCGGTATTACCCGCGTTGCTCTGGCAACGGATTCCTGGCTTGCCGGTGCCTCCTTCCAGGAGACGATCCGAGTGCTTGTGGAAGCTGCAACGACCCGGAGAGTCGATAACCTGCAGGACCTCAAATCCAACGTCATTATTGGACGTCTCATCCCCACCGGAGAGGTGTACAGAGAGCGTTTCTCGGATGAGAAGAAGAAGAAGGAGGGGGCCGGAAACAAAGAGTAGTTTGTGTTTCTCAGATGGAGAAAACAGCCGTGGAAACGGCTGTTTCTGTAATTGTCTTAAATGAAAAAATATGATATAATATCATAAAAGAGATATGAGTATCCGCATGTGTACACGAGGCGATTCTGCAGTGATTTTTGGGGAGAACCGGCTTATAGGTATGGCGACAGAGCAGCCGTCCGAGTCCGTGGGAGAAGCACAGTCACCGGAGATGGATATTGAAGACGAGAGTCGGGGACGTGTTTCGCAAATAGAGAACGAGGGAGTTGCGGGGGGAAGAAGTCCGGAGAAGCCACAGAGCGTGCCGGAAGAAATGGTCAGCATAGTGCAGAGAATGGCAGCTGATGTGAACGGTGGCTCGGGAGACGACGAAGCATTCATGCACAGACTGAACGGTGAGTTTGAGAAAATCAAAGATGCCGGTGAGCGCAGCCGCATTCACGGGGTGCTCACGGAATACTTGTCACGTCTCACGAAAGGAAAATGGCGGTTGGACCTTATGAGTGAAGGGCTACTTGCGATCGAAAGGGATGAAGCAGGTAGCGAGGAGAAAGAGGAGAAGGAAAAGCCACGCAGCGTTATTGCAGAGATTCTTGCGTTTCTCATCCAGTTCGCTTCAAAGCTGCGGAGCGGGACAGGTTTCGATGTGATGAAGTATGCTGAGAACAGGAACGTACGCCGCCAGCTCAGGATCATCGAGGGGCGTATGGAGGCTATCAATGCGCAGCTTTCGCGGAAGGACTTATCGCAACAGGACCGTCAGGAACTTCTGAGACAGAATGAGACGCTCGAGCAGGAGTATCAGAAATTGGAGAAGCAGCTGCGGGAGCAGGAGAAGCAAAAACGGCGCGATGCAAAGTCCGGTGAGCAGGAAGAAGGGGCAGAAGAATCGGAAGGGAGGACGGCGGGGGAGGGGGCAGGCAGAGGACGGAGATTCCCTGAGGTCGCTCCGCGGAGCGAGGCGCAGAGGGCGCTCATGGAATATGTGGAGAGAGTGGAGCAGGGAGAAGAGGTAGATCTGGAAGAGTTCAGAGAGCTTTTCTTGCAGGTGGTTTCGGAATCGAGTCCTGAGGAGAGGAGAGGGGGGCTGCGAGAGATCGCACAGGGTCTCAACGGGTTACTGATGGAGATGAGGGCACATTTTGATGAGTACTACAGCAGTCTTCCGCAAGGGGTGCAGGAGCAGTTTTCTTCTTCGCCGGAAGAGGCGAAGGAGGAGGTCATTGCTTCCTTTAAAGAAGCGTGGCGTGATCTCACTGCAATAGTAAACAGCGTCCTGGAAGAAGTGGGAGAAGAAGCAAGGCTCGTGATGGACGGGAACGGCATCATCTCTGTCAGTGGACGGGGGAGTGCTGGCAGCAGCGAAAGACCGGGGACTGCAAGCAATGCAAGTGCGGAAGGAGCTTCTGCAGGAGGTCCTTCCGGGAGTTCTGTCGAGCAAAATGTGACAGTGAATGTGGATGCAGAACATCCACAGGAATCTCAGGTTCCAGCAGCTCAGGCACAGGAAGCGCCGGAATACCGTTTGGAAGATCTGGATACAAATGCGCTCCGGAGCTACCTGCAGTCCATCGGGTACCTCGGAGATTTTGCAGTACGGGGAAATGAGCTTGTCATCTCAGGGATACGGGGTGGCTCGGAGTGCGAGGCTATCCGCTCGTTCATGAAGGGTTTTCCGGAAGGCACGAAACGCAGGATGACAGCAGAGTCATGGGGAAGCACTGGGACGTATGAAGTGCGCATCACACTGACTTCCAAGGCGCTCGGGCACATCTGCAACCTCCCTGAACCATCGGCGGAACGCAGGAGTGCTCTGGAGCGTCCGGCAGGGGATTACGTCGAGTTCATCCCGGCGACGGAGTTCCACAGGAACGGCATGGTTCCCATCACGGTTCCTGCAAACATTATGAAGAGAATAGGGATGGGCGAAAGAGAACGTGTCATCCTTATCAAGCAGGTGAGCAAAGGGAAGTTCGAAGTGCCGCGGTACCTCGGTGATGCCCGGGAGCTCCCCTCGTTCTCTCCAGAACGCTGGAGCACGGAGCCGAGTGCGGATCAGGTCATCGCGGAGCGGCTTGGGCTCAAAATCGAGCATTCGTCCGGAGGAGCGGCCATCATCATTCCCGAGAAATGGGTCTGGAGCAGTGCAGAAGGTTCCTACAATGACGGTCCCCCCATGGTGGTGAATGGTGCGAAAGTCGTCGGTACAGATCTGCGCAACAGCCCGTACTACTTCGGGTAGATGCATTTTTCATTGTGACACGAAGAAAAGAGGGGGGGTGATCTCGTCCTCTGATTCTTCTTGCCCTTCTGTTTCTGAATCAAAAATCCAAAAAAACTCTTTACTTCCGCTTCTCTCTGCCAGTACCATCATGTCCCACTTAGGTGGATTTTCTATGCCTACCATAAGCCAACTCATCAGAAAGCCGCGCAGCACCAAGCGCAAGAAGAGCAAATCTCCTGCGCTCCAGTACACGTGGAACGCTCTCAAAATGCGCAATGTCCCTCTTCCAAAGGGAACGCCGTTCAAGCGTGGTGTGTGTATTAAGGTGACGACCATGACGCCAAAGAAGCCAAACTCTGCCCTGCGGAAGATTGCCCGTGTGCGTCTGACGAATGGACACGAGGTGAAGGCATACATTATGGGCGAGGGCCACAATCTTCAGGAACACAGTGTGGTGATTGTGCGCGGCGGTCGTGTGAAAGACCTCCCGGGCGTACGCTATCATATTGTGCGTGGCATTCTGGATACCGAAGGTGTGCAGAACCGCAGGCAGGGGCGCAGCCGCTATGGTGCCAAGAAGCCTAAATCTTAAGTTTTCTCTATGGCAAGACCAGTCAAACAGTACATTCCACAGGGTTCAGATCCCGTCATTGAAAAATTCATCAACTCCATGATGAAGTGCGGGAAGAAGTCCATCGCGCGCCGTGTGTTCTGGGAAGCGCTCGATATCATCAAAACCCGCACGAAGGATGCTCCTCTGGAGGTCTTCACGAAAGCTGTGCTCAACGTTACCCCTCTCGTAGAGGTCCGCCCGAAGCGTGTGGGGGGCTCCGTGTACCAAGTGCCGGTGGAAGTGCACCCCAAGCGGCAGCAGACGCTTGCTTTTCGCTGGATCATAGACGCGGCGCGGAGCCGCAAGAGTGCCACCATGGCCAACCGTCTTGCCCTGGAGCTGCTGGATGCTTCCACCGATCAGGGTGCAGCATTCAAGAAGAAGCAGGATGTCATCAAGATGGCGCAGGCGAACAAGGCGTTTGCGCACCTCGCGAAGTAGGGTTGGGGTTGGGGTTTGGAAAGGTGCTTGGGATTTTCCTTTGCTGTATCGAGGGCTTTGTTTCTCTGAAAGCTGAAAGACCAGAACCTTACTAGACACGGCGCCGTTTCCAATCAAACTTTCACTGGCTTTGCACAGCCGTTATCGCGGCAATGATGTTCACCGACAAACGACGCCGTGTCTAGCCTAAAGTCCTAGCCCTAATCCTAACCCTAACCCAAACCCTAATCCTAAAAAACATCTGTTTCAGATTGCCCGAAAGAGGATTCTTCCGTATATTCCTTCGGAGTTTGGCTAGGCATTCTCATGGGATGCCTTGCATTTTCCCTGAGATTCTAGCCCTTCTCCCACGTCCCATTCCTCTACTACCATGGATCTCAAGAACGTACGCAATATCGGGATTATCGCGCATATAGATGCCGGAAAGACAACGACGACCGAGCGTGTGCTCTTTTACACCGGTCGAAATTACAAAATCGGAGAGGTACACGAAGGGGAGGCCACTATGGACTGGATGGAGCAGGAGCGGGAGCGCGGCATTACCATCACTTCTGCGGCAACGCAGTGCCACTGGAAGGCGAAGAACGCCGAGGGGCAGGTAGTCGATACCATTTTCAACATCATCGATACGCCCGGTCACGTGGACTTCACGGCGGAAGTTGAACGCAGTTTGCGTGTGCTCGATGGGGGGGTAGTGTTGTTTGATGGTTCACAAGGGGTGGAACCACAGAGCGAAACTGTTTGGAGGCAGGCTGACAAGTACGATGTGCCGCGGCTTGCGTTCGTGAACAAGATGGACAAGATCGGGGGAGATTTCTACATGTCGCTGGGGAGTATCCACGATCGTCTCAGTCCCCATGCTGTTGCTATTCAGCTTCCCATTGGGAGTGAGAGTACGTTTGAAGGTGTCATCGATCTTGTAGCGAAGAAAGCCTACAGTTTTCATGGAGAACATGGCGAGAAGATGGAGGAGATGCCAATTCCGGCGGATATGGAAGCGAAAGTGATCGAATACCGTTCCCAGCTGATGGAGAGAGTAGCGGAGTGTGATGATGATTTGCTGGATGTCTATCTCGCGAACGATGCGCTGACGGAAGCGGAACTCATGAAGGGTATCCGGAAAGGGACAATTGCGGGCAAACTTTTCCCTGTTCTCTGCGGATCCTCTCTCAAGAATATGGGTGTTCAGCTCATGTTGGATGCAGTAGTTGTATATCTGCCCTCTCCTCTGGACATTCCCGCTGCCAAAGGAACGGATCCGGAAGATGATTCGGTGGTGGAACGCAAAGCGGATAACAATGAGCCGCTTGCCGCCCTCGCATTTAAAATCGCCACAGATCCTTTTGTCGGGAAGCTCACGTTCATCCGTGTGTATTCCGGGGTTCTCAAGTCGGGGAGTTACGTGATTAACTCCACGAGCGACCAGAAGGAGCGCATTGGCCGTCTTGTGAAGATGCATGCCAACACGCGTGAGGAGATAGAGAAGGTGGAAGCAGGAGACATTGCCGCAGTTATTGGACTGAAGAAAACGCGCACAGGCGATACGCTTTGCGATGAGGGGCACCCGGTCCGGTTGGAGAATATCACCTTTGCAGAACCGGTGATCAGTATTGCTGTGGAACCGAAGACGAAGGCAGACCAGGAGAAAATGGGCATAGCGCTGCAGAAACTCACAGAAGAGGATCCTACTTTCCGCGTGGAGACTGACGACGAGACTTCGCAGACGATTATCTCGGGCATGGGGGAGCTGCACCTCGATATCATCATCGACCGTATGAGACGCGAGTTTAAGGTGGAAACGAATGTCGGGCAGCCGCAGGTTGCATACCGTGAGACGATCCGGAAGGAGGTGGAACACGAGGAGAAGTACATTAAGCAGACAGGAGGTCGCGGTCAGTACGGCCATGTCGTATTCCGTTTGATTCCGCAGGAACCCGGGAAGGGCTACGAATTCGTCAATAGCATTGTAAGTGGAAGAATCCCGCGGGAGTACATCTCTCCGTGCGACAAGGGATTCCAGGAGGGCATGAGTCGCGGTATCCTTGCCGGCTATCCTGTGGTGGATGTGCAGGTCGATCTCATCGATGGTTCGTACCACGATGTTGACTCTTCGGAAATGGCCTTTAAGACGTGTGCGAGTATTGGTTTCCAGAACGCTGCTAGAAAAGCAGATCCGGTGCTCCTCGAACCTGTCATGAAAGTGGAAGTGGTCACCCCGGAGGAATTCCTCGGTGATGTTATGGGCGACTTAAGCGCGCGTCGCGGCCTCATTCAGGATCAGGGGGAGCGGGGAAATGCCAAGTTCGTTGATGCGAACGTTCCGCTTGCAACGATGTTTGGATATGCCACAGATCTTCGTTCTATGACGCAGGGGCGGGCAAGCTATACCATGGAGTTCCACCACTACGACAAAGTCCCGAACAATGTGGCTGAAGAGATCATTCGAAAGCGTGTTGGAGGTGCGTAGAAAAAAGCTCTGATTTCAGAAAGAGCCCTTGTGTAAGGGCTCTTTCTGTTATTGACATAGTATATATATTATTACTCTTTCACCTCTTCCGGAGTTTCACTCGTTTCTCCCTCCTCTTTCGCAGCCGTGTGCAGAGTACCGAATGGAGTGGCATCGTGTTTGTCTGAAATGGTGTCACCATCACTGTCGTCTGCGGAGTTGGGAATGCCGTCACGGTCAAAGTCGTGGCTTTGCTCTGCAACGGGAAGAGTATTGTAGTAGCCGAACACCATTTCGTTCAGCATGTGGAGCTGTGGTACTACTATGGCGAATCCTGTGACGAGCAGCACGCTGAGGAGCGCAGTGATCGAGAGTTCCGTGGGGAGTTGCTTCTTTGCCATAGGCTGAAGTGTGTATTGGATAAAGGTTTCCAAACAGTATAGCAGAGTGTGGCCTTATATGGTAGGGGAGCGGTTTTCTTTGGGAATTGACCTTGGAATGTATTACTGTGTTAAAACATTGACACGTCTTCGCGGACACGGCAAATTATGCATGCTGCATAGCAGTAGCCTCATTGAACTGGCATAAATCTGTCCGCTACGGTGTGCAAGCACATTATTCTCCTTTCTTCCCCATGCCGAAGAAACGCTTCACCGAAGATTCCTGGCGAAAGGAGCGTTGGTTTCAGGCTCTCTGCTATGCCATTGCTTCCTGCGAAACGACAGAGGATGTGGCAGATTTCCTGCGTGATATCGGCACGCTCAGCGAGCTGCAAGCCTGGAGTGAGCGGTTTGAGGTCGCTAAGCAGCTCTCTCAGGGGCGTACGTACAGGGAGATTGCTGCAGATACGGGTGCAAGCACCACGACGGTCACTCGTGTGGCACGTTTCATTGAGAATGGAGAAGGTGGATACAGAAAAATTCTGAAAACACATCGACACCATCGACTGTTGTCTCACATTGGTGAGCAGAAAGAACGCGGAGAGCGGCCGGAATCGGTGCTCAGAAAATATATATCATAAGTACTCTGCGCAGATGGAGGCGATACGGGATTCGTCATGGTTTGAATGAGATACTGTAGGCTCATTTTCTTCGCCTCAGCAGCTCGTTTGCGACTTCTACGATTCCGATATCCTGCCCTTGCAGGAGCACAAGCAGATGGTAGAGAAGATCGGCTGCTTCTTCTGCCGTGCGTTTTTTCCCTTCTCCTTTTGCTGCGCGGACAACTTCTTCTGCTTCTTCAAGAATTTTCGCTCCGTAAGTGTCTGCTCCTCCGTTGAGGAGTTGCTTTGTGTACGAACTGCTGTCGCCACTTAATGAACGCTCGGAGATAGTTCTCATGAGAACACCGAGAGTTTCCAGAGGCAGTTCACTATCACCAAAGCAGGATCTCGCCCCATTGTGGCAGGTAGGACCTTGCGGCTGTGCCTGAATGAGTAAGGCATCGCCGTCGCAGTCCACTTTCACATCAACGAGGCCGAGGGTGTTGCCGGATGTTTCACCTTTCGTCCACAGGCGCTTCTTCGATCGGCTGTAGAATGTTATCTGCTTCGTTCTGACCGTTTGTTCCAGAGCATCACGGTTCATATAGCCGAGCATGAGCACCTGTGCGGTTTCAGCATCCTGTACGATTGCAGGCAGTAAGCCGTCAGGGTTTTTCCCCCAGTTGAGAGAAGAGGGGTCCATCATAGTCGCACGGGGTAGGTGGCGGATTGGAAGGCCTGTTTCACATCCCGGATTCTGAATGTTCCATCGTGGAATACGCTCGCTGCCAGAACGGCGTCCGCTCTGCCTTCTTCCACAGCCCCGATGAAAGATTGCAGGCTCCCGGCGCCTCCGGAGGCGATGACCGGCACAGAGACGCGTTCTTTCACCCGTGAGAGCAACTGCGTATCGAAACCCTCCCTCGTGCCGTCCCTGTCGAAGGAAGTGAGAAGCAGTTCCCCTGCGCCCTTTTCCGCCGCTTCCTGCGCCCATTCGACGGCATCTTTCCCTGTTTCTTCCGTGCCGCCCCGGACGAGTACGACCCAGTTCTTCCCCTTTCTGCGCGCATCAATAGCCGAGACAGTATTTGCTCTGCCAAACTGCTCTGCCATCTCAGAGAGCAGTGCAGGCCGCAGGACCGCTGCGGAATTCACCGCAACCTTATCTGCCCCTGCATCGAGGAGCTGCCGTGCGTCTTCCGCCGAGCGCACGCCGCCGCCGATGGTGAAGGGGATATTCACCACCTGGGAAACTTTGCGGACGAGATTCAGCATTGTCCCACGCCCCTCTCTCGTTGCGCTGATATCGAGGAAGACGAGTTCATCGGCTCCTTCACGGCAGTATCGCTCTGCGAGTTCCACCGGATCGCCGGCATCGCGGAGATTCTGGAATTTGGTTCCCTTCACCGTACGTCCATTGGCGACATCGAGGCAGGGGATGACGCGGATCGCCAGATCAGACTGTGCGGCGTCCGCAAGCCTCGAAAATCGGGTTCTGCCGCCGAGGAGTGCCCTGCCTGCAATGACGGCATCGCATCCGGCCTCGCGTAATGCGCGGATGTCTCCGGCATCGCGCACGCCGCCGCTTCCCGTAATGTAGAGGGAGGGAAATCTTCCACATGTCTGGCTGTAGAGGGATGTGTTTGGCCCCTCTCCCGTTCCGTCGCGCGCAATATCCGTGATGAGCACCTGAGTGATGCCAAGTTCCTGTATCTTTTCGAGTGCGTCATTGAGCGGCATCCCTGTCGTTTCCTGCCAGCCTCGGATACGCACTTCTCCCTCACGGGTATCGAGAGCGGCAACTATCTGCCTGTTTCCGAACAGGAGAAGAGCGCGCCGCACGAGTTCCGAATCGGTGAAGATGATTGTGCCAAGGACAATGCGTCTGGCGCCTGCTTTCACGAGAGCGTACATGTCTGCGATGCTGCGGATGCCACCTCCAACTTGCAGCGTGAGGTTCGTCTGATTGGCAATGCGCCGCACGAGATCCACAAAACTCCGCTGCTGCCTGCCGTTTTTCGCTCCCGAAAGGTCGATGAGGTGCAGCAGGGATGCCCCTTCCCGGGCAAATTGCTTTGCGATGGAAACCGGATCATCTCCGTAGTCCGTGGCGCATGCAAAATCCCCCTGTTTCAGGCGCACCACTTTGCCTTCGAGCACGTCGATCGCAGGAATTATTTGCATAGTTCGCAGAAAGAAAGGAGATAGCGGTTGCCGACGTCACCGGATTTTTCCGGGTGCCATTGCACGCCGAAGAAATTGCCCCGCCTGACTCCCGCACAGAGGAGACTGCCATACTGGACTGTCGTCGTGCAGAGGGCGGGGTCGTCCGGCTCGCATACGTAGCTGTGCACGAAGTAGGCATATCCAATGGTTTTGCCACTCTGATCCCGATTCCCGGCATCTGACCACCCGGCGGAGGCCGGGCGGAGCATGTTCCATCCCATGTGAGGTTTAGTGACTCTACCGGGGAGTTCCGTGACTTTGCCGCTGATGATGCCGAGGCACTCAGTGGTATTTTCTTCCGAAGAGTCAAAGAGGAGCTGCATTCCGAGGCAGATTCCCAGGAATGGCTTGGAGTACGCGCGTATGGCAGCATCCCATCCATTTTTTCGCAGCGTGAGCATGGCCGATCCCGCCGCTCCCGCTCCGGGGAAGATGACTCCGCTGACACGTTCCAGGTCGCAGGGGTCGTCGATGATGCGCGACGGGATACAGAGACGCGTGAGAGCGCGTTGTACGCTCTCCGTATTTCCTGCATTGAAGCGGAGGATGCCGACCGGTGGTGAGAGAGGTGGAGTTTTCATGAGAGCGTGCCTTTGACGCCGGCCGTTGTGCCGGCGCGCCAGGGGTTAGGGGAGAGGGAATCTTTGAGAGCGAGTCCGAAGCTGCGGTAGATCGCTTCCCACGTGTGGTGAGGGTTTTCGCCGCTCAGGACCTGGATATTCACCGTTGCCCGGGCTCCCTGGGCAAAACCGGAGAAGAATTCGGCCATGTCCGCCGCCAGTGCGTCCTCTACCTGAACGATCGCAGCGCCCGGAGCTTTCTCCGTGTTAAACGAAACTTGGGAACGTCCCTCGAAGCTCACAGAGACGATTGCGAGAGATTCATCGATGCCGAGGATCCCGGAGCCAGCGCCATTCACTCCGCCCGGCGTGCGGAGATCGATGAGCCTGGCGAAGGCCATGCCGAGGACGATGCCGATATCCTCAGAGATGACGTGCGTTAACCGGAACTGCGTGTTCTCGTACGATGCATCCAGGTTCAGGCACGCGCGCCAGGCGACGGTTTCCAGCATGTGATTGAAGAAAGCGATGCCGGTGGAGAGCCGGAATGCGCGGCGCGGACCGTCTTCCAGCGTGACGGAGATCTTCGATTCGCGCGTGATGCGCTCCAGTGACACGCAGGTGCCTTTTTCT
Organism: Candidatus Peribacteraceae bacterium; assembly: GCA_035290085.1. Classification (GTDB taxonomy): domain Bacteria; phylum Patescibacteriota; class Gracilibacteria; order Peribacterales; family Peribacteraceae; genus GWB1-54-5. Next base: position 20,856 of record DATDVK010000045.1, read on the forward strand.
TCCTTCCAGGTGATGCCGGGATTTTTCATGGGGATGAGGGGGAAATTATGGACGGAGACGGCTCGGCCGGGCTCGCCGAAGGCGGATATCGACTGCTTCCCTGTGGGCGTCCAGTCCTTCGGCAGAGCTGATCGCGCGCACGATCGGGGCGAGGGATTGCAGGCCCTCTTTTGTCAGAATCTGGTACTCGTTGCTCTTCACGAATGTCTCCACGCTCACGGGGGAGCTGTATGCGACGGCCCGTGAAGTTGGCAGGCAATGGTTGGTGCCGCTCGCATAGTCACCCACCGGCACCGGTGCGTACGGGCCGATGAAGATGGATCCTGCATTGCGGATGCGCTTGCTGACCTCCTCTGCGTTCCGGGTCTGGATGTGCAGGTGCTCGGCGCCGTACTCGTTCGCGACTTCGATCATTTCATCAATGGAATCCACGAGAATGATCGCCTGGTAGCCGTTTTGGAGAGCGGGTCCGATGAATCGTTCGTACCTGCTCCGCTTTGGTGCCTGCTTCTCCACTTCTCTCTGGATGGCCTCCGCCAACGTGCGGGAGGTGGTTACGATCGGGAAGCAGGAATCGGGCCCGTGTTCGCAGCGTGCGAGAATATCCGCTGCCACCCAGGCGGGGTTAGCCGATTCATCGGCCATTCCCAGTCCTTCGCTCGGTCCGCTGAGCATGTCGATTCCCACCTGGCCGAAGACCAGGAGCTTCGCAGCCTGCACCCAGGGGGAGCCGGGGCCTGCGATGGTATCAACCGGCCGAATGGACTCCGTCCCATAGGCCATGGCGGCAATCGCAGCAACGCCTCCGACGCGGTATAGTTCGTCGGCGCCGGCAAGATCTGCTGCCACGATGATTTCCGGATAGTAGTTCGTGGGCGGGAAGAAGACGCAGATGCGCGGGACGCGCGCGGCTTTTGCGGCAACCGTGAGGATCTGGCTCACCGTTGGCAGGGGGGCCTTTCCTGCCGGGACGTAGAGGCCTGCG
>DATDVK010000046.1:0-12491 GCA_035290085.1 Candidatus Peribacteraceae bacterium
AGAGGGAAGAGAATAAGAGGAGAGGGAAGAGAATAAGAGGAGAGGGAAGAGAATAAGAGGAGAGGGAAGAGAATAAGAGGAGAGGGAAGAGAATAAGAGGAGAGGGAAGAGAATAAGAGGAGAGGGAAGAGAATAAGAGGAGAGAGGTGGGATTTGCTCCTTTCCTCATTCCTCTTCTCTCTTATTCTCTTCCCTCTTACGCAATCTCAACACACAGATCTCGAGGATGCTCACTAGAGGCCTGCACCAGAGTAAGGCTTGCCCGGCGAAGCAAAACTACCATGACAATGAAAATATATTTGTCTCCTCAGGCAGTGGAGGAATAATGCGAAGTCGTGCCTGCCCGGCATAGCGGAACCGCAAAGCAACGAGAAGTTCATTTGGATCTAAAGGAAGTAGAGGAATTCCGCGAAGTCGGGTATTCTGGTCAGTGATCTCCTCCCTTCCCCTTTTTCCTCTCCCCTATGAAAATTCTGCACTTCGAGAAAGGATTTACGTACACGAACCGTGATTTGCTCCGGATGGCCCGCAAGTTGGGTAAGATCGCAACATACTGCAAACGCGTGAAGGACGAGAGTTCAAGTATTCGCATAGATGCAGAGCTGCGCCGTACGAAGAAGCAAAAGGACACAGTGAAAACAACCATCACGGTGGACTTGCCGGAGGAAACCCTCCGTGCGGAATCCCGGAAGTCAACCGTGCAGGAAGCAGTGGACAGATGCGTGGAGAAGCTCGAGCCGCAACTCAAAAGGTACAAAGAGCTCCGCACGTCACGTAAGCCCTCGCGGTCCGCACGAACGCCCCGGCAGCGCCGTCCCCAATAGGAGGAATGAAACGCCTCATCGCTCTCTTCGGCTTTCTCTCAGTTGCTTGTAGCAACGCACTTCCTGCGGTGGCTGCAACAGGAGAAGTGCTGGGAGTGGGAGTATCACTCACTCCCATTATCAGAGGACCCGACGACATAGCGGTAGGGCGAACCCTCGTTCTCGATGCCTCGGCTTCCGTGGGTGTGGGAGAAGACATAAGCTACCGGTGGTACAGAGACAGTCTCCCGCAACCCATCAGCCGCACGGTAGAGGCGGTGTACACTCCGGAAGAACCGGGTGTCACTTCCATCCGTCTCGTTGTCAGCACCACAATCGACGGCGAGGAAGTGGAAGCTGAAGTTGAGAAGCAAATCACCGTGTACGAGCGAAAGATCGTACTGATAGCAGACAGCAGCATCCCAACGGAGAAGCTGCAGATCCACCAGCAGACTGCAGCAGAGGAAGGCGTGTTTCTCCGCGTCCTCCAGCCGGTGATTACCGGCGCGCCGCTCGGCACCGAAGAAGCGCTGGTGAAACTCATCCAGGAACAGTCCTCTGCCCTGAACGGCGCTTCGGCCATCGTGCTCTGGACGGAGGGAATCACAGGCCTGCAGGCATTCATGCGTGCCATCGAGCAGGACGCGGAGCGCATGCAGAGTATGAAAAATCAGAGCATTGTGCTCATCTCCGACCGCAACCTGAAAGTACTGGGACGCACTGCGCGCGGACCATTCTCAGTCCTCGGGCCAAGACAGATTCTCATCACACGGCGAGTGGCCATGAACCCCCTCATTTCATCGGCTACCGTGGAGCAGTTCGTGGAGGAACTGGATAAGCGGGACACCGACTACCTGATCGTGGACAAGTCAACGACAGGCATACGCCCATGGAATCTGCTCTCGTCTCTCGTGAATTACATGCTCACGCACGGCGTTTCCAGTCAGACGGTGATCCTGCTTCTCATGCTCCCCGTCATAGCCATGATTCTGGCGTTCTTAAAACAGGTAATCGGCATTACAACGTTCGGACTCTACACTCCTTCTGTTGTTGCTCTGAGCTTCCTCGCGTTGGGATGGCCCATTGGGCTTGCCTTCCTTCTCTTCATCATCACAACCGGGTACGCAACGCGGGCATTCATGCGCCGCTGGCGGCTGCTCTACATCCCAAAAGTGGCCATTGTCATCACAGTCGTGAGTATCACTCTGCTCCTGCTTCTTGGGCTGGGAACGCTCTTCCACATCATTCTCGCCAGAGACACAATCTTCGTGCTCCTCATTATGTCCACGCTCTCCGAGAGCTTCCTGAACGTGAAAACAGAAGAGGGCCTCTACAGCGCCATCCTCGGAACTGGCGAAACAATCCTTGCGGCTCTCCTCTGTGTTTTCATTGTGCAGTGGCCCTGGCTCCAGTCGTTCGCCCTCGCCTACCCTGAACTTATCCTGTTCACCATCGCCGCAGACGTCATGCTCGGGAGATGGACCGGTTTGCGCCTTGTAGAGTACTTCCGTTTCCGCGAAGTCTTTAAGCATCTTCAGGAGGAGTAGGATTTGGGTCAGGGTTAGGATCAGAAATTGAGAATTAAGTACCCAAAATGACCTATGGAATCGTTCACTTCCTACGAGACAGACAAGCTACCCAGTGCGTTGATTCAGAAATTTACAAATCCCTATCCCTAACCCTAACCCTAACCCTATATTCTCATTCCTCTCCAACCACGGCATCCTTGGACTCAACGCAAGAAACCTCCTCTACGTGAAACCTTTCAACCCGCGAAAAGCAGTTGCCTTCGCAGATGACAAACTCAAAACGAAAGCATTCCTTGCCGCACGTGGCGTCCCGACGGCGAAAATCTACGCACGCATTGAAACGCGGGAACAGCTGAGAGATTTTGATTTCTCCCAACTCCCGGACGAATGCGTTCTCAAACCGAACTTCGGCTTCGGAGGCGAGGGGATCCTCGTCTTCAACGGACGGAGGAAAGGGGTATTCCTCCGGGGAAAAGAACCACTGACCAACCAGGAAATCACAGCGCACATCGAAGACATTCTCGATGGCATGTTCTCTGTAAACGGGAGAAAAGACACCGCATTTTTTGAGCAGATCCTCATCCCCCATGAGTGTTTCGCACGTTTCCGGCCCGCGGGTCTCCCCGACATCCGTGTCATTGTCTTCAACTTGGTCCCCGTCATGGCCATGCTCCGTATCCCCACTGCTCAGAGCGAGGGGAAAGCAAACATTCACCTTGGAGGCATCGGCATTGGCATCGACCTTGCAAAAGGGGTGACAACGCATGCAGCCCAGTACCACAGCATCATTTCGGAACTGCCCCACGGAGGTTCTCCGAGTGGGATCCAGATTCCACACTGGAATGAAATCCTCGAAATCAGTTCACGCATCCAGCAGATCACGAACATCGGCTACCTCGCTGTGGATATCACCATCGATCAGCAAATGGGCCCCGCACTCTTGGAAGTGAACGCACGCGCCGGCCTGATGGTGCAGGTCGCCAATCTCGCACCGCTCCGCGCGAGACTCGAGCGGGTCATAGGTGTGAAGGTGAACAGCCCGGAGAAAGGCGTACGTATGGGACAGGATCTCTTCGGAGAAGGGAAAGCAAAGAGGGCAGAGAAAGAACCTGAGAACAAAAAAACAATTCTCGGAACAAACGAGAATATCGTGATTAGTGGAGACGGCGTGAATATTGAAGTTCCCTGCCTCATTACCCCGGAGCACGAGAGAACAGTATTTTCCCCGGAACTTATCGAAAGCCTGCAAAGAACAGGTGCATTGGAAGTGGAAGACGAGAAGGAACGAACCTTCCGCGTGAAGTTCACACTCGCCGGCAAGAAAATCCAGACACTCGTGGGGACAGGCAAGGTATCAGGAGAAGAGAGAGCAATGATCGGACGCCGCGACCTCGCAGGATTCCTCCTCGACCCCTCGAAAGAAACACCTATCCAGGCAAAGAAGGCTTCTGTAAAAGCAGATCTCCGCGTAGTGGACAAGCTGTTCGCCCAAATTGACCGTGACCTGCTCCTCCTCAGACACATCAAACCTGCCAACCTCGAGGAAGAGCGCGGGAGATTAGAACAGGACAGTAAGTACAACCCGATCTTCCACTATAGAGAAGTGGCAATAGACCTGGATGAAGCAGAACGCAAACTCGAGAACCCTGTGCAGGACTCTTCACCTTTGGGAATTTTGCTGGAGAAGAAGCGCCAGGAATTGCTCACGCGCATCGCCCTCCTGCGGTCGCGCGGCCATGCCACACGCTTCACAGAATATTCCATGAAACTCTTCGGTGCTCCCACCTCCGCACTGCTCAGAGCGGCAAAAGCGGAACTCCATAACCGCACAGCCTGTGATCTGCCGCCACAGGAAAAAGATCTCCTCACATCGGAAGAAACGCAGAATATTCTCACAAAAGCACTGGAACGCTACAGTCTTCATGATTGGGAAGTGGTGGTACGACCGAGACTCGTCTCCGACTGCACAGTCGGCGGAAACAAGGTCTATATCAGAGAAAGCGCTCTTTTTGAGCAGATGCATGTGGATGCCCTCATCGCACATGAAATTGAAACACACATCCTCACCGCAGAGAACGGAGCCCTCCAGCCGTATGCACTGTTCAGAAACGGTTGCGCAAATTACCTCGACACACAGGAGGGCCTCTCCATCTATAACCAGAACCGCGTACTCAGCCCCTTCCATGAGAAGAGGTACAACCCTCCAAGAAACGTCCTCGGCCTCGCCTTCGGCCTCGATCATTCCTTCGCGGAAACCCGGAAATACCTTCGGGAAGAGCTGGGATTTTCCTCCACAAAAGCGCTCACCCAAACCATCGCCATCAAGCGGGGGCTCTGCGACACATCGGAACCGGGCGGATTCACAAAAGGTGTCGTCTACTTCCGCGGCGTGCGTGCCATCGAGAGATTTGTGGAGGATGGCGGTGATCTCACCCGGCTCTACCTTGGGAAGATAGCACTGGAAGATCTGAGACTTATTGAACAGATCGAGGAATTGCAGGATCCCCTGCTCCTCCCTGCCTTCCTCAGAAAAGGCGCAGGAGAACGAAACGAACCGAAGAGAAAAAAGAACCGCAGAAAAAAGAAAGCTGCAGGGGAAGAGGCAGAAACGAAACAGGAATGAGCTATTTCTCCCACTTCACACGCCTCAGCGAATCCACGACAGTCACCCATGTCTGCCCCGAGGCGAAGACGAGAGGATCCCCCTCAGCATCTGTAAAAACATAGGGATCTGTTGGAGATTTCTTCAACCACCTGCCGCGGTACATCCGGCCGGAGCGGAAGAGAAGAGCTTCTCCCTTTCCCTGAACCCTAATGGCCAGACGCCCGAACTCCCCCGTGTCCTCCACATCCGTTTCGAGAATGAGGACGTTATGAGGCACTGCCAGACTCACCTCCTCTCCGTTCGTACGTATGTATCCTCTCTTCCAGGAATCATAGACATACTCAACATTGTGCAACGGACTGAAGAAATTGATCGTCATAGTGGCAGCACCTGAGCCACTCCGCGCACGCCCTGTTTTGTATGGAGGCCAGGGAACAGGAGTGACCCCGCCATCGACCTCCTGCAGGAGCTCCCGCATAGATTCCCGCGTGAGGAATGCATCATGCGGCGCGGGAATGTCTTTGACACGCGTAAAATACGTATCATAGAAGATGCCGTTGAAAGCAGTGACACCCTTCAACCGCCTTACTCGTTCCAGTGCCTCCGGGCTTCCGCCAAAGTGGAAAAACACAGAAACCCAGGGAAGAACACCATCAATAAAATACGGACGGAGAGAGCGCACCGGCCCGACGCGCTCAGGAAAATCTTTGACATCAAAGAGCACATTGAAGCGCGTGATGTACCCCTCAACAAAGAACTCCTCTATGAGGAGCGCATCTGAGAGGCCTTGATGGAACGGGCGGGCTGCCTGGTGGTTCTCTACCATCACAGACACAATCCCTTTCTTCTTCCCCCATAGAGGAAACATACTCAGTCTGGAAAGCACAGTGGACTCCCCTGTCTTTGGCACATTGGATTCGAGCGGATCTGTGATAGCAATCTTTGCGAAGCGTACCTCTGCCGGAGGAAATTTTTCCACACTCCAAATGAGAACAAACCCGCAGAAAACCGCCAGGACAAAGACAAGGACAGAGAGAAATCGGCTGACGTATTTCATGGAACCTTGGATGACCGGAAAGTTACGAAGCGTTTTTCTTCTCCTCGCCCTCCTCTCCCCCCTCCTCACCCTCCTTCGCCTCTCCACCTTCACCCTCCACAGCCTCCACTGCACCTTCAACCGGTGCCACCTCGACCACTTCCTCTTTCCGAGGTTCCTGTACGGTGGCAATAACCACTCCCGGGTCCAGCAGGATCACAACGTTCTCAGGGACGATAATATCAGCAACAGTAAGAGAATTGTGGAACGCTTTCAGTGGCTCCAGAGAAACAGAGAGGAAATGCGGCAAATACGCAGGCAGACATTTCACAGTGACATGGTCCTGTGGCGTGACAAGTATCGCCCCGAGGTCCTTCACCGCAAGAGCTTCTCCCTCGAAATGCACCGGTACGCTCGCTTCGATTTCTTTCTTCATGTTCACCGCGTAGAAATCCACATGCGTAATACGATCTGAAATGGGATCGAACTGCACCGCATGGAACAAAACAGGAACGTTCTTCCCCCCGAAATCGAGATCCACAAGAGTGCTCTCCCCCGCCTTCAGGTACACACGGAAAAGGTCGTTGTACCCGCACTGTAATGACATGTTCTTCACTTCGTTGCCATACACCACACACGGCACCTGATTCGACTTGCGCAGTACTTTTGCCTTGAAGGCGTTGTCGCGAGCCGATACTTTCAGCGGAATCATATCCATAGCCCCGAAAGGCTAAGCGATGCAGGGGGGAGGGTCAATAGAATGCAGTGTTTTTTCCATTATTTCTTCTGAGGAACTGTCACCCCCCACTTCCAGAAATACTTGAATCCGCTCGCAATGTGGGCGCGGCCCACGCGCGTGAAGAGGAGAGTAAAAACACCCCCTTCACTCAGACGCTTCTTCCGATCGCGCGCTTCCATCTGCGGGAAATAGACAACACGTTTCCCCGCCTCACGGCACCGGCGGCAGAAATCGGCATCTTCAAAGAAAAGGAAGAAACGGTCGTCGAACCCTCCCAGCGCGGAAAAAAATTCCCGCCGGATCAGGAAGCACCCGCCGGCAATCCAGTCTGCATCCCTCTCCCGCTCGGGATCCTCGCGGAGTTGTAAGTAGCGCTCAAGGACGTGAGGGAACAAATGACGAAGGAACGTGCGCTTCACTACGATGTCAGGCACACGGGGATATGCGCGGGCAGAGAAGCGGTAGGTGCCGTCTCCATGTACAAGCTTCGGCCCGAGAATCCCGACAGCAGGCTCCCTCTCCATCTTTTGGACCAGTTTCTCCACACCGTCTTCCTGCAGCAGCTTGTCGGGATTGTTAATGAGGAGGAACTTTCCGCGGGCGAAGCGCACTCCGTAGTTGTACCCCGATCCAAAACCCCCGTTACGAGGAGACTCAATAATGCGCACCTGCCCATATCCTTTCAGACGATTCCGCAGCACGCCGATGGAATCGTCTTCCGAATGGTTATCCACAACGATCACTTCCATCCGATCTGCGATGGACTGCTGAAGGAGCGCGAGCACGCACTCCACCGTTGGCTGCGGGCTGCGAAAATTGAGAACGATTGCTGAGACGAGGGGATTTTCCATGCCGCTGAGGGTGGTACTATACCCCCTGTGATACGGCTTTGCGATTGCATCCCTAGGCTTGTTTGATGAATGCTCTTACACTATAGCGGTGAAGCGATACGTGTCCGGCGTAGTCTCGCGTTGCGCGGGACGAAGTTGGATCGCCATCCGTCTCGGCGCGGCCGAGCCGCGACGGGCGCCGCTATCCCCGTAAGCCAGGAAGAACATTGCCATGTTCCTCATCGCGAAACCGTATGAACGCCAAGAAGCCACCAGAAGCACCAAACCCCCGCCTCGCAGAGCTCCGGAGGCGCACTGCCAAAGCATCGACAGGCCCTGGCATCTATAAGTGGCTCGGGAAAGAAGGAGAAGTGTTGTACGTGGGAAAAGCCAAGAACCTGAGGAACCGATTAAAGAGCTACGTGCAGGAGAAACCTGAGAAGAACATCGGACCCTGGAAACTCTCGTTCATCAGGCACATCGCAGACTTTGACACAACTGTGACAAACTCCGAGCTGGAAGCGCTCATCCTGGAAACGAACCTCATCAAAGAACTCAAACCAAAGTACAACGTGCTGATGAAGGACGACAAGAACTACGTGTACGTCCGCATCGGCCTAGGAAACCCCTACCCGGATGTGGACGTCGTGCGGCGGACAGAGCATGACGGAGCAAAATACTTCGGTCCGTTCCTCAGCGCATACGATACGAAGAGGACACTCGATGTCCTGCAGGAAATATTCAACTACCGCGAGGACAGGAAGACATTGGAGAAATTAAACCGTGCAGCACAGAAGGGGAAGAACCATGGCCGGGCACATCCATCGCTGGATTTCCAGATCGGCCAATCGTGCGGCGTCGCTATGGGGAAGATTTCGAAGGAGGAGTACAGAAGCCGCATAGATGCAGTTGTCGCATTCTTTAAGGGAAACCACAGCACCGTACTGAAGCAGGCGACAGTGATGATGCAGGAAGCGGCACAGAACAGAAAATTTGAGAAGGCTGCGAAGCTGCGCGACGCTGTCCACTTCATGGAAGAAATGCGGAGGGAACAAATCGTGTCCGACACCTCCGGAGAAGACACCGACACATTCGCTGTTGCAATGAGCGGCTCCAAGGCACTGGTCGTTGCGCTCCGTGAACGAGGTGGCAAGCTCACGAATGAACAGAGCTTCCCGCTCAGAGGAGAACCGGACTCCCCTGCAGAAGCACTGGAACAATTTCTGCCGCAGTACTACTCCTCAGTGCCGGATCTGCCCGATCTTGTTGTAATAGGGGAAGAAATCGAAGATGCCACCCTGCTCTCAAAATGGCTGACAGAACAAGGAGGGAAATCGGTGGAAGTGCGTGTGCCTGAGCGGGGGAAGAAGTCGAAAGTGTTACAGCTTGCCGAGAGGAACGCCGCAGAGAAAGTGAAGCAACTGGAGGCGAAATGGGAATCCGCCGTGCGGAACATCGAAGAAGCTCTCGTGGAACTTACAGAAGCTCTGCATCTCCCGGAGAAACCCAGAAGAATAGAAGGCTACGACATTTCCCACCTTGGCGGCACGGAAACAGTGGGGAGCATGGCAGTCACTATCAACGGGAAACCGGCTACCAAGGACTACCGTTCCTTCACCATCCAGACGCTCAGAGAAGGAGACATCGACGACTACAGAGCACTGGAAGAAGTATTGAGACGGAGACTCAAGTACCTCACGCAAGATCTTAGGCTCGAGGAGGAACAGTGGAAGAGAGAGGGCATCACGTTCGGCAAAGTGCGAAAGGCTGAACAGAAAACCATTGATCGAATTCATGAGGAAAATTACAAGGAGATTAACAATAAAGAAATCAACTACAGGAAATACCTCGCCGCACGGAAGGAGAATATAATTATCGGTTTCTGCCGCATGGTGGAACACGACGGAGGACACAGAGAAATGAAGAGTCTCTGGGTCTGTAACGACATGCGCGGACAGCACCTCGGCCAGTTTCTTGTGAGAAAAATGCTCAGCATGCAGAAAAATACGAAGAAGGTGTACATCACAGTCAGAACATCCCTTGAGGAGTACTACAGCAACCTCGGTTTCCGGCACATAAGCACTCCCCCGCCCATTGTGGAAAAGAAACTCCGGATAGCAGAGAAAGAGAAGGGTGTGCCCCCAGGCATCGTGATGGTGTACATCTATGCCGATCACAAAAAAGATATCTCTCTATCAGAGAAACCTGATCTCCTCCTCATCGACGGAGGCAGGGGGCAACTTGGGAGCGCCGTGAAGGTGCTCAAAGAGTACAACCTCGACATCCCCGTGATAGGGCTGGCAAAACAAGAAGAGGAACTATTCCTCCCGGGCACTCCACACCCCACACCCCTCCCCAAAGATTCTCAGGCGCAATTCCTCCTGCAGCGCATCCGGAACGAAGCCCACAGATTTGCGAATGAGCATCGCAAGAAGCGCATCGCAAAGCATGCGATAAGCTCTGCGTTGGACGATGTGCCGGGAATTGGAGAGAAGACGAAACTCGCTCTCCTCGCAGAGTTTGGATCGGTGAAGAATATAAAAGAAGCCTCAGATGACCAGTTGAGAGAATCCGTGAGTGAGATGCAGCTCAAGGCTCTGCGCGCATACCTCTAGAAACTCTAGGTCTCGCGCTGGTACCGGGTGACAACATCAGACATCTTGCTCGAAACCTTCCCTGCATGCGGCACAAACTTGAGTACGAGGTTGTCTCCCAACCCCTCCTTGAGATGTATGATGAGTTTCCCAAAGGGGAAAAGACCCCAGAGTTGCGTCTCAGTACTCACGCTCCCCACATTCTCCAGGTGAATGGGATGGATCTCGCGGTGGAAGAACGACGATTGGTCCACCAGAATGATCTTGTCGGTGGTGACGAAGATGAAATCGTACAGCCAGTCTATGTACGCCTTGATAACGTTGTAGAAAACAAAAATGAGCCAGAGGAAGAAGAGCGACCACGCCAGCCACCCCATCGGCCATGCAAAGTACCACCCCGCAATCCCGACTCCGAAGAGAACGATGGTGAGAATAATTTCGCGGAGAATGGCGAAGAAGAACGAAAGCCCGTGGTAGCGGGTGAAGAGTATCTCGCACTCACCGTCATGGCAGTACGCCTCCTTAATCTTGTTAATATCCGTCTCAAGTGCAAGGAATCGCATAAGAAACAGTCTACACAAAATCTAAAATGTACACATCTGCTTTTGCGGGAGAAGCGCTCTCGCATATACTCCAGCCAACCGCTCTGCCGCCATCGTCTAGTGGTTAGGACACGAGGTTCTCATCCTCGTAACGGGGGTTCGATTCCCCCTGGCGGTACCAAATAACAGATGTTAACGCATCACTATCCTGTATGCCCCTTGTCCTGAGCGAGTCACGTCGTCCGCGAACGACGTGACGAGTCGAAGGGTTCCCCCTGGCGGTACCACACACCTCTGGAAACACCAAGAGGTACAATAGGAACCACCATGCCGTATTTTTACATTGCCCGCTGCGCAGATCATTCACTCTACTGTGGATCATGCAAGAATCTTCAGTCCCGGGAAAACATGCACAACGCAGGCAAAGGGGCAAAGTACACACGTTCAAGAAAACCAGTGAAGATGGCATACTCAGAAGAATTCCCAACGCTTGCTGAAGCGATGCGGCGCGAAGCGGAAGTGAAACGCTGGCCAAAAGTGCAGAAGGAAATGCTCATACGAGAAAACACCAAACCATAGATTGAGAGGAACTCCTCCAACATCTTCCAAGTCCGTCACTCATACCGCAGCGCATCAATCGGCTTGAGATTCGCCGCCTTGTACGCCGGGAGCATGCCGAAGAAGACTCCTGTCCCAATGGAGAACGAGAAAGCCAGGATGATGGAGCCCGAGGAAATAACAGCCTGAAGATCGAAAAACGTGGAGACAATGAACACACCGGCAGCACTTAGGAGCACACCGAGCAAACCGCCGAGGATACAGAGGACTGTGGACTCTACAAGAAACTGCTGCAGGATGCTCCTGCGCTTTGCCCCTATCGCTTTGCGCACACCAATCTCTCTCGTCCGTTCCGTGACGGACACCAGCATAATGTTCATGACACCTATGCCTCCGACGAGGAGAGAGATGGCCGCGATGCCTCCGAGAAGAAGCGTGAAAGTCTGTGTCACTTCATTGAGAGTTTCCACCGCCTCCGCCTGGTTCAGGATATTGAAATCCTGATCTTCTTCACTCTGGATGCGGTGCTCATTAAGAAGCACGGCGGTGATGATCTCCTTCATTGATTCCATTTGCGCCTGATCCTCCACGGAGACATTGATGGAACTCACAGTATCCACCCCCTGCACCCGCCCCTGCATGGTTGTGAGAGGAATGAATGCAATGTCATCGTAATTCGTAAACCCCTGCTGCCCCTTCTCGCTCATGATGCCCACAATAGTGAAAATGTGATTCTGCAGGCGGATATCCTGCCCGATGGGATTCTGGTTCGGATACAGCGTGCGGACAATTTCCTGCCCGAGAACGACTACTTTCTCTTTCCTTGCAAGATGCTCTTCTGTAATGAAACTGCCGTACTGCACGGGGAAGTTATTCACTGCCGGATACGCAGGCGTTACACCCACGACACTCGTCTGCATGTTCTGATTCCCAACAATCACCTGCATATTGCTGCGCAGCTCCGGCGACACAGCCAGTAAGCCCGACACATGCGCGGAAATAGCATCAATATCATCCGACGTGATGGTACTGTCGGAGCCCCCGGACCGCCGGAAGAGCGAGCGCACATCCGTTTGATTCGGACTACCGGACTGGATGATGAGCAGATTGGTTCCCATGCTCTCTATGCGCTCTGTCACTTGCTTCTGTGCCCCTCTGCCGATTGCGACCATCAGCACAACAGATGCAACACCAATCATGATGCCAAGCATAGTGAGCCCGGACCGGAGTTTGTTGCTCCAGATGGCATCGAGCG
>DATDVK010000047.1:0-5876 GCA_035290085.1 Candidatus Peribacteraceae bacterium
TCCTTCATGCCGGGGAGGATGCTCCGGGGACGTTCCTGGAACAGGAGCAAAATGAGCCCGTCGAGAATCATGCTGAGCGCGATGGTTGTGACAAGCGGGAGGAAACGATGGTGCTTATAGAACGGCTTCACGAAGAGAATGAATGTCAGCCAGGCAACGAGCCCGCCAGTCACAAGCCCGGCCGGAATGCCCAGGAAGAGCGGGAGGCCTGCCACCTGGCAGAACCACCACGTTGCATAGCCACCGACAAGGACTATCTGACCGAGTGCAAGATTGAAGACCCCGAGCACGCCGTAAACCAAAGCCAAACCTGCCGCTATGAGAGCGGCAAGTGAACCGGCAATGAGCCCATTGATTAGGAGCTGCACAATGAAATACTAGGGAAGTCCTGAGCGAGGAAACAGAGGAAATTAAGAGGAAACAGAAGAAACAGAGGATTGGAAGCTTTGGATTTCTCCTCTGTTTCTTCTTATTCTTCTGTTTCCTCTACTTCTCCATTAATTCACCGCAATATCTTTCACTTTCACATACGCCCCGCTCTGCACCTGCCACAGCACGAGGGGAATGCCGATGACGTCGCCGTTCTCGTCGAAGGAGAAGTTGCCAACAATACCACTATAGGAGGACAGATTGTAGAGATAGTCGCGGATGGCAGTCCCCTCGGTTCCCACCGCCTGCATAGCCTCCGCAAGCACCCCCATGGCATCGTAGGAATGCGAGACGAACGCCATACCCGCCTGGGTGCCGCCAAACCTCTCTGCAACTTTCTGCCCGAACGGACTGTCCTCGTTCACGGAAGGGACATTGATGGCATACAGACCTGCCACTGCTTCCCCACCGATGTCGATGACGGACTTGTCCTGGCCCGCATCATGCGTCATCGCGGTCTGCGTAAACCCCTGCTCGCGCAACTGCTGCATCATGGCACCGATGGTGGCAGTACTCGTCCCGTTCGCGAAGAAGGCATCGAACTCCATGTCCTGCAGACGTGTCATGAGGCTGCGGTAATCCTTCGTTCCGGGATCCACCACTTCGTCGAACACTAAAACACCTTCCGGTACGTCTTTCTTCAGAGCATCCCGGAACGCAACGGTGAAGTCGACATTCTCCGTGATGATCGCAACCTTGGAGAGCCCCTGCTCAGCGAAGAACTGTGCAACGGCTTTCGCCTTGAGAAGATCGTTCGGGTAGTCGCGGAAGATGAAATCCCCCGCCTGCGCCACATCGGGGCTGCTGCTCAGAGGGGAAATCATCACAACACCGCCGACCTCCGCAATAGGTGCCGCTGCAAGTGTCTCGCCGCTGCAGTCTCCACCGACGATAACCACCACCTTGTCCACACTCACGAGCTTCTGCGCGGCATTTGCCGCATCGCCGCCGGCACAACGCCCGTCTTCGGCAACGAGCTCGAGCATACGGCCATCAATGCCGCCTGCGGCATTCACCTCCTCTATCTTCAATTGCACACCGTGCAGTGTATCTGTCCCGAAGGTCGCGGCATCACCGGTGAGCGGCCCGATGAACCCGACCTTGATGGAACCCGTCGGTTTACATGCCGTGAGAAGAGCAAGAACGAGAACACCAGAGAATAATTGAACATACTTCATAGTAGTGAGAAGAAAAAAACAAAAGAGAAACTATTCGGTTACTTCGGTATCTGCACCAGTGCCGGTTATTTCCACCGTTTCCTCAGCAACGGCTCCTTCAACGATTTTGCCATTCTCGAACCGCTTGAGTTCATTCCCAATACCAACGACTTCCCCCTTCGCATCAAAGTGGAATGTGCCAGCCGCGCCTTCGTAGGCCTGAAGACCGTAGAGCTCATCACGAATTGCGGTGCCCTCCGTGCCAACGGTTGCAATCGCCTGCAGCACTACCCCCGCCGCATCGTACGCGAGGACGGCAAAACCCATGTTCTGCTGCGGATTCCCGTGGAGCTCCCGGAACTTTTCTGCGAATGATTTCTCACCCCCCGCCCGGGCCTCCTCTCCAAGGAGCGAGGAGACATTGAACATATGCATTCCTTCGACTGCCTCACCAGCTAGGGAAGGCAGGTTGTTGCTGTCCGCGATGTCCTGGCTCACCATCGGCTGCATAAACCCCTGCTCACGCATCTGCTGCACCATGGCACCGAGGACGGCATCCGACTGCGCATTGGGAACGAACACATCAAACTCAGTGTCTTCCAAGCGTGTAAGGAGACTGCGGAAATCTTTCACTCCTGGCTCTGTAAGCTCATCAAACACCACTTCAGCCCCTTCCGGAAGAGCTGCCTTAATGGAATCGCGGATGCCCACGCAGTAGTCCGTGTTTTCCGTCATGATTGCCACTTTGGTATACCCCTGCTCTCCGAAGTACTTCGCAATATCAATGCCCTTCAGAGCATCGCTGGGATACGTACGGAAGATGAAATCACCAGCATCGGCAACATCGGGGCTGCTGCTCACAGGGGAAACCTCCACAATACCCGCGGCTTCGGCAATGGGAGCTGCACCGAGCGTCTCGCTGCTGCACTGCCCGCCAATGATGGCGACAACCTTGTCGATATCAATGAGCTTCCGTGCGGCATTCGCGGCATCACCCCCTGTGCAACGACCATCTTCTGCAACGAGCTGCACCTGGCGGCCACCGATGCCTCCGGCTGCATTCACTTCCTCCACCTTCATCTTCACGGCATTGAGCGTATCTACTCCGTACGCCGATGCATCACCGGTGAGCGGCCCGATGTACCCGATCTTGACCGGTTCTTTCTCGATCAACTGACATGCTGCAAGAAACACTGCGAGACATGCAGAAAAAACTACAAATGTTGAAGTACGCATGAGTGTATGGGGAATATGTGCGCATATTCTGCTGGAAAAGAGGGCACTTGGCAAGGGCGGATGAGAATGAAATTAGATAACGGAAATAGGGCTAGGGTTAGGGTTAGGACTTGGACAAAGAATTGATCACCTGTTGCCAAGAACTTCCAATAAATTCAAGTTCTCCAAGAAGTAAGGAACGGGTTCCAACTATCTTTCCTAACCCTATCCCTATCCCTAGCCCTAACCCTAGCCCTAGCCCTAGCCCTCACGTTGTCGGGTCCGCACCAAAGTAAATATCCTGCAGTTCCTTCGACTGGCGCACTTTCTCCGGTTTATCGATCAGCACCACCCTCCCAACATCCAACACGATCACCAGGTCGCAGATGCGTGCGATGAAGGGCAGATCATGCTCAATGACAAGCACCGTCTTCCCCTCCCGCTTGAGTTTCTGGATGATCTCAGCCACCTGATGGGTCATTTTGGGCGAAACACCTGCCGTGGGCTCATCGAGCAGGAAGAGTTCTTTGCCACTCTTGAGTGTACGGGCAATCTCGAGGAGACGCATCTGCCCTCCGGAGAGGGAACCTGCCTTCTGCTTCGCTTGATCCTTCAGCGTCGCCATCTCCAAGGTGGATTCCACCAACTCCTCCACATTCCCCAGTGCCTTGCGCTGCTCCCGCGGCAGCGCCTCCAGTGCAACGCGCACATTTTCTTCCAGTGTCATTTCACGGAAGATGCCGAAGTGCTGGAACACGCGGCCGATACCGAGGCGGGCACGCCTGGAGGGGATGAGGGTGGTAATGTCCTGCCCCCTGAAGGCAATCGCCCCCTTCGAAGGCTGAAGGAAACCGGAGAGCACATTGAAGAGCGTTGTTTTCCCTGAACCGTTCGGGCCGATAAGGCCGATGATCTCCCCCTCTTCCACATCGAACGAAACATCCTGCAGAATCCTGTGATTCTGAATAATGAGGGAAATGCCGTTGAGCGAGAGAATTGGCATTGGGCTCACTGTAGCGCTGTACTGGACGCTTGTCACGATGCTGCAGCGGGATATGATGGGACCGTATGATCAGAGAAGCTGACAAGCAATACCGCATAGACCCCCATGGACATACTGAGTACACAGACGGTGTCCTCTCCCCCCTGGAAGTGCTTCAGGAAGCTGAGCGGGAGGAGATGATTGTAGGAATATCCGACCACAACATCATCGAAGCTATTCGTACCCTCATGAAACAGGCACAGGATGATGTCGGTGTTGGAGAGCTCATGCGGCACCACCTCATTCCCGGTGTGGAAATCCAGGCGCGGGAAGGAGCGGAACTTCTGGTGTATGGCAGCACACCGGCACACCTCGACGAGTTCTATAGGAGAGAAATAGAGGAACCAAACCTGCTTGATGAGGAGGAACCGATCTACGAACCGGTGGACATGAGTATCATCGATCTTGTGAAGCAGTGCCGCCGGTGGGAAATGGAAATTGTCGTCCCGCACTACGGAGCGCGACACTACGGCATCGGGAAGCTCCCGCACGAGGTGCGCAGGAGGCTCAACCACGAACTCCGGGAATACCGTGACCACGTGTGTGTGGAACGCAACCCGTACGTCTCACGATTCGCAAACCTCAAGGCAATCACTTACGCTCTCTCACGGAGGAACCGGTTCCCTATCATTGCATCATCCGACAACCACAACCAAAGACACGGCAGCTATACGGAAGTGACACTCCCCCCTCTCAGCCCGGGCCAATTCCGCAGTGAACAGATTTTCCCCGCCATTCATAACCATCATCCCTCTTGGGAGAAACAGCACTTGGAACGCGTGCCTCTGCTCAGAGCAATCCGGAACGCCGTCGCACTGTTCTACCAGGGGGGATGGCGCAACACGAGGAGTATGCTCCTCCGCGAAGTACGGCACCAACTGGGGCTTCCTCCCGCTCCTACGAGCCCCTCCTCTCCAAAACCGCAACCAGAAAAGCGCGAAAGAGTGGGTGTGGCCGGTGAGGACGGCTCTTGAACTCCGGATGGAACTGCGAACCAAGCATAAAGGGATGCCCCTTCAGTTCAACGATTTCCATGAGTCCTGTTTCCGTCCACTCCCCGGAAAAAATGAGGCCTTTCTCTTCCAGCTTCTTGCGGAAGGAGTTGTTGAATTCGTACCGGTGGCGGTGCCTCTCTGAGATCGATTCCTGCCCGTACGCCGCAGACGCTTTGGTGCCTTCCCTGAGCTGACACGTGTACGTGCCAAGCCGCAGAGTTCCTCCCTTCGCACGACCTTTGTGCTGGCCGGGGAGAAAGTGCACCAAATATTTACTCTTCGGGATCTTCCCTTCCTCATCAAATTCCTCACTCGTAATTTGAGGATCTTTGAGCTTCGCTCTGGCGAACTCGATGGCAAGAATCTGCGAGCCGAGGCAGAGCCCGAGGTACGGGATCTTCTTCGTACGCGCGTAGCGCGCCGCAGCGATCTTGCCCTCTATGCCGCGGATGCCGAATCCTCCCGGTACCACTATGCCTTTGCACCTCTCAAGCTCAGCCCACACCTCCGTATCCTTCGCCTCCAATTTCTCGCTGTCTATCCAGACAATCTCCGCCTTCCTGCCCTGGTGCACTGCCGCAGATTTAATGGCTTCGAGCACGCTCAAGTACGCATCTTCTAAATGGGTGTACTTGCCCACAAGTGCTATGGGAACTAGATGCCCTTCCGCCTCCGCTTTCTCGTGGCGTTCACTGCCTGCCACCCATTCACGCATATCCGGCTTGAGGGGACCGAAACCCAGCTTCTCCCCGATGATGCGCGCAATGTCGTACTTCTGAAAATTGAGCGGGACATCGTAAATGGAATTCACCGTCAGGGCCGGGATCACTGCTTCAGAAGGAACACCGCAGAAACGGCTGATCTTCTCCAGCAGATCCTTGGGGACTTTGTAGTCCGCACGTGCGAGGATCATATCCGGCTGCAGACCGATGCGGCGAAGTTCGCGCACCGAGAGCTGCGTGGGCTTCGTCTTGAGCTCTTTGGACCCCTTGAGATAGGGAAGAAGTGTGAGATGGACATGGAAGATGCGCTGCGGAC
>DATDVK010000048.1:0-2928 GCA_035290085.1 Candidatus Peribacteraceae bacterium
ATGGACAATGACACCGAGCGACCCGACAATGCAGTACTTCACGAACATGAGCGGGATATACCGCCCGAGAGAGACATCGTAGATGTACTCAAGAAACTCAATCTGCACGCGGCGCGAGAGCTTGCTCTCCCCGTGCATGCGCTTCCCGAAGGTAAATGGGATCTCCTGCACCTTCGTGCCTTTGGGAACGTGCACAAGGAGATCGAGGAGGATTTTGAACCCTTTGGGATTCAGGTTGGGAAGCGCCTTCTCAAAAGTCTGCCGGTCGATGGCAAAGAACCCGCTCATGGGATCGCTCGCTTTCACCCTGCAGAGGGAAACTGCAAGTCTGGTTGCAATGCGGCTCATGAGATGGCGCCTCTCGTCCCACTCTCCCACGCTCCCCCCCTCGGTGTACCGCGAACCGATGACGATGCCGCCTTCTGCAGCAACCGCTTTCTGCAGCCTGGGGAGGAGGCCGCAGTCATGCTGCCCGTCGGCATCCATGACACCAAACACATCGCCTTTTGCGGCGAGAAATCCCTCGATCACTGCAGAGGAAAGCCCCCGGCGCCCGATGCGGCGGATCACATGGAGGTCATCACAATCCTGTGCAAGCTCCTGCGCCACTCTCCACGTCTCATCGGGGGAATCGTCATCCACAATGATGATTTCGTGCGGGACACCCTTGAGAGCACTCCGGATCTTCTCCACGAGGGTGGGAATATTCTTCGCTTCGTTATATGTTGGAAGAATTAGTGAGAACATAGGAGAGAAGCAGTATACAACAAACCGTTTGCCTGCCCTGCCTGTCAGCCAAAGCACGAAGTGCGGCGGCTGGAGCGAGGAGCCCCGTGCCTATGCGGGACGACGAGTCGAAGGGTCGGAAGAATGAGTGAAAACATGATACAAAGTTGCAATTAAAAAGATACTATTCCAGAGAACGAAGACTTGCTCCTCTCGTACCGCGTAGCGTTTGCGTAAGCCAAGAATTGCTTCTTCCAGACTGCAGTGCACTGTAATGTTTTAAACGCGAAGTGGTATGAGAGCTTAAGCCTAGGTAAAAACAGAGAAAAACGCTACCATCTTGCGCAGATGAAAATTCTCGTCACCGGCGCAGCCGGCACCATAGGCACCAGACTGTGTGAAATCCTCCGGCAGGAGGGAGTAGAAGTCATAGGCGTGGACAGGGGGCCGACGAAGTGGTCGGCAGTTGATTCAGTGAGTCACCGGGCAGATCTGCGGTATATGGATCAGGTGATGTCGCTCCCGGCAGATGCCGATATCATCGTGCATCTCGCAGCAAATGCCCGTGTGCACGAACTGGTGCAGCACCCGGAAAAGGCGCTCGAAAACCTTATAACAGTCTTCAATATCCTCGAATTTGCGCGCCAGAAGGGCATAAAAAAATTCATATTTTCCTCCTCACGCGAGACCTACGGCAACACCGGCAAGAAGTCTTACACTGAAGATATGGTCCGGATAGAAAACTGTGAGAGTCCCTACACGGCGAGTAAAATCGCCGGCGAAGCCCTCGTGGAATCGTACAGGCGCTGCTACGACATCGATTTCATCATCCTCCGGTTCTCCAACGTCTACGGGATGTACGACCGCTCTGTGCGCGTGGTCCCCAACTTCTTCAGGCAGGCACGGGCCAATGAACCAATGATGGTGTACGGGAAGGACAAGTGCCTCGACTTCACCTACATTGACGATGCGGTTACCGGCATACGCGCAGCTATAGAGAAGTTTGATGGGGCAAAGAACGACGTGTACAACATCGCCTGCGGAAAAGGCACGACCCTCATGCATCTCGCCGAACGCATAAAAGAACTCACAGGGAGCTCTTCGCCAATTGAAGCTGTGAATTCGCGGCGGGGAGAGATCACAAGATATATCGCAAACATCAGGAAGGCCCGCAGAGTGCTTGGCTACATTCCCAAGGTACCCTTCGAAGAAGGGATAGTGAAAACTGTCGAATGGTACAAAGCAAATACATAGCCCCGTATGGACCAGGAATACACCTACAATCCGGATCAGTACTGGCAGAATACCGAAGACTCTTATCCGTACTATCCGACGGTACGGCACCGCAAGCGGTTCATTCTCCGTGCACTCAAAAAATATATACAGGCACCTGTGTTCAGTGCATTTGATTTCGGATGCGGAGAAGGATCGCT
Source organism: Candidatus Peribacteraceae bacterium (assembly GCA_035290085.1). Taxonomy (GTDB): domain Bacteria; phylum Patescibacteriota; class Gracilibacteria; order Peribacterales; family Peribacteraceae; genus GWB1-54-5. The sequence goes on from DATDVK010000048.1 coordinate 2,160, forward strand.
CCTCAAATCCATCCAGAATAAATTCGGCCTGACGCAAGAGCATATTGGAGGATGCGATATCTCCAAGAAGGCAATCGAAAGAGCCCAAGAGAATCTGAGGAGCCCCCATCTCATCCACGCCCTGTACCCAAAACTCCAGCATCCCTTCGACGCCATAACCTGCTGCGAAGTACTGGAACACACGACGGAGTACGCGGACATCCTGCGTTGGATGTACGAGAATCTCAAACCAGGAGGAGTGATGATCGTTACCACACAGACCGGGAGAATCCACGCTTCAGACAGATACACAGGGCACACGCAGCACTTCCGTATCCGGGAGCTCCGCTCTCTCCTGGAAAAAATGGGGCTGGAGATCCTGCAGGCGCGGCTCTGGGGCTGGCCACTGTTCACCATCCAGAAGTACCTCACAAACGTGCGTTTTGATCGCATCCGCAAAAACTACCTTGAAGGAACACTCACACTGCGCAAGAAGATCGTTTTCACAATCGCGTACTTTGTATACGTGCTGCATGATCTCATCCCCTACGGGCCACAGATCTACATCGTCGCAAGGAAACCGTAGCAGTTAGGATTACTTCTTCTCCTCGTGATACACCTGCTCGGCATTCACTTCCCAGATGTTGGCATTGTCCTCTAAGTCAGCCACGATGTTATCCACCGCCGTCATGGCAGTGAGCATGCTGTGATCCTGATTGTTGTAACGGTGCATGCCATTGCGCCCCACAAGGAAGAGATTGGGAATAGTGAGAGTAAACTCGCGGATCTT
>DATDVK010000049.1:0-9049 GCA_035290085.1 Candidatus Peribacteraceae bacterium
GGGTAGCCTAGAGCCGCCCCTCTTTCTTTTGCAATGGTTTTTCTATCTTTTTCTGCGCTTCGCAGCCATGTCGTCTTTCTTGAACAGCTTCACATTGGAGGGGTTCACTGTGATGCTCTGGAAGACGCTCTGATTCGAACCTGCATCTGTGCGCGTACACCAGGCAAGCAGCAAGCCGTAGAGAATCATCACCAGCGGCATGATCCACCAACCAGCATCTTCCGGTATGCCGTTCATGAGAGTGGTGAAGAGCGAGAGGACCCACAGCAGGACGATGGCGTACCCAATGATTTTGAACATGATTAGGAAAATTGCACCCGGGACTGCGCGGGAAGCTTCATCGATCGCATGGGTGGCGTTATCGTGCCAGAGGAAGAGAATACCTCCAGCTGCGAAGATGACGAGCAATGTGAAGTACGTTGCCCCTGCGAGTTCCACACCAGCGAGGACACTCACCAGCGTTGGCAGAGCACCGGCTGTCATGAGCAGGATCCCGAGCGATTGCATGAGGTAACAGAAAATGGCTTCACCCACTTTGCGCGGCTGAGCGCCGTTTTTCATCATGCTTGGAATGAAGAGGAGTGTGAGTGACTGGAGGAGGAGCAACGGAACCAAAATTCCGTAGAATATACTCACAAATCCAAACATTGCAGTAAAGAGTGATGCGTCAGCCATCGCAGTTTGAGGTACGAGGTAAGGGATAGGGCATAGCGTACGGCTTCTTCCACTTTTTCGCACACGAAAACCATTGCGCACGCGATAGAAACATTCCCTATTCTTTTCTTCATTGGGACATGTTCAATGCACCATTCACACAATGTCTACTCCCATGCTTCGGGCGGTCCCTGCAATAGTCTTCATGGCTGCTTCCACACTCCCCGCATTGAGGTCCGACATTTTTGTCTCGGCAATTTCTCTGAGCTGCGCTTTGGTGAGAGTGCCGACTTTGTTCTTATTCGGTTCCCCGCTTCCTTTCTGCACTTTTACTCTCTCCATAATGAGGGAAGCAGCAGGTGCCTGCTTGAGGACGAACGTGAAGGATCGGTCTTCGTACACGGTAATTTCCGCCGGCACCACCTGGCCCATGCGGTCCTTCGTCTGGTCATTGAATTTCTTGCAGAAGTCACCGATGTTTATCCCGGCCTGACCGAGCACGGGACCGAGTGGTGGAGCAGGGTTCGCCTGTCCGCCACGGGCCTGCACCTTAATGACTTTCATGACTTTCTTCGCCATTTATACTGAGTGAAATCGAAGTATAGCCGCGCTACTCTATAGAGAGGAAAGGGGAGAGGTCAATGATTTCGACGAGCTTTCAGCTTATAGCTTTCAGCAAGGTCTTAAGGATGAAGTGCTTAGGGTTTAAGTCTTTGGGTTTTCTGAAAGCTGATTCCTGCAAGCTAAAAGCTGAGCTAGTTCGTCAGTGTCTCAATTAAATCAAACACCACTGCGTCCTTGCCTTCCGCCACATGGAATTCGTAGAGGCGCTCGCGGATACGGATGAAGACAACGCGTTCCTCGTTGATGGCTGGGTCCAGGAAAGTCAGGAGGTTGCGCAGAGCTTTCCCCTCCCTCTCCTGCACCTCATCAACCAAGTCACGCATCTCAGGAGAGAATGTGGAGTGTAGAGCTTCTTTGAGAGCCAGCAAGTAGATCTTCACCTGCGGAGAGTCTGCCCATGCGATGAGACCGATGCGATCGCCATCCTTCACGAGTACCTTTGCCTGGACAGTTGCGACACCACTGGGAATGATTTGTTCCAGAAGGCTGCGCTCTCTCGCCGGGTCGGCGAAATTGAACTGCTCGACCGTGAGAATCTCAAGCACATTTGGCTCCTCAATTTTCCGAATGCCCCCCGCGGGGGCGGTAGATGATTGTGCGGCGGAAGAGGAACCGCTGTTTGCCACGACAGCTACCTCCTCTGGGGGTTCCGGCTGCTGGAGTTGGATGAGGAGCTTCTTATTCTCAACGAGCAGAGCGTCAAATGTGCCGAGTGCCACAAGCACTGTGAGTAGGCCAACGGTGAGAGTTGTGGGATTCCGCATGCGCATAGGTGGATTCTACACGAAATAATCGCGCTCTTAAAACAGAGTCGGCTCTGCTAAGATGGTGTCATGGCAATTTCGCGGACTCAGAGGGCAGAGGCGATTGTCCGTCCCACAAAAGCAGGGAAGGACGCCGATGTATTCGAAAAGTCGCTCCGGCCGAGGACGTTTGCGGAGTATGTGGGGCAGTCGAAGATCAAAGGGCATCTCCTTGTTCATATTGAGGCTGCGAGGAAGAGGAATGAACCGCTGGGCCACACGCTCCTGCACGGGCCGCCGGGGCTTGGGAAAACAACACTCGCGCACATCATGGCGCGCGAGATGGGAACACAACTTCGCATTACCAGTGGGCCGGCAATCGAGAAACCGGGAGACTTGGCGTCGCTCCTCACGAACATAGAACAGGGGGATGTGCTTTTCATCGATGAAATCCACCGCATGCGCCCCATTATTGAGGAGGTGCTCTATAGTGCCATGGAGGAATTCGCGCTCGATCTTGTCATTGGCAAGGGGCCAACGGCGCGCTCCATGCGCCTGGACCTCAAGCCCTTCACGCTTGTGGGGGCGACGACGAAGGCCGGATCCATGAGTGCCCCGCTCCGCGATCGTTTTGTCCACACGTTCAAACTCTCGTTCTATTCTCCGGTGGAAATGGAGCGGATCATCGAGCGTTCAGCAGGCATTCTCAAGGTTGAACTTGAAGAGGGTGTCGCCGAGTATTTGTCCGGCTGCTGCCGTGCCACTCCGCGTGTTGCCAACAGGCTGGTGCGTGCAGTCCGGGACTTTGCGCAGGTGCAGAATGAGAAACGCATTTCCCATGAGAGGGTTCTCTCCACACTCGCTTCGCTCGGTATAGACGAACGAGGACTCGATGAAACAGACAGGGAAATCCTCCGGTCTCTCATAGAGAAGTTCGGAGGCGGGCCGGTGGGTCTCTCCACCCTGGCGACAACGATTGCGGAAGAGGAAGATACGCTCGAAGATGTGTATGAGCCGTACCTTATTCAGCAGGGGTATCTGCAGCGCACATCCAAGGGGCGTATGGTGACGCCGCTCACCTACGAAGCACTGAATCTGCGGTCCCCGGATCCACTTCAACCCCTCTTCTCATGAGTACACAGACTCTTGGCATTCTCATCGGCGGTCTTATTCCTGCCATTGCCTACACGTTTTGCAACATATTCGCAAAAACCAGCATGCAGGCAGGTATCGGCATCGGGCCGTATCTGATGTTCGTCGGAGTCGGCATTCTCGTCGTAGGATTCATCTTCACTCTGCTCCTGCCGTACGGGTCGGTGACGCTCCGTTCGGGGACACATAGCCTACTCATGGGACTGACCTGGGGGGTGGGCAGCGGTCTCGTTGCTCTGGGACTCGCACGGTACCATGCTTCACTCTCACAGCTTGTGCCGCTCTTTAATATGAACACGCTCTTCACGGTGCTGATCGCACTCTGGATATTTGCAGAGTGGAAGGAGGTGCGGGTTCCACAGCTTCTCCTCGGGTCCATTTTCATTGTGATCGGAGGAACGCTGGTGGCTAGAGCATAGAAGATCCGAGGAGTTTCTCAATCTCCTGTTCGATCACCTCCTCAAACCGCTTGCGGGAGAATTGCTGTGCGAAGGAGCGGCACCGCTCCGGATCCACTTTCATTGCTCGTGTCTGGTGGATAGTGGCTTCCAGCGATTCAGCAGTCGGCTCATTGAAGAAGAAGCCTGTCTCACCTTCATGCACTGTTTCGAGAGCACCTCCTTTCTTGAATGCGATCACTGGTGCACCACAGGCCATTGCTTCCACCGGGACGAGGCCGAAGTCGTCCTGCCCCGGGAAGAGCACTGCTTTTGTCCTCTTATAAAGGGTGCGCACGTCTTCGTTCGACTGGTAGCCCAGCAGTTCCGTGGTCTGGCCCGCGAGTTTTCTGAGTCTGCGCAGATCCGGTCCTTCTCCGGCGATCTTCAGCGGCACTTGCAGTCTGTTGCAGGCTTCTATGGCGCGGTCAATACTCTTATATGGCGTGAGCGTGGAGACGATAAGGTAGAAGTCGTCCTTCTCTCTCCGCACATCGCCCTCCAGCCAGAAGTCCTCTATGGGGGGGTACACCACCGTGCTCTCTCTGCGCCAGTAGAGCTCTATGCGTCGTTGCACTTCTCTGGAGTTTGCCAGGAGCGCATCCGGTCGTGCTGCTACCTCTGCATCCCACATGCGCAGTTTATGGAATGTTCGCTCCAGCCACTGCCGCTTCAGGAGTCCAAGCGGTCCTCTCCCCGCACGCTCCAGAACTTCCTGTGTGGCATCCCAGAGATAGCGGGCAGGGGAGTGTACGTAGCACAGATGCTTGGGGGCAGAGTTGGTGATAATGCCGTGGACGAAGGCAGAAGAGCTGCTGAGGACAAGATCGAATTCCCGGAAATCCCAGGCTTCGACAGCGGCGGGAAATTGAGAGAGATAGAGATGGTGGTTGAAACGGACGGAAGCGGGAAGCGGGAAGCGGGAAGCGGGAAGTTTGGCCGGGCGGACGCGCTGAGGCGGGAACCATTCGCCGAGTCTCTGCTCGTTGTAGAGCAGCGTGTACACCGGTGCTTCCGGGAACATCTCGGCGAAGATGCGTGCGACGCGCTCCGCGCCGCCGCGCCGTGTGAGGAGTTCATGAACGATGGCGACTTTCATCTTGCACATTGTAGCGTCTTTCTGTTTTCCGGCTGCCTTACTTTCCGTACAATGCCGGTACAAAGGGTCAGTAGCTTCCACCTTCGCTCTTCGAGCTTCGGTGGACGAGACGCTACTGCCCCTCGTTCCTTCGTCACTCGGGTCAGTAGCTCAGGGGTAGAGCAGTAGGCTTTTAACCTATTGGCCGTGGGTTCGATTCCCACCTGACCCACCAAGGATATGAAGAAGATTGGAGTCTACATTCTCAGGGGCAAACGGTACTACGTTGGTAGCACTGGTGATCTTGAACGTCGTCTTTGCCAACACAGGGATGGCCATACTCACACTACAAGGAGGATTGGGGACTGGAAATTGGTTAGATTCATTCCCTGCAATTCTTTTGAGGAGGCGAGACAACTGGAAATGAAGATAAAAAAATCGAAGAATACTGTTCGTTGGGTGGTAGAGCAGCCCCGCACGCGCTTGCGCGCTGCGGGGCTGGCCGTGGGCTCGTCCTGAATGTAGTGAAGGGTTCGATTCCCACCTGACCCACCATTCGTCGCCCCTCGGGCTCCTCATGGCAGGCCATCTTTGCTTTGCAAGCCTCAAATAAAGGCGGTTGTCGTGCTTGACGAAGAAAATAAATGTTTGATACATTCACACCATATGAAAGAAGAACTTGTCCTCGGTGATACACCAAGACCACCTCATATCTCAGAATGTGTGTTACAGCTTGAGCATGGCCACCGGGCCATGGATGACCATATGCAGATGCTCAGTGATGCCGGTGGATTGGCCATCGGGCAGCGTTACGTACCCGGCGGCATGCGCCTCCCAACCGATCCGGCTCTTCCGTTTGAGATCACCCTCCAGCCTAATGATGTGATTGTGAACACTTCTTTTCCATTCCTCGTGAGGTGTCCTGTGACGGTCAGGGTGACCGGGATCAGGCCATCATTCTGTTCCATCACTGTAAACGGGGAATCTTACACTGTTGCCAATGGGGTTCTCGCACGTGAATTTCCGAAGGTGTCTTCAGGTAGAGGAGCGGCAGTGGAGGCGGTGCAGCAACCGGCACAGCGAGGGGCGCTCGACATTGTCACCGAGGCGGAGAAGAGCTGATCTCTTAACCTCTCCTGAGGATGCGCAACTGGAAGAAGAGGGAAGCCATATCAAGGAGGACGCGTGGGATGAGGAGTGGACTTCCTCCCCGGGCCCGGCCTGCCCTGCGTGGCTCCGGTGTGATGTCTGCTTTCGTAATGCGGTATCCTTTTCTGCTTGCCCGTATCACGCGCTCAGCTTCGACAAATATGCCTCTGGAGGTCACAGGAATCTGCCACACCACTTCACGCCGCATGCATTTGCTACATCCTGAATCGTAGAGATCCACCCCAAACAGCATGCGGGGGAGCCAGCGATAACATCCTGAGAGAATATGGCGGAAGAGAGAATAATGCTTCTCTGTGCGTGCAAGGAGCACGATGTCGCAACTTTGCATTTTCTGCAGGATCTCAGGGATGTTCTCCGGCGGATACTGGCCGTCTCCGTGAATGACGAGGAGGATTTCTTTCTGCCCCTCTCTATAGAGTTCTTCCAGTGTGCGTGCGATTCCGAGCCGCTTTCTGTGCTGCAGAATCCGGATGTCCTTGGGGTACTTTTTGCAGAGCTCCTGTAGAATCTCAGTGGTGCTGTCTGTACTTCCATCATTCAGAACGACGATTTCAAAATCATTGTGAGATTGCCTGAGCACCCGTATCGTTCGATCAACGATATCTCCCAGAGTCGCTGCTTCGTTATGTGCTGGTATGAGGACGGAGATCGAGGGCATTGTGCGCATTCTATCGCATCATCTTCTGTGCGCGCAGCTTTTCACTCCGGCAAGGTCCATGTGCGCGGAAATGTCTGGTGTATGCTTGGGGCATGATCGACTCTCACTGTCATCTGGCGGACAAGCAGTTTTCCAAGGATCTCCCGGCAGTACTCCGTCGTGCGGAGGAGGCCGGAGTGGGGCGGTGTATCGTCATTGCAGATGATCTTGATGAGTCTGAGAAGTGCCTTGTTTTAGCCGAGAAATATGAACAACTATTTTGTACGGTTGGAGTGCATCCCCATGCGGCGAAGCGCTGGGAAGTTGCGAATCTGGGACGTCTCCGCACGCTGCTTTCCTCATCGGAAAAGGTGAAAGCCATCGGTGAGATCGGTTTGGATTACTTCTACCATTCGACAGAGCTCATGGCAGGCGATCATTCTCCCAGGGATGTGCAGCGTGATGTGTTCCGTGTGCAGCTGCAACTGGCAAAGGAGCTCTCGCTCCCGGCTGTTGTGCACTGCCGCGATGCCATAGATGACCTGAAGGCGATCATTCACGAGGTGGATTCCCCCTCTCTCGTTCTGCACTGCTGCGCTGAGAAATGGGAGGATGTTTTGCCCCTCGTTGAGAGGGGGTACTTCCTCTCTTTCACGGGCATTGCGACCTATACCAATGCCCACGAGATCAGGCGCACCATGCGACTGTGTCCTCTGGAGCAGCTGATGCTTGAGACAGATGCACCGTACCTTGCACCGGTCCCGCACCGCGGAAAGCGCAATGAACCTGCCTACATGGTGGAGGTTGCGAGACTTCTCGCAGACTTGAAGAAGAAGCCGCTTGCGGAGATTGATGCCATAACCACAGCGAATACGGTGGCGTTCTTCCGGTTGCCTGCTTAAGATTGTGCTGCTGCCCTGCCAGCCTTCGTCCCTCGTCCCTTGGCTCCGCTCGGGATGACACTCGGGACTTCGGCCGGCGAGTCACTCTGCTGCTCGTTCATTCTGATGGTGTGTTTCTTGGTTCACTTGTGCCCCCGTAGGTTAACGGATAGACCGCTGGCCTCCGAAGCCGGAAATACAGGTTCAATTCCTGTCGAGGGCACCATTCGACTCGTCGTCGTTGCTTGTGCAACGGCTCCTCGCTCACCATTCAACTCGCCCCGCGTACGCGGGGCTCATTCATGGTCCTTCGAGAGTTGAATGACCCTGAGCTTGTCGAAGGGTGGTAAACCACTTTTTCCAAACGAGTCGAATGACTCTGAGTGAGATTTTGCAGCGCAAAATCGAATCGAAGAGCCCCGCTCATGGCAAGCCATCGCTTATTTCGTTGTGCTTCCGCTGTGCGTCTGCGAAGATACGCAGCGCGTATGAAGATCCTGGGACTCACACACCCCTACAGCTGGAATACCGCTGCCGCTCTGCTCGTCGACGGCGAGCTCAAGGCGTTTGCTGAGGAGGAGCGGTTCACGCGGCTCAAGCATGCGCCCCGCGCGTTCCCGCGTCTTGCGATGGAGTACTGTCTCAAGGAAGGAGGCATTGCGTTTGAGGAGGTGGATCACATTGCCATCGGCATGGACAGCAAGTGGTCGGTGATCCTTCCCAATCTCTGGCCATCACAACCGCTGCGCTTTGCCTACGGGAAAATCCAGCGGACGATGAAGGAGATCAGCCGCGGGAACGATTATCTGCCGTTCTCTGCGCGCGATCCCCGGGTGAAGTTCATCAACCACCATGTGTCGCACATTGCGAGCTCCTTCTTCCTCTCCGGATTTGAGAAAGCGAACTTCATCTCGCTGGACGGTGCCGGGGGCGGGGAGAGCGGTATGCTTGGATGGGGGGAGGGGACTGATTTGCATATCCTGCACCGAGTAACGAATGCGGGGAGCTGGGGTGCGCTCTATGAACGCATGACGAAGATCCTCGGATTCAAACCACACAGCCACGAAGGGAAGACGATGGGTCTTGCCGCATATGGCACTCCGCATCCGGAGCTCTTCGACTTCATCGACTGGGACCGGCCCGTCCCGAAGATCGATCACACCAAGCGCAACAGGTTCCTCGCCCGGCTCACCCCGCGCGAGCACGGTGCAGAGATCACGCAGGAGCATAAAGATCTTGCAGCGACGGTGCAGGATGCACTGGAGAGGGCGCTGCTCCGGATGGCGAAGCATCTTTCGGAGCGGTCAGGGTCGCGCGCACTCTGCATGTCCGGCGGAGTGGCGCTCAATTGCTCTGCCAACGGCAAGTTGCTCGCAAGCGAATACGTGGATGACATTTTCATCCAGCCGGCCTCCTCCGATGCGGGTGCGGCGCTCGGGGCGGCGGTCATGCGGCAAGTGGAACTCACCGGGGAGCGTCCACATTTCGTCTTCGATCATGCGTACTACGGTCCGGCGTTCTCCGATGCGGAGATTGAGGCAGTGCTGAGAGAATCAAAGCTCCGCTATGAGCGATGCGGAGACATCGCCAAGCGCACGGCGGAGCTCATGGCGCAAGGTAAAGTAGTCGGATGGTTCCAAGGGCGTATGGAAGTCGGGCCGCGCGCACTCGGC
>DATDVK010000050.1:0-9952 GCA_035290085.1 Candidatus Peribacteraceae bacterium
AAGAAAGTGTATCTGTCGCTCGCCAAAAGGCAAAAGAGGAGTTAGCGTATTTTTGTGTCTTTTGAAGAACCCGCAGAATCAGGTAAAGCTGCAGCCATAGAGCAGGCTCTGCAGGATGTGGAGTTGAGCGCTGCACAACGCAAGTTGCTCGTCCTCTTCTTCGCGGGAGAAAGTCGTTCCACTATTGCAGAAGCTTTGGGGTTGCACAGCGAGGGGAGTGTTTCCGGCATGCTGACCAAAGCAAAACGAGCACTGCCGCCGGATCTTCTTGCCAGACTTTCCGGAGGACTCGTACGCTTTCGTGATCCTGTGAAGACGGGCAATCCCCTCCAGTCTCCCGAGCTGGATGGACTGGAGTTTGATGAGCTCGCTTGTCTCATTCTCTTCGCGCATGGGAAAGATCTCACGTTCATAGCCGGGCAGTGCCATCTTTCTGAGCAGGATGCCGTGGCAATACTCGCGCTGGCCCTGCGTGCTCTCTCGCCAGAACTCCGCGCATGCTTCCTTGCCATGCGCGAAGAGCGCACCAGTAGTCCGGATATTCTGCGGAGAGCAGCCTGATGCACTTGAGCCCCAGCTTTCCAGCTTGGTCAGAGAACGGATTCTACGGTATGCGCAGGGTGTTCTGCCGGGATTTGCGGGTAGTCCACGATCAGCACACCGTTGAGGTGGTCGATTTCGTGCTGTACCACGTGCGATTCAAATCCCTGCACTTTCCGCTCCTGCTGTCTCTCTTTCTCATCAAGGTAGATGAATGTGACGGAAGCCGGGCGTGCTATCGGCAGCCAGACGCCGGGGAGGCTGAGGCAGCCTTCCTCCATGGTATCCATCTCTTTACTGCGCCAGGTGATCTCCGGATTGATGAGCGGGGTGCGCTTCCCGCTGAGCATGACGATGCAGAGCCGGAGTGATTCGCCAACCTGCGGTGCGGCAAGACCCACTCCCTCAGCATCCTGCACGGTCTGCTCCATGTCTTTGATCAGCTTTGTAATCTCCTTTGATATTTTCTGAATCTTCGCTGCCTTCTTCCGCAACACAGGGTTCTTTTCGCCGGTGACGATGGGCAGCACTGCCATCCCTTACATCGTGGCTTCCGATGGGGAATTTTGCAAGGAATATGTTTTTTAAGCTGCTGTAACACTCCGCAGGCCTGCACGTTTCCGCAACTCGTCTATGCTTTGTATCTGCGCCATTTTTGCCATTTTCAGGAGCGCTTGCGAGGTGAGGAGAACATCCGGGAGAGCGCGGTGACGTGCTCGGTCCATTGTGAGTCCGAGCCGTGCCGCGAGCACGTCTAAATTGTGCCGGAACTCGTGCGGGAAGACAGACTGGCTCAGGCGCATGGTGCAGAGGCACTCCGGGAGATCTATGTACCCCCAACAGTGCTCTTTTTCCACTTCCAGGAACCCCATGTCGAACTGGGCGTTATGTGCGACGAGCAGGGAATCTTTTGCGAACTCCAGAAAACGGGGGAGCACCTGGTCTATGGTCGGGGCGCCCGCCACATCCACATCGTCGATCTTATTGATCCGTTTGGCTTCCCACGGGATGGCGCGTTCAGGGTTCACGAGTTCCACAAATGCCTTTTCCTCCTGTATGACGCCGTTCTCTATGCGTACGCCGGCAATTTCTATGATCTTATCTCCTCTGTACGGGTCGAGGCCGGTGGTCTCAACGTCGAAGACGGTGAATACAGGGAGCGCGGGCATGGGGGTCCGACTATAGCGGATCTCCTCTCCCGCGCAAACGTCTCCTGTGCGCGGGGTCATTCTCTGTGTGATTTTCTTCACGAATGCCAGGGCAGTGCGCATACTTCCACCATGTCCGCAGAGAAACTCACTGTCGAGAAGGTGATCCGTACGCTCAAAAAAGAGTATCCCAATGCGGACTGCACGCTCCATTGGCGGTCTCCTCTGGGGCTCCTCGTTGCCACCATCCTCGCTGCGCAGTGCACGGATGAGAGGGTGAATATTGTAACGAAAGATCTCTTCCGGAAATACAGAAAACCGGAAGACTATCTGGCCGTCTCCCAGAGAGAACTCGAGAAGGACATCCATTCCTGCGGTACCTACCACATGAAGGCGAAAGCGATCCGGCAGTCCTGCAGGACCATCATCAGAACGTATGGTGGCAAGGTGCCTCGTACGATGGAAGAGATGCTCACGCTGCGGGGAGTCGGCCGCAAGACGGCGGCCATCGTCCTCGGCACGGCGTACGGTGTCATCGAAGGCATCCCCATAGATACCCACAACATCCGTCTCCTCCGCAGGCTTGGGCTCACCAGGAAGAAGGAGCAGGGGAAGATAGAGCTGGATATGATGAAGAAGACGCCGAGGAAGGACTGGCTCACGCTCTCGCACCTCATGGTGGCCCACGGCCGTGCCATCTGCCATGCGCGCAAGCCCCAGTGCCGGCAATGTGTATTTGCCCACAGTTGTCCCAGTTCTTTGGTGCGGGGGAAAGAGGCAAGGTAGAATATTTCAGTCCAAACATTTCTTCTTTCTCTATGAAAAAGTGTGCTGTTTTCACCTTCATTCTCTCTGTTTTGCTTCTTACTGCCTGCTCCCCAAAGGATCAATCTCCTCGGGGAAATGAGGCGGGAGAGCAGGAAGGAGATACGATTGTGGTGGACCTGACAGGAGTGACGGGAGTGCCCAAGTAGAGCCAAAATTCCCCCGGTTGAGGTATAGCCAAAAACATGAAATTATGTTATAATGTTCATAGTGATTTTGGTACTCTGTGTGTGTGGAAGAGTTCAGTGAGTATCATCAATACAACTGTCGCATATAAAATAAGCCTCATCCTGTAAAAGTACCAAATCACGAGGGGCGATCACACTTCATTGCGTGATCGCCCCTCATTTTTTCCCCGGATTCGTGCTCACATGTCGTAGTACCGGTAGAACTCCCACGGGTTCGGATACTTGTTTCCCTCCGCTATTTCCGCGCGTTTTGCTCCGATGTACGTCTGCAGGAATGCGCGGCTGAAGACATTGTCCACCGTGAGGAAGTCGCAGTCTCTCTCCAGCGCAGAGAGTGATTCTTCGAGGGATTTAGGTGCGTGAGGGATTTTCGCTAATTTCTCCTCAGGGAGTGCATAGAGGTTCTGATCTGTTGCCTCGCCGGGATCCATCTTGCGGCGGATGCCGTCTATTCCCGCGAGCATCATAGCAGCGAAGGACAGGTAGGGGTTGCACGTGGGGTCGGGGAAGCGCACTTCGATGCGCTTGGTTTTCGGGCTGCTGTGGTACATGGGGATGCGGATAGCCGCGGAGCGGTTCCGTGCGGAGTAGATGAAGTTCACCGGCGCTTCGAAACCGGGGACCAGGCGCTTGTAGCTGTTCGTCGTCGGGTTGCAGAGTGCACAGAGCGCGGGAGCGTGCGCAATGATACCGCCGATGTAGTGCAGTGCCATCTTGCTGAGTCCGCTGTATGCATCGCCCGCGAAGAGCGTGCTGCCTTCCTTCCAGAGGCTCTGGTGCATGTGCATACCGGAACCGTTGTCGTTGTAGATGGGTTTTGGCATGAACGTGACGGATTTCCCGAAGCGGTGGGCGACGTTCCGTACGATGTATTTATACCGAGTGAGTGAATCGGCCATAGTGAGCAGATCCCTGAATGCCATGTCTATTTCTGCCTGGCCCGCCGTTGCCACTTCGTGGTGTGCGGTCTCGATGGCAATGCCGGAACGTTCCAGCTCGCGGACCATAGCGCTTCGCACGCTCTGGTGTTTGTCCATGGGCGGACCGGGGAAGTAGCCTTCCTTGTTACGGATCTTGTAGCCCAAGTTGCCTCCTTCCTCTTCCTTTCCGGTGTTCCACACTGCTTCTTCGGAATCCAGGTGGTAATGGGCTCCCGCAGGGGTCTGATCGTAGCGCACGGAGTCGAAGATGAAGAATTCCGCTTCCGGTCCGAAGTAGGCGGTATCGGCAATGCCGCTCTTCCTGAGCGCTTCAGCAGACCGCCGGGCGATGGTACGCGGGCTGTTGCTGTAGAGTTTCCCCGTCATGGGGTCCTTCACATCGCAGATGACAGCAATAGTCGGTTCTGCGGAGAAGACATCCAAAAAAGCAGTGGTGATATCAGGAATGAGGAGCATGTCGCTCTCCTGGATTTCCTGGAATCCGCGGATAGAAGAGCCGTCGAATCCGAATCCCTGCGCAATATTCTCTTCCGTGAGTTCATGGAGGGGGCGGGATGTGTGCTGCAACGTTCCGGGTACGTCCGTGAAGGTGAGATCGAGCATGGTGGCACCGTGCTTCTCGGCGAAATCGAGCACGTCTGCGAGGGTTGCGAACTCCGGGAGGAAGTCTAGATCGGGGGAGGAGAAATTCTGTTGCAGTTCCAGTTCCACGGCTTTTTTCCTTGTTTCTTCTACGAGCAGGCTTGTCATACGCAGTGAGGGGTAAGTGAAAACACACAGCTTCTACCCTCGGGTGGATGGGGGAATCAAGAGCGGTATTCCTGAGAAATTATTTCTGTTATTAATATTAACAACACTATGATACTTCCAATCAGCTTTTCTAATGCAGTTTTTGGCTTCCTATTTCATTCCCATGTCAAAAGCTTTTTTGTTTAGTTGAAAATTGTTACACATTGCTATACTGAGGTTCCTATGGCGAAACAGATTCAGCATGTTCTGGAGGCGGCGGGGCTGCATCCACGGGAGGCCCGGTTGTACCTCGCGGGACTCCAGGTGGGCAGTGCGCCTGCATCCGAGTACGCGAAATTGGCGAAACTCAATCGTGTGACTGCCTACAACACGCTGGAAGATCTCGTGAAGAAGGGGTACTTCACTATTGAGAAGAAGGTGCGTGCCAAGTGGTACGCGCCGGTGGCACCGGAGTACCTGGCTGTTGAAGCAAGAAAGAATGCGGAAGCTCTGGATCAGTCGTTGCCGGAACTGCGCTCGCTCCGGGGCGCGGAGCACCGCCGTCCGCATGTGCGCTTCTTCGAGGGGTGGGAGGGAGTACGCCGTGTTTACGAGGATACGTTCACGGCGAAGGGGGAGCTCCTGAATTTTGCGAACTCTGCCGTGCTGCGCAAGTACTGGCCTGCGTACGATGCAGAGTACGTGGCGGAGCGTGTGAAGCGCGGCATTCACCTGCGGGGCATCGCACCCGATGATGCAACGGGGCGCAGGGTACAGGGAATGGACAAAGACAGCCTGCGCGAAATCCGCCTGGTGTCTGCCAAGGACTTCGATTTCCGGAACGAGATCAACATCTACGGGAATAAAGTGTCCATCGTCACTCTGGGCGAAGATGAAGAAAATCTCTTCGGTGTCATCATCGAGAGTAAGGAAGTTGCGGAGACGCAGAGGCAAATCTTTGAGATGGCGTGGAGGTATGCAGGAGGCAAGCAATAAAGAGTTTTGTTCTTTTTGTAACCAAAAAGAACCAAAAAGTTCCGCTCCGTGATTGCTCGCGGATCAGCCCATTTCAAGTGCTCCGCTGCAAAAATGACCTCCTCCGTACGCCCCCACCACATTTTTGCGGGCGCTGCGCACTTGGGGGCTGAAACCGCTCACAATCAAAGTCGCGGTTCTTTCCTTTATCCTTCCTGGCCAAAAATGCTGTTCGAGCGTGACGGCGCTGCTGCCATTCGATCTGTTTTTTGCGCCGTAAAGCGAGTTCATTTTTGGCCGCTTTTTGGGCACTTTTTCTAAAAAAGTGCCGAAGAGAATTTGTGTAAACTACTGCAACGTTGTGCGAAACAGTGGGCGTTTCAGTATTATTGCTCTACAATGTGCCTCCTCTCTCCTCTTTTCACCTCATGAAACAGTACCTCGATCTCCTCAGGGACGTGTACGAGAACGGCAAGAGCAAGGCAGATCGCACGGGCACCGGCACGTTCAGCGTCTTTGGGCGGCAGTTGCGGGTAGATTTGAGCGAGGGGTTCCCGCTGCTCACCACCAAGAAGCTCCACACACGTTCCATCATCCACGAACTCCTGTGGTTTTTGCAGGGCTCCACAAACATCGCCTCCCTGCAGGAGAATGGTGTGCGTATCTGGAATGAGTGGGCGACGGAGGATGGGGATTTGGGTCCGGTCTACGGCAGGCAGTGGAGAAGCTGGGCATGCCCGGATGGTTCCACGGTCGACCAGATCAGCGGTGTGATAGAGAAGATCAAAACTACGCCGCACTCCCGGAGGCTGATCGTTTCCGCGTGGAATCCCGCGTTCCTTCCCGACGAGAGCATCAGTCCGCAGGACAATGTGCGGAAAGGCCGCATGGCCCTGCCGCCGTGTCACACACTTTTCCAGTTCTATGTGCGCGACGGACGCTTGAGTTGCCAGCTCTACCAGCGCAGCGCGGATATCTTTCTCGGCGTGCCCTTCAACATCGCCTCCTACTCGTTTCTCACTCACATGGTCGCGCAGGTGTGCGATCTCCGGGTTGGGGACTTCGTCCACACGTTCGGCGATGTGCACTTGTACTCCAACCACTTAGAACAGGCGAAAGAGCAGCTCAGTCGCGAGCCACGGGGTCTCCCGCAACTCAAGGTGAACCCGGAGGTGAAGAGCATCTTCCAGTTCACCTTCGGAGACTTTGAAATCCTGAACTACGATCCGTACCCCAGCATTAAAGCGCCGATTGCGGTGTAGAAGTGAGAATAATAGGGATGAGAATATTAGGGCTAGAGAATAATAGAATTCCTAATATTCTCATTCCTAATACTCTATGCTTATGTCATGAAGGTATCACTCATTGTTGCGGTTTCCGAAAATAACATCATCGGACGTGACAATGCACTCCCGTGGGATCTCCCGGATGATCTCAAGTTCTTCCGCAGGAAGACAGATGGGCACACCGTCATCATGGGGCGGAGGAACTACGAGTCCATCGGCAGGGCGCTTCCGAATCGCCGGAACATCGTTGTCTCGCGACAGGCTGGTTTGAACATCGTTGGTTGCGAAGTTGTTTCTTCCGTTGAGGAGGCGATTGAACGTGCGAAGGAAACAGAGAAGAGAGAGGCCTTCGTCATTGGCGGTGGCGAGATCTATCGTCTCACACTTCCCTTTGCAGACCGTGTGTACCTCACAAGAGTTCATACGAAAGTGCAGGGTGATGTGGCATTCCCGGAGCTCCCCGAGGAGGAATGGGAAGAAGTGGAGCGGGTGGAGCATGCTGCGGATGGGCTCCATGCGCATGCGTTTACGTTCCTCACCTACGATCGTAAAAAATAGGGTGTACGGCAGGTTCGGTAGGTTTCATTTCTTGTCTTCCGTAAGCCAGAAAGTGTCCTCTCTCACATTTTCCTGACTTCCAGGATTCCCGGAGGGGAGATGTATGGAATAATTGGTGCACATGGCTCCCGTAGAAGTCAGCACCGGCCCCGATCGGTCACTCGATTTCGAAGCTGCAGCCCTGAACATTCAGAGGGAAGCCGCAGGGCGCGCAGCGACGGTCTCGCAGTTCCAGACCAACTTCCACTCGTTTGCGCAGGATGCGCTGGAAGGCCGTGCGACTGTGAGCTTTACTCCACAGTCAGACGAAGTGACGACGACTGTTACGGGTACGGGTGCGGAGTACACTGCTGATGTTTCTGCTTCAGGGATGGAGGGGACGGAGGCAGCTGTCACGGTGACTGATCTGGCGGAAGGGCAGCAGGCGGAATTCCGGGCTGTGCTTGATGCGCACGAGAGTCAGGTGATCGCTCCCGCGACAGACGGCGTCGGGAACCTTGGCGTGGAAGACATGCCAGAAGGACAGCTGGGTGAGGCGGAAATTGGGGGGAGTGGCAGAGTGAGCCAAGGGATGCTGGCGGGCATGAAGAATGCCGCAGAAGCCAAGCGGGCGAACCACGCGGGGAAACATGAGCATGGCCATATGGAATCTGTGCACCTGAGCGGAGGTTTGGTGGTAGATGGACAAGCAGAAGGCACACGTATCCTCTACGAGTCCTTCGCAGAGCTTGAGGGGAACCGTGGTGTCGGAGAAGGGGCGCACTACAACCGTCCCGGGCAGCCAGGGGATTACGCGCATGCACAGGAAGTCGGGGTCATCCTCGAAGAAGTGGTTGGCCGTGCGGTCTACGAGCAGACTCTGACGAAAGACGGGGATGTCGGCCGTCTGCAGGCGGCGTTAGATGCGAAGGGCCGCGGCAGAACAGCGCAGCAGGTGAGGGAGGGGGTGGGTGAAGAAATGCTAGCTGCGTAAAGCATCTGTGTTGCACCGTTATTGTTCTCTTCTTTCTTTGTCTGCTAAACAAAGAAAGAAGCAAACCCTTCGACAAGCTCAGGACAGGGAAAAAGTCACCGCCGCCAACTCCTCTCCGCCTGCCGCAATACCCCTCTCCTTCGTCAGGCTCAGGACAGGCAGTGGCGGCGGACCCCTCACTACCAAAGGAGTGTTGGAGAATGCTATTTAGTTTTTCCTTCATCCTTCGTGGCCAAAAATGCTGTCCGAGCGAAACGGCACAACATCTGTCACAGTTATGACGAGGGAATGAGGTGGTGCGGCTCACTGCGGTAGATGGCATCCTGCACGCTAGCACCACCTCATTCCCGTTGAAGCTGCATGAGGACCTTGCATGCCGTGCCTGCACGCCGTAGTGCCGTTGAATGTATATGGTGTGACGGCGTTACGGCACGCAGGCGTGAGCGAGTTCATTTTTGGCCGATTTTTTTACCCTGAATACATTGAAGGGTGCGGCACTTTTTGTAAAAAAGTGCCAAAGAAAACATGTGAACAGGCATTTGGTACTACTGTCCTATCAGTCTCAAAAACTCCTCCCGCGTGCGTGCGTCTTTCTTGAAGATCCCCTTCATCTGGCTGGTGACCGCTTTGCTGTGCTGTTTCTCCACCCCACGCATCATCATGCAGAGGTGATCTGCTTCTATGACCACGCCGATACCTTTGGGCTTGAGGACCTCATCCAGTGCATCGCAGATTTGCTGTCCCAGGCATTCCTGTACCTGCAGCCTCCGGGCAAACATGTCGACAATGCGCGGAATTTTACTCAGCCCGATGATGTGCTTGTCGGGGATGTACCCGACATGCACTTTTCCGACGAAGGGCAGAAGGTGATGCTCGCAGAGTGAGTAGCACTCGATATCTTTCACGATAATCATCCCATCCGTGCTTGCAGGGAAGAGCGCACCGTTCACAATCTTCTCCAGCGAGAGGCTGTACCCTGACGTGAGGAACTGAAATGCCTCCGCTGCCCGCTTAGGAGTCTTTCTGAGACCGGGGCGGTTGGGATCATCACCACACTTCTCTATGAGTGTACGAAAGCTTTCATCCATAGCAGGGGGGCACTGTACCTGCCTTCATCAGTTCCTTCCAGAATTTCAGCGTGTTTCCTGCACTCGCACGCATTCCTGATCATTGGTGCTCTCCAGGAGAACGTTCCACGGCTTCTTCCGAGTGGGGTGCAGGGCCCGGGGGTCAATGAGTTCGCAGAGAGGCTCTAAGACGAAGCGCCGCTCATGCATGCGGGGATGGGGAACCATTAGTTTGTAGCTTGTAGCGGGTAGCTTGTAGTTTCGCATCCATTCTTTCTTGCTTGGTATGATGGAATCTCCATAGAGTAAGAGATCGAGATCGATCGTCCTGGGGCCGAATTTGAAGGGGGGGCTCTTCTTGAGCACTGCTTCTATCTCTCTGAGAACTTGCACCACTTCCTCGGGGGATTCTTCCGTCTCGAGTGCAGCGACAGCATTGCAGAACTGGCCCTGGTTCTCGTATTCACGTGGGGCGGAGCTATAGAGTGAGGAGAATTTGATTGCCGGCCAATGCTTCAGGAGCAGCGTTTTACATGCCGCTACGTTTGTTTCCGGTTGGATATTTGACCCTATACCAATGAACGCTGTTGCTATGGTCTTGTGATAGTAACGGAAACCCCCTTGGTCTCGGGGAGCACAAACTTCTGTGCGGTTACGGTGATTTTCTTGGGTTTGAATTCCTTCAGAATCGTCTGTGCTGTATCTTCTGCGAACCGTTCGAG
>DATDVK010000051.1:0-13377 GCA_035290085.1 Candidatus Peribacteraceae bacterium
GAACTCCTGCCACCGGAGCGTATCTGCGTCATTCACAGCCGTCTCACCGCATCTGCCAGAAAGACAGCGTGGAGGAGTATCCGTGCGGGGAATATCGATCTCATCATCGGCTCCAGGAGTGCACTCTTCTCCCCTCTCCCCAACCTCGGACTTGTCATCATCGATGAAGAGCATGAATGGACATACAAGAACGAACAGACACCGCGCTACCATGCACGGGAGACGGCGGAGGCCCTCTGTTCCTTTGCAGATGCCAAATTGGTGCTTGGCTCAGCAACCCCTTCTCTGGAGTCGTGGGATCGGGCGAAGAATGGTACATACCACCTTGCCAGGCTTCCCGACCGTTACGGAAACCAGAAGATGCCTGCGGTGCGGATTGTGGATCTCGCAGAGGTCTCGTTCGGAAGCGTCTATCCCTTCTCCCCACCTCTCCTTGAGGCAATACACGACCGGCTCTTGCGGGGTGAACAATCCGTCCTGTTTCTCAACAGGAGAGGAACAGCCACCGCTCTTCTCTGTCTCGATTGCCGACGCCGCATTACTTCACCCGATTCACAGCTTCCGTTCACCGTTCACAGGACGGCAGGAGGAAAATCCCTGCTCGTCGATCATACGACGAACCTCACAGTAGAGGCACCTGAGTCGTGTCCGCACTGCGGTTCTACGAAACTACACGAGGTAGGAGCCGGAACACAACGCATCGAAAAAATCCTGGAACAGCTCTTTCCGCAGGCTCGTGTCCTTCGTGCTGACAGAGACACATTGCTCCATCCTGAGCACATGCGTCTTCTCCTGAAAAGAATGCGTGAGAGGCAGGCAGACATCCTCCTCGGCACTCAATCGGTTGTGAAAGGCCTCGACCTCCCGGAAGTGACACTTGCAGCCGTGCTCATCGCGGACGTGGGACTCTCCCTTCCCCACTTCCGCGCTGGAGAGCGCATTTTCCAACTGCTGACCCAGCTTACGGGGAGGAGCGGACGGTCGAAGCCCGGTGAAGTGATCATCCAGACGTTCCGGCCGGATGCGCCGGAAGTACTGTTCGCTGCTGGCCACCGTACGGAAGAGTATCTGGAGAGCGAACTGAAACTGCGGAAATTCACGCAGTATCCGCCGGCATCTGCAATGGTACGATTGCTCGTGCGCGGAGAGGGGGCAGCAGTACGCGCAAAAGCGCTTGCGGAGGCCGCAAAGAACAATACGAATATTCTGCATATCAGTTGTGCACCAACGCTCTTTAGCGGAGGGAAAGTCTGGCATGTTCTCCTGCGCGGAGCTTTACCAATGCGCGCTCTGGCCTCGCTCGATCTCACTGATGTCGTGGTGGATATTGATCCTGTCGAATGCATCTGATTTGCGAAACAGAACCTGCCATCGTACAGTAGAGTTCGCATTCCTTCCCTCCCCATGAAGAAATTTCTCTCCCTCACACTTGGCGTTCTTCTTCTTGGCGTTGCTGTGCCTGCCTCTGCCGACTTCCTCATGGCAGAAGAGGAGCTCACCATTGTCATCCCTCTGAATGACGATACGTACGCAGCAGGTGGCATTGTGAATGTGCAGGAGGACATCGAAGGAGATCTCTTCGTTGTTGGTGGAGAAGTGACAGTACAGGGAGACATTGAGCAGGATCTAGCAGTCGCAGGAGGAAACATAGATATTTCAGGTGCTGTAGGAGACGATCTGCGTGTTGCCGGTGGACAGGTTGCCGTGAGGTCGACTGTCGCAGATGACCTCATTCTTTTCGGAGGAGATATCACCATCGCAGAAGGGGCAATCATTCAGGGAGATGTGCGAGTGTACGGCGGTGACATTGTCATCGATGGCACCATAGAAGGGTCACTCCACACGTACGGCGGCTCCGTGAAAGTTTCCGGTACTGTCGGAGGAGATGCGGACATACGGGGAGATGTCATCCGCTTCTCCGGACGCGTGAACGGGAACACTATTCTCTCATCCTCAGATCTGAAGATCAGTAACACCGCAAACTTCCAGCAGGATGTGCACTACTGGCAGCCGCAGGGTCTGTACTACTTTGGCAGCGCAACCGTTCAGGGAAAAACAGAGTACGATGAAAACCTTGCTCTCGGTGTACCGGGCGAACTCAGGCAGACGGCATTTGACGCGTTCCGCGCGGGGCTTATCGCCATCGCCGGCTACAGCCTGCTCTCCGCCTCGTTCTTCATTCTCCTTATGATCCTGCTCACGAAGACGTACTTCATGGACGGAGCAAAGCGGCTGCAGAAAGCACCGATGATGAGCCTGTGGTACGGGTTCCTGTATCTCATTGCTGCACCGTTTGTCGTCTTCGCCTTCTTCATCACCATCGTTGGCATTCCCATTGGCCTCTTCCTCGGCGTGCTCTACATCTTCTCACTCGTTTTCGCAAAAGCACTTACAGCCATCCTTCTTACTGAGTGGATTCAGGTGCGGTACCAGAAGAAATGGAAGACGTTCTTCTTCTTCCTCGCTTCGGTGGGCGTGTACGTAGTTCTCCGGGTCGTGAGCCTCGTCCCTGTTGTCGGCTCGATCACCGTCGTCGTGCTGATGCTTATGATGTTCGGTGCCCTAGGCCACACAGAGCTCGAGAAGTTCAAGAAGGTGCGTTAAGCCTTCCCCTGCGTTATTTTGGCGCTGAGAAATCGTTGACGCTGCAAAATTGGCACTCTATAATAGAGAGTGCCAATGAACTTCGAGCGGTATACCACCAAAGCGGCAGAAGCCGTGCAGGGCACCATGGAACTGGCGGCCACGCTGGGGCAACAGGCCCTCGGCCCGCTCCATGTGCTCCTCGTCCTCCTCAACCAGAAGGAAGGTCTCGTCCCCACGTTGCTCCAGAAATTGGAGCACAACCCGGATGCTGTCTCAGAGAGAGTAAAGAAAGCACTCTCCGCACTTCCGAAAGTCACTGGGGGCACGCAACCCTACCTCACACAGGATCTCAAGAAAACTTTTGATCAGGCAGAGAGTGAAGCAGGAAAACTGAAAGATGAATACATCTCCACGGAGCAT
This sequence comes from Candidatus Peribacteraceae bacterium, assembly GCA_035290085.1. Lineage (GTDB taxonomy): Bacteria > Patescibacteriota > Gracilibacteria > Peribacterales > Peribacteraceae > GWB1-54-5. Next base: position 3,007 of record DATDVK010000051.1, read on the forward strand.
CTCTTCCTCGCACTGCTTGATCAGGAGGAAGTGCAGAAAGTTCTCCCTCTCAAGAAGAAGGAAGTGTTTGAAATACTCAGGGAACTGCGTGGCAGTCAGCGCGTCACGGATCGTGATCCGGAAGGGAAATACCAGGTACTCGAAAAATACACACAGGATTTCACGCGGCTTGCACGGGACGGCAAGATCGATCCGGTGATCGGACGGGACGATGAAATCCGCCGGATCATGCAGATTCTCTCACGCCGGACGAAGAACAATCCTGTCCTCGTTGGTGAGCCAGGCACGGGAAAGACGGCGATCGTCGAAGGTCTTGCGAAGAAGATAGTGGACGGAGACGTCCCCGATCCTCTGAAGGGGAAGAGAGTGCTCACTCTGGATCTCGGAGCAATGCTTGCAGGGACAAAGTACCGCGGCGAGTTCGAAGACCGCCTGAAAGCGCTCCTCAGGGAAGTAGAAGCTTCGGAAGGAGGCATCATTCTCTTCATCGATGAACTCCATACTATTGTGGGCGCTGGAGCGGCAGAAGGCTCCGTGGATGCCGGAAACATGCTCAAGCCCTCCCTCGCACGTGGGGCGATCCGCACCATCGGTGCGACGACCCTCAAGGAATACCGCAAGTACATTGAGAAGGACGCAGCCCTCGAGCGGCGTTTCCAGCCCGTGATGGTGGAGCCGCCCTCGCTCAAAGACGCCATTTCCATACTCCGCGGGATCAAAGAGAAGTACGAGGTACACCACGGAGTGCGCATCCAGGATAACGCAGTGGTCGCTGCTGTCACCCTCTCGGACCGCTACATTACCGATCGTTTCCTGCCGGACAAAGCCATAGATCTCATGGATGAAGCGGCATCTGTCCTGCGGATTGAATTGGACAGCAAACCGACAGAGCTCGATAAGCTCGACCGCCAGATCAGACAGTTGGAAGTGGAACGGGAGGCCCTGAAGAAGGAGAAGGACGAAGCCTCCAAGAAACGGCTGAAGAACATAGAGAAAGAGCTTGCAGAGCTTAAGGAACAGCAGAAAGAACTTGAAATCCGCTGGCAGAACGAGAAGAAAGTCATCGACGTGATAAAGAGATCCGGCAGGGAAATTGACGCTCTCAAGGCAGAGGCAGAGCAGGCAGAACGCAACGGAGACTTACAGAGGGTTGCCGAAATCCGCTACGGCAACATCCCCGATCTCGAGAAGAAAATTGCTTCCTCAAAGAGCGAGCTTGCGAAGATCCAGAAGGAGAATCCTATTCTCTACGAAGAAGTGACAGAGGAGCACATTGCGCAGGTTGTTTCCCGGTGGACCGGTATTCCTGTCTCGCGCCTCATGACGGAGGAGAGCCTCAAGCTCGCATCCATGGAGAAGGAAATCAGCAACCGTGTGATCGGCCAGAAACGTGCAATTACCGCCGTTTCCAACGCAATCCGGCGCTCGCGGGCAGGCATACAGGAGGAGGAGAGGCCCATCGGCTCTTTCATCTTCCTGGGGCCGACCGGCGTAGGCAAAACGGAGCTTGCCAAGGCCCTCGCACAGTTCCTCTTCCATGACGAGAAAATGATTACGCGGATAGATATGTCTGAGTACGCAGAGAAGCACTCCATCGCGCGGCTCGTAGGTTCTCCTCCGGGGTATGTAGGATATGAGGAAGGAGGCCAGCTGACGGAGGCAGTCCGCAGACACCCCTATACGGTGGTTCTGCTTGATGAGATAGAGAAAGCACATCCCGAGGTTTTCAACGTGCTTCTGCAGGTGCTAGACGATGGAAGGCTCACCGATGCCAAGGGACGGACAGTGGATTTCAAGAACACGGTTATCATCATGACAAGTAACCTCGGCGGCGACATCCTGCTCAAGTACGCGGAAGAGAAAAAGAAAACTGAGGGGAAGGTTCTCTCTGCCGTGTTTTCGCCGGAAGGCGAAGTCAATAAAGTCCTTAAGGCACACTTCCGCCCTGAATTCCTGAATAGAATAGATGACATCATCATCTTTGACGCCCTCACCAGAGAGCAAATTGCGCAAATTGTAGAATTGCAGATCCAGCGCGTAGCACAGCGCCTGGAGAAGAAGGGAATCAGAATCGAAGTGACAGAAGCCCTCAAGGGACATCTGGCAAGTGCGGGATACGATCCTGCGTTCGGTGCCCGTCCCCTCAAACGCCTCATCCAGAATGAGATTCTGGACGAACTCTCTCTGCAAATTATTGAAGGCAAAATCCCCGAAGGTTCCTTCGTAACCATCGACTACAAAAACAGTGCTGTGGTCTTCAGGAAGAAGTAGCGCGGAAGTGGTGCAGAGCGATGCCTGCCGCGACGGCAACGTTCAGTGACTCCTTCTTCCCCCTCATCGGAATCTGCACACGATCATCACAAAGAGAGAGAAGATCTTTCGGAACGCCCGTTACTTCGTGCCCTACGAGCAGGCAGACTTTCCCTGGCGGAGAGTACAGAGCAATGTTCTGCGCATCTTCCGTGATCTCCAGAGCAATTATGTCCCATCCCTTCTCTCTCAGCTCGGTGATCACTTCCTTCGGATCTTCCCTGTGTTCCCATGGGATCCACTCATCGGCCCCGAGGGCTGTTTTGCTGATTTCCCTCCTTGGGGGGAGCCCTGTGTAGCCGGTGAGGTACAGCTTTGCCACGCCGAATGCGTCCGCCGTGCGGAAGAAGGATCCCACGTTCCAGAGGGAGCGGATGTTATGCGCGAGCAGGACGATGCTGCGTTCCATTAGTGCAGTCGGTTCAGGCTTGCGGCGTGCGGATTGGCGAAGACCTCCAGGATTTCCTTCTTCAGGAGATCTCCCTCGGAAACCTCTCTGCATACATAGCACACACCTGTTTCACTCCTCTCCCCGAGGATGGCCGCACCTGTATCGGGTTCATCTCTGCGGAGGAGCTTTATACCCTGCTTGAATGGAAAATCAGTCACTGGTTGCTCTCGCTTCGCATCTGCATCCCACTTGCATACCGTGCCTCCTCTGCGGATGTACGCAACTTCTTTGTTGGGATTGAAGAGGGAGATGGTACAAAGAACAGTGCGAGGATCACCCTTCTTGAGAGAGAGATAACGCAACTGCCTGAGTTTCAGGGATGGGAGCAACCGGTGTGCCGCCTGTTCCACGGTGTGCTCTTCGTTGTTCACAATCAGCGTGTCGATGAAAATTTCCACTGCACCTGCGGCCTTCTCTCTCACGGTGAAACTGACTCCTTTGCGGGAAATCTCATGGAATATCGGCCGCATCTTGTTCTGCACCCAGCGCTTCAGAGATACAAAGTACGGGTTTCCCCCCTCTGTGCGCTCGGGATGCGGCATGAGCGCAACCACGTTCCCCGCTGGATTGCAGATACCGGCAATGGCAAAAGCGGATCCGTTGGGAGTGGTAACCGGATCCTCGGAGACATTGCCCTTCGCATCGCAGTACGAGAAAGCGATTTGGTCGTTCTTCCGAAGTTCGTCTATGAGGCCGGGATCCTTTGTAATGAAACGCCCTTCTCCGTGCGCGATCGGCAGCGTCATAACGCCTTCCCAGTCAGAAGTCGCACAGCGGTTCCTCGCGCATGTTGGTATGATGAAGATCCACTCGTTCAGGAATCCCACCGCTTCCCCGTCCACAACATTACGGGCAAGACACATCTGGAGTTGATCTCCAAGTGGTATGAGCCCGCTCTCCACGAGGATCTGTGCGCCGTTGCAGTTCCCGATCACGGGCTTACCCTCCTTCGCTTCTGAGCGGATGAAATCCATGAGGGGGTCCCTCGCGGCCACCATCCCCGCCCTCCCACGGTCTTCGTAGCTGAATCCCCCGGGGATGAAGTAGCCATCTACGTTTTTGAGTTTCTCTGTATCGTCATTCCAGCGGAAGAACACAGGCACCATGCCCGCGCGCCGGACCGCGCGGATAGACTCCACTTCGCAGTTGTTTCCGGGGAACGAGAGAACGGCAATCTTCGGTATCTTCACGTCTGGATTGTAGCGGCTCTGAGGCGATTGCACATCTCATTTAGGCGGGTTGCTTTGCCTTGTTTTCGGCGTGTTTCAGGTGTTTCCCTGTTTCGACGGCACGGATGAAATTACTGAGCGGAATATTCAATTTTCCCTCACCGAGCATCTCGAACACCGTCACCCACGAAATTCTCGCATTCGGATGTTGTATCTTTCCCCACGTGTTCTGCTTCCTTGTCGTTCCGTCCGTGTGCATGAGTAAAATCTCCCCGTGATTTCCCGATCCTCTTCCCTGTTTCTCACGGTGCTCAACACTTATGACTTCCTCGACGTCCGCAAGTATTCTCAACATGTCCTTCAAAGTTGGACGAACATACCCTCTCAGAGCATCGCGCTGACAGGCCTGTTCAAGAGCCAGCGGATCCATACGGCCATTCGCGTGTGCAATCCTCTCCATATCACCCGGAGATCTAGCCGGGCTCACAGGCCTCAGGTGCTCATCGATTGCTCTCGCAAGTTCCGGCTGGCAGGGCATGGCCCATCTGCCATCGCCAAGTCCTATGCCCAGCTTCAGGGCAGAACCCTGGATGTGCTCTGGAATAATGAACTTCTGAACGCCCAGAGCATGCATCACCTCGTTCGAGAGTCCCTCATTCGCTGGGAACAGGACGACTTCGCTTCCGGGAATCTCCACGAAGATCATCGGGCTTGTCTCAGCAGAGAGTGCAAATACCTTTGCATACTTCACGGAGAGCTGCTGCATCTGTGCGTTCAGGGTCCGCACGGACGCCAATACAGGTTCTGCAAGCGCAGGGAAATCTTCGAAAGGCATGGAAGGTGCGAGGAGAGTGGAGGGCGTCGTAAACAGGTGGCCGCCCTGCGCGACTTGCACGTTGTGGAACCCCAGCGTCGCATACGGAGGTGTCCCTGGTGGGGAATACGGCTCAAACACGTCGTCGCAGGTCCTCTCCCTCTGCTTCAGACCGACGGTCTGCGTTTTTCGTACGCCATCTGCCGCGTAGTGCACGGTCATCCCGTTGCCCAGCCTCGACAACATGACGACATACCCGTGCGGGAAGTACGTGTCTCCGTCCGCCGCCTTCGCAGGGAGCTCCGTCGTTCGCAACGCATGGGCAATCGCTGGAAACTGCAGCACGCGCTCCAGTGAGCCGTTCGCCTCTGCCAGGGATTCTGTGTTGATAGGCAGCCGCTCCCGCAGAATGGCCTGGAACTTTGCCTCCTGTTCCCTCTTTGGCGCCTCTCTCGCGGCAGGATTGATCCGTTCTGGCCGGATCTCTCCGGCGTTTCCTGTCAGTTTCCTCATTTCTTGCAGGTACCCCTGCAGCGGAAAATTCTCGGCCGGCCACCAGGCGCTGACCTGCACGATCACAGTGGAAAGAATGGCCCTGCGGATATCATTCAGTGCTTTCCCGAGCACCGAGAAGGATACTTTGTCATATCCCCTGCCCTCGTTCCCGATTGCCTGCTGTATGCGCACATCCAACTCCGTGAGGGCCATACTCGTCGCAAAGAGGATCTTTGCCAGTCGGTCCGGGTGCTCCTTTGCCTGTGCAATTTGCCCAGGCTCCGTGCTTCCGTCCGTGAAGAACCGGATGACGGAGTCCCGCACACGCTTTGCCATGTCATCCACCCAGTGCCGCACAGCGGCATGGTCTGCGGCGTAGTACGCTTCCAGCTCGCCATCTTCCGCAAGCATACCTAGGAGAGTTTTAATGTTGTCCCGTGCGCCCCTGATTTCGCTGATGCGGGCAGGGTCGGAGACTTCCTCCACATTGATTCTCTGGAGGATGCGTGTAGTGTCGGATGGAATGCCTACATCCGCACCTTTGCAGATATCCATGACATTGCGGACCTGCCGGTGGATGCTCGCGGGTGACTGTCTTGCAGTGGCACAGGAGTGCACAATGTATGCGTACGGATCTTTCCGGAGTTTGGACGGGGAAAAAGATTTAATGGATTCATCCTGCACTGCGAGCGCGACTGCGCCTGCGATATGCCCGACGTGCGACTCGTACGGGTCGAAATGAATGACGTGGCTGTCATCATTGAGTTGGATCGGGAGAGGATCCCGATGGGAGCCGAAGAAGCTCTCGAAGCTTCTCATGGAAAGAAGAATGGGAAGTATAGCTTTGTAGAGTATTTTTGCCGTTCTTGCAACTGAAAGGGATTCCGAACCCCCTTCAACTCCTCTGCCTGCTTCAGATGAGGCATCACACCGTCATGATCTCTTCCTCCTTCTTCTTCCTGCTCTCTTCGATCTTCTCATTTGCCTCCTTCACTCCTTTCTCCAGCAGCTCCAGCAGCGTATAGCGCTGGTCTTCGTCCTTCTCTTCAGCCTTGAGCTTGTCGTGCACAGCCTGACGCTGCTGGCGGATGGAAATCCGCGCTTCTTCCGCCAATTTCTGGACTACTTTGGTCATCTCCTTCCTGCGGTCCTCTGTCATGGGGGGCAGATTGATGCGGATCACCACGCCGTCGTTCACCGGAGAAGTTCCCAAATCCAGTTCATTGAGAGCAGCTTCCACCTGCGAAAGGATTTCCCTGTCCCACGGCTGGATGACGAGGGAGCGTGCATCCTGCACAGAAACACCGGCAACGGAACGCAATTCCTGCTTCTGCCCGTAGGCATCTACCAGCACATGGTCGACGAGTGCCGCATTCGCACGGCCGGTCTGCAATTTTGCATACTCTGCATGCAGATGTTCCAGCACTTTAACTGATTGATGATGGAACGAAGCGACGCGAGGATCCATAGAGAGAAGTGGGAAAAATTAGCTGCTGACGAGCGTACCAATATTTTTGCCCTGAGCTGCGCTGAGGAGATTGCCCTTGCCGCCGGAATTGAAAACGCGAATAGGCAGTTTCTGCTCCATACAGAGGCTGAAAGCTGCCTGATCCATAATCCGGAGATTCTGGGTGATTGCCTGTGAGTACTTGAGAGAAGAGTACAACTTGGCATTTTTGTGCTCATCCGGATCTTTGTCGTACACCCCCTCCACATTCGTAGCCTTCAGAAGAATATCGCACTGCAGCTCCGAAGCCCTGAGGGCCGCTGCGGAATCGGTGGTGAAGTACGGGTTGCCCGTCCCCCCCGCGCAAATGACGATCCGCCCCTTCTCCAGGTGACGCAGTGCGCGGCGCCGGATGAAAGGTTCTGCCAGCTGCGGGACATTGATCGCGGAGCAGACGCGGGTATCGAGACTGAGGAATTCCAGAGCAGACTGCAGGGCGACGCTGTTCATGATGGTGGCGAGCATGCCAATGGCATCACTGGCCGTACGCTCTATGCCGCTCTCTGTAGTGTCGCGCCAGCGCCAAATGTTCCCTCCCCCGACGACAATGACAATCTGTATTCCTTTCTTCGCAACAGACTGAATCTCCTTGGCCAAATCCATCACACTCTCATGGTCAATACCCTGCTCTCCTTCTTTGGAAAGTGCTTCGCCGGAAAGTTTCAGCATGATGCGCTTATAGCTCATGTGGCAACTATCTTATGTGGGAAGAACTGTGCTGCCAAGGGGAACCGTCTAAATTTGGCATGAGTAAGCCGATTCTTCATGATATAATGGGCAGTAGGCCCCGGTAGCTCAGTTGGATAGAGCGGCAGCCTTCTAAGCTGTAGGTCACAGGTTCGACTCCTGTCCGGGGTACCATTCGACTCAGCCTGTCCCGAGCCTGCCGAAGAGGCTCACAGCAAGCCATTTCGATTCCTGCTTGCCCATCCGTAGCGCGAAGCGCGAAGGAGGGTCCGGGGTACCATTCGACTCCGCTCACTTCGTTCGCTTCGCTCATGGTAAACCACGATCCAATCGTTTCGTGTGATACAAGCGGAGTCGAATGACTCTGAGCGACACTGAGCTTGCCGAAGTGGAGTCGAAGAGCCCACTCATGGCACTGCCCTGCCAAATTGCATGAAGCATTGGGAAAGTAACTTAGGCAAGTCATCATCGTGGACACGAAAATCGGGCGACGATACAGTTTTCCCATGACTTACAACTTCTCCAACAAGGAATGGCCCGGTTCCCTGGACATTCCGCGCCTCATTGCCGCCGCTATGCTCTTCTGGGCACTCACGGGAAACCCGTACGTGTACTTTCAGATTCTCAACTGGGTTGTCTGCCTTTTCTCCATTCTCCTTGCCATCCGCTCCTACCAGGAAAAGCGCAGTCTTTGGGTGTGGACATTCGCTGCCATTGCTGTGATTTTCAATCCCATCGAAGCCTTCCAGTTCCCGAGGGCGCTCTGGTCTGCGATCGATGTTATAGCAGGTCTCATTTTTGTATGCAGCATCTACTGGATGCGACCAAAGACGCATCAGAAGGCTGCATCTCTGTAGGATTCCTGCTCTTTTTGCACTATTCTGTTTCTCCGCAGTTTGTATTGCGCATCTGCAGGATGTTTTGAAAAGTGCAATCGGAGAGGGTGTATAATTTTCTTCCCTTTCCCCCATGCCTATGCCAGGAGTAGAAACATCAGGAATGTTTGGGCCGGTACCTGATATCACAGGCCCCGGTATGTTCGGACCTGTCCCTGATTTTCCGATCGACTTTGGGCCGGTACCGGATCTCTACGGTTCTGGTACAGCCGTTGCAGGAGGAGCAGAAGCAGGAACGGCACCAGTTGTCACTGCAACCATGGCTCCGTCAGCGAGTGGAGCAGCTGCACTCACAGCAACTACTGCGGCTGAAGGTGGAGCAGCAGCTGCAGTTGGCGCAGAAACTGGAACAATCGCAGCTACAGGAGCGGCGGAAGCAGCTGTAGGTGCCGAAATTGGAGCAAGTGTTGCGAGTGTTGTCGGGGAGTTTGCCGCTGTGCTCGCATTGTAGCGGCGAGTTCCTCTACTATGGTTCTATGATCACTCGACTGAGGGAATGGCGTTTCCTGCCTTTTGTTTGCATTGTTCTGGCCAGCCTTCTCGTGTATCTGCAGGCAGCGGGATTTGAGTTCCTGCTGTTCGATGATGAGCTTTTGATCATTGATAATCCGAAAGTCCACGGCCTCTCCTTCCTGCACCTCTTCCAGATCTTCACCACGTACGACCCGGAACTCTACATCCCGCTCACGCTGCTTACACATCAAATCGAGTACACGCTCTTCGGGCTGAATCCCGCAGTCTACCATTTCACAAACATCCTCCTGCACACAGGCAATGCGGTGCTGGTGTACTGCATCTTCACAAAGCTTCTGAACAGGAAGGCGGCACTCATCGCAGGACTCCTCTTCGCTCTCCATCCCATCAATGCAGAAGCGGTTGCCTGGGCGAGTGCGAGGAAGGATCTCCTCTCTTCCTTGTTCTTCCTGTTCGCACTGCTTGGGTACCTCACGTCACGGAAGAAGCTCAGTCTGCTTTCGTTCCTGTGCGGACTGCTCTCCAAGGTTTCTATTGCCCCTCTCCCTGTAATCCTCCTCGTCATAGACTGGCTGAACGGTGTGCCCATCGACAAAAAAAACCTGCAAGGCAAACTCCCCTACTTCGCCCTCTCCGTCCTCTTTGGTGTCGTTGCGCTCTTCGGGAAAGAAGCCCAGGCCACAGAACCCCTCATTCCGCTTTTCCTCTCGTTCGTCTCCATCCCGTTCTACCTCCTCAAGTACTTCATCCCGGTACACCTCTCCATCTTCTATCCGTTCACGGATACGGCCAGCTTCTTCCACCCGCGCATCCTCACCGGCGCTGTCATCATCATTCTCATCACTGCCATTGCATGGAAAGTTCGGAAGCGCACGCGAGTTCCCCTTGTATCGTGGTTCTTCTTCCTCTGCATGCTCGCACCCTCCCTCACCAATGTCATGAAGGGGGGTGACGCAGGCAGCTACGACCTCTACTTTGCCTCCGACCGCTACGTGTACCTCGCAGGACTCGGCATCCTGCTCTTCATTGGAGCACATATCACAGAGCGGAAGTGGCTCTATTGGCTCCCCATCGTCATTCTCTTTGGCATCCTCGGCATCCGTCAGGCCGGTACCTGGCGCAGCAGCGAGACGCTCTTCCGCAATGCAGTCGCAGCCAGCAGTAATTCGTATGTCGCGTACAACAATTTGGGAGGCATCCTGGCTCAGAACAAGCAGTACGCGGATGCCACCGCTCTCTTCGAAGAGTCCATCAGGGTCAAGGAGAACCCCCGCGCGCTCTTCAATCTTGGGAAACTCTACGCCGTGCAGGGAAGATCGGCAGAGGCCATACGATCGTATGAGAGAGTCCTCACCTTCCGGCCGGAAGATGCGAACGTGTATGCGCAGCTCGGTGGCTTAAAACTCCTCCTCGGTGATGTGGAAGCCGCGTTCACGGATTTGCAGAAGGCGAATACCCTCGATCCGAATATCCCGTCCGTGCACTACAATCTCGGCCTCATCTTTGAATACAGGAAGCAGAAGGAAAATGCGCTGAGCGAATACAGACGTGTGCTGGAGCTGGACCCC
>DATDVK010000052.1:0-9545 GCA_035290085.1 Candidatus Peribacteraceae bacterium
AGCGGGGACCGGACGTACACGAGGTTCGGCTTGTTCTCCGCGAGGTACGTACGCAGGCTCCTCCGGAAAAAGAACATGGTGGCGCGGAACCAGAGCATGCCCGGCACCCACCAGTGGGCCGTGGGATCGAAGTGATGCAAATACCGCACGGAGAATTTCTCCGGGAGTCCGTAGAAGTTGGCGGCAGATTCGTGCACATTGTTGCGGACACCCGGGCACAGGAGTTCCACCTCGTGCCCCAGGGTGCTGCAGGTGGTGCAGACTTCCGCGATCTGCTTGCCGTACGCCTTCTCTGTGGGGAACCGCGCGTGACAAACGTAGGTGATCCGCATAGGAAATCAGCCTACAATCGACCTATGCCACCGTCCATCGGACTCCCTATGAAAAATGCTGTTATCGCCTTCGGATACCATAACCAGGAAGCCCCGCGCCACTGGAACATGCGCCGTACAATGGAGGAAAACGGCACGCAGGTGCTCGAGTGCCACACGCGGAAGAAGGGGCTCCTCAAGAAGTATTGCGATCTTGCCGGGCAGTTTCGAAAGTATAGAGAGCAGGCGGACATGGTCCTCGTGACCTTCCCCGGACACTACCTCATGCCGCTCGCCTGGTTGCTCACGCGCTTCCCGCGCAGGAAGCTGGTGTTTGATGCGTTCATTTCGCTCAGCGATACGTTAGTGGATGACCGGGGGAAGGTCTCCTGGATGCACCCGTATGCGTGGTTCCTGTACCTGGTGGATTTTGTGAGCTGCCATATGGCGGACGAGGTGCTGCTGGATACCAAGGCACACAGAGAATTCTTCATCCACAGATTTACGCTGAAACCGGAGAGGGTGCGGGTGGTCTACCTGGGATCGCGGACAGACCTCTTCTTCCCCAAGGAGACCCCAAAAAATCCCAACCGGTTCGACGTGCTCTTCTACGGCACGTACATCCCGCTCCAGGGTGTAGAGCACATCATCGGGGCCGCGGCAATTTTGCAGCCCGTGTACCCGCACATCCAGTTCACACTGATCGGCTCCGGGCAGACGTACAGGCAGATGCATGCTCTCGCCGAAAAGAAGGGGATATATAATGTCTCCTTCCAGGAACGTGTGCCATTCGCGGAGCTCCCTGACCGCATCCGGGGCGCACATCTCAATCTTGGCATCTTCGGAACGAGCGGGAAAGCGCAGCGCGTGATCCCCCACAAAGTGTATGATGCCATGGCCTGCGGGATGCACGTGCTCACAGCAGATACCCCTGCCATCCACGAGCAATTCGAGGGCCACGAACGGATGCACTTGTGCAAGGCTGGAGATCCTGCCGCACTCGCTGACGCCATTGCAAAACTCTCTCAGAAGCTTTCATGAAGAAATTCGCTCCCCTCCACTGGCTTCCTGAACTCCTGCTCCTGTTCCTCGGCGGGTACTTCTGCCTGCGGGAACTGGGAACATTCCCGGCTGCATGGACGGATGACAGCCTCTTCATGATCGTGGCACGGCAGGTCGCGGACGGGAGAGGCTACACGCTCCCCCTGCTGGACCACGAATGGGCGTACCCGTACATCCTCGCCGTGGGTCCCACACTCATTCTCCCCGTCGCCCTCAGTATCAAGCTCCTCGGCTTCTCTATAGAAGCGGCACGCATCCCGATGGTGCTCTACATTGCAGCAACTGCCATGACGTTCTATCTGTTCGCATACAGAGTGTCAGACAGAAACAGGGACATGGCCCGATGGTCAACGGCGCTCCTCCTCTCCCTCTCCGCTTTCATCAACACCGGAAAACCTGTGATGGGTGAGATCCCGGGATTCTTCTTCCTCCTGCTCGGCCTCCTGCTCCTCAGCAAAGAGAAGCGTGCATGGAAGATGAACCTCCTCGTCGGCCTCTGCTTCGGCCTGAGCGTGCTCACCAAACTCACGTACGGACTCCTTTACCCCGCACTGGGTTTTGCATGGATCGTCGCTCTGTGCAGGCGCGACTGGAGGGAACTGTTCTCTCTCACCAGCATCAGCATTGTTGCAGTACTCGTCTTCCTCCCGTGGCGGTTTCTGGAGATGTCGAGCTCCACAGGCCTCTCCAGAGACTTCGCATTCATGTTCGGCAGCAACGACGGAACGGGCTTCCGGATACTCAAAGGAAACATGGGGCTCCTTCTGCGCCCGCAGTACATGTACTACGGAGCGATGCTCCTGCTCGGATCTTTCGGGCTCTGGTTCAAGAACAAAAAAATCTCCTGGTCAGTCTGGACCATCATCACATCGCTGATACTCATGATGACACTGTACTTCTTAAGCAGCTTCGGATGGTACCGGCACCTCCTGCCCGCACACCTGCTCCTTCTCCCCTTCGTTGTCTTTGCCATTTCCTCCACGCTCCCGAGAAAAGTTTCTGCGGCGCTGCTGCTCTTCTTCCTCCTTGGGCAGGTCTACTGGCAATGGGACCACCGCGGTTCGAGCAGGAGCACAGCTGCTGCGGAAGCCGCAGAGTATGTGGAGCAGAACCTGCAGGACAGAAACCTCATCATCCAGGTTGCCCCCATCTACGTGCGCCTGGAACAGCACCCCAACTGGTATTTCCTCACGAACCCCATTCTCACTTCCCGCCTCCCCAAAAAGCTCGTGACGTTCTCGGGGGAACATCGCTGCATCGGACTGCTGCGCGGCTTGGAGGAAGGAGACGAAAACAAGCGCACCATCGCAGGGAAGTACGTCCTCATCCCCCCTCAGAGAGATGAATGCCAATAGAGGAGAATACCGGAACATGGGCATCCGGATGATCAGAAAAATCTCCCCGCATGCAAAGCAGTTTGCGCTGTACATCTTCAGCGGCGGGCTCGCATTCGTTGCCGACTACGGCAGCTATCTCTTGATGCTGCAAGCCGGCATGTGGTACGTCACGGCGAATCTCTGGGCCAATGTCATCGGGTTCTTCGCGACGTTCTTCCTGCACAAATTCATCACGTTCCGTACGGAGGGCGATCCGTTCAACCACTTCCTACGCTACTGTGTCATGACGGCCATAAGTGTGGCGGGACAGACGGCCGTGCTGTATGCACTTGTTGAATTTGGCAACATCGGCGAGGAATTCGCAAAGATCATCAGTATGGGCATCGTCATCCTGTGGAATTTCTTCCTCTACAAGCGCTTCGTGTATGTCTGATATCACGCCAAAGAAAGGCCCCCCATCGAGTGTACCCCCTTCTGCAGCATCCTCTCGTGCCTCGAAACCCCGTTGCTCAGGCTTCCCGCAAAAAAACGACGGGGCGAAGTGGCATGAGAAACTCCCCATTAGCGTGCACATCCTCACTTTCAACTCCGGAGAAACCCTGGAGAGGACGCTCGAGAGCGCCCAGGAGTGCGGGGAAATACTGGTGATAGACGGAGGGAGCAAAGACAAAACACTGGATCTCGCAGAAAGATATAACGCACGCATTTTCTTCCAGTGGCCGGATAACCCGCAGGGAGGACCCATTGAGGATTTCGCAGCCATGCGCAATATAGGGCTGGACAGGGCGCAGCAGCCCTGGATTCTCGCGCTCGACAGCGACGAGTACCTCTCTCCGGAACTCAGGGAAGAACTCAGGGGGGTCGTACAGGGAGAACCTGCTGCGTACTACGTGTCGCGAAAGTACGTGCTCAAAGGCGGCACACTGGTGGACTACGCAACCACCTACCCCAACGAGCGTCTCTATTTCTTCCACAGAAGCGTCGTGGAGAAGTGGATCAAGCCCGTGCATGAGCGCCCGAAGCTGAAAGAGGGAACGAAAACAAAGCGCTTCCGGGGAGCGTGCCTGGCACCGATAGGATCGGTGCAGGAGTACCGGGAGAAAAACCTGCGCTACCTAAAGATTGAGATGGAGAAATCCGCCGGGAAGGGCTGGGGCGACTGGCTCGTGTACCGGGTCTTCCACACGCTGCGCTCACGGGCGATTGCACTCCTCAAACTCTTCTGGATCTGGTGCATTCCCCGCCGTGGTACGCGCCTGCCGCTCCGGCACGAGATGATGCGCTTCTGGTACGGGTGGAAATTGATCGTGGTGACGTGTCCGCTGAACAGGAAGAAAAAATAATCTTCCTTCATCCTTCATGGCCAAAAATGCTGTTCGAGCGTGACGGCATTACGGTACCAGCTGCAAAACAAGGGAATGAGACCGTGCGGCTCACACCGGAAGGAACTTGTGATGCGCTAGCACGTGTCTCATTCCCGTCGAAGCAACATGGGAACCTTGCATGCCGTCCAGCGAGTTCATTTTTGGCCGCTTTTTGGGCACTTTTTCTAAAAAAGTGCCAATAAAAAAATATTGGTTACAAAAAGAACAAAGAATTTACGGCTTCCTCGCTCTCACCAGATAGTTGTACTTGGAATCATGCATCCCCGTATCGTTCTCCACTTGCTTCACATCGGTGAAGCCGATCTCTCTGAGCAAGCTGATCATCGTCGATACCGGGTACATCCACCGGTGGAGATCGAAGTCATCGGTCTTCTCGCACTTGTACTTCCCGAAGAGGTGCTGGTTCACCTTCTCTATGTCGTCTCCTGCGAGGAGCCCCCGTGCAATCGCCTCGATGTCCGGGGTGGAAACGCGGAGGATCCCGCCCGGCGCAAGAACGCGGAAGAACTCGCGGAGGATATGTTCATTATGGTGCCTGCGAAAGTGCTCGAGCGTGGCGCAGGAAATAATCTCGGCGATCACGCCGCTCTCGATGGGGAATCGCTCGCGGACATCGAAGACGAGATCCACCTGCGGGAAGGAGACGATGTCGACATTCAGGAACTCCCCGGGCTTGTACGGGTTCCTGCCGCCGCAGATGTCCAGCTTGGCACCTTTGTATCCCTTCGTCTTCCACTCCTCCGCCCGTTTGGAACACTGTGCTTTCGTACGTACATCCTTCGCCCAACCGTAGAGGAAGCGGAAGCGGCGGATGGTGCGGTAGTGGCGGTCAATGAAGGTCTTCACGGCAACATGATAGAGGAAACAGAGGAACAAGAGGAACTCCTTGTATCCTTTGCACCCTTCCTCTGTTTCTTCTGAATCCTCTGTTTCTTCTGTTTCCTCAAAAACTCAATTGCCAAAAAAACGCTCCGAAGACAGACTAATGAGGATGAAACAATCCTACGTCCGCCTCCTCCCCCGCGCTTTCAGACGCTTCAGCCTACTCAGTGCAAAAAGGACGCTCCTGCCGACACTCGCCTTCGCTCTGCATCCTTTCGTACTTCCTCCAAGCAGAAAACCCGCGCTCTTCACCATGAACATCCTCCCGCCGATGATGACGGTGTGGTACCACGTGGTACGGAAGTACCTCGGCGATGCGGTGGACGTGGTGATTTTTGATTCGTCGGGCACGCTGGATCCTGCGGCATTCCCCGGAGCAAAGGTGCAGAAGTTCCTCAACCTGTACGCCGCCACCAAGTCGGACATCTTCCTCCGGAAAATTGCGAAGAACCGGCGCATCGCATGGATCTGCGATGACGACATGTTCCCCGTGAGCGCGGAGATGCTGAAAGTCCTGGAGCGCGAGTTTGCTACCAAGAAGACCGCCGCTGTGAGCTTTCGGCCACGCGGCTGGTGGCACCTGGAAATTCACGGGGAATCTTTTGAACCCATCAGCAGCTACTGTACTGCGTTCAGCAGGAAGATCTTGGTGGAACAGGAAAACCTCTCGCTCAGACCCGCGCACGGCAACACCCACCCCTCGCACATCGGCAAACCCCCGGGCCGGTATGACACATGCGACAAAGCGAACGAGAGCCTTCTCAGGAGAGGATATCGGTGCGTCGTCGTCCCGGAGGAAGAGCGGGAGCGGTACCTCACCGGTTTCAGCGGCGTGAGTGGCGCAGTGATGATGCTCCAGTACTTCAAATCGCCGGAGCAGGTGCTGCAGTACTACGAGAATGCTCCGGAGGAAAACTGGAGCGGCAACATGCTCCACGGCACGCTGGCTGCTCTCCTCTCCGTTGCCATCGTGCAGGAACTCTATACGGCGCTCAAAGGCACAACGTATCCTCTCCCGTCCCTCCCGCCGCGGGAAGAGATAGAGAAGCTGATCGAGGAGCACAGGAAGGACATGCGCCCGGACCAGCGTAGGCACGATGCAATGATCCGCACATCGGAGAAGAGATTGGAAGCGGCACTGTAGGCAGTAGAGACGCACCGGCGGTGCGTCTCTACTGCCCAGTGCAACGGAAAAAATGCACGAACCGTACTGGCGCTGCTTCCGTACGGAAGACCACTGCTCCGCCCTCGCTCTCCGTATCGATACGGTACGCCGGGCAGAGACCCTCGATGCTCTCCACTACCTGCAGATCCTCGCGAAAGACTCCACGCTGCCAAACGTGTGCAAGGAGCGGGCTCGTCGCATCGATGGAGGCACCGGAAGACGCGTGTGCATCGATGAAATCGCGCGCAAGCCCCCACGTGTAAAACCCCTCCGCACTCAAGCCAAGATCCGGAGGCAGTACTCCCAAACGGTCAACGCACGCATTGCAGGAACCGTAGGAGTACAGGCAGAGCGCTGAAAGATGCGTGAAGATGATAAGTCCTGCAAGCACCCACCTCGCCGCCGGACGACGGAGGAAATCTAGTATGTCCACCAAACCGAGAACGGCAAACCCCATGAGAATGGGGTAGCCGGGGAATGCGAAGCGGATGCCACGCACCCACCAGAACGACGTGAGGAGCTCTGCGGTGAGCATGACCGCGACGAGGAACCCCTGCTTCCGGCCGTGCTTCAGCAGCCCATAGACTGCGCAAAGCAGGAGGATGGGGAGCAGGTTGCGCAGCGGATGGACATAGAAGAGAACATTGGAAAGGATCTGCCCGAAGAATCCGAGTGACTGTTCCGAGAGCTCCGACGTGTACTCGCTGTAGAGCGGATCGCCAAAGAGGAGGAAATTGCGCAGGAACCACAAACCGAGGAGTCCTAGCCCTAGCCCTAACCCCCCTATGAAAGGTACAGCCTTGAGATCGCTCCGCCGGTAGAGAAGCGCATGCCCCAGGAAGAGTGCAAACAGCGGTACGCCGTTGTAGCGCGTGAGGCTCGCGAGACCCGCGAGCGCGAAGGCAGCAAGGTACCACCGCTTCTCTTCCTTCGCACACAAATACGCGAGAGCCGAGAAGAGGAAGAGCATCGTGAAAAGGAGGTCGGCTGACCCGAGCGTTGTCATGAAGATGAACCCGTGGTGGAGAGTGAGCAGAATCACCGCGAGGAGCGCCACTTTCCTCGTTGTCGTCTTTGCGAGGAGTAGAAAAGTGGCAATGAGTACTCCCCATCCCGCAAGAAGGCTGCTGAGTTTCATGCCCAGCCCATACCCAAGCACTGAGACAAATGGATAGGAGAGGAAGGCATGCAGCGGCAGATGTTTCGCGTACGGTTCTCCGAAGAGTGCATAGGAACCATGCTGCCAGAGCTGCTCACCGAGCAACGCATACACTGCGGTATCGCTCACGATCGGGTCCCGCAGATGCGGCAGCCACAGGAGCAGGAGCGCTGTGCAGCATCCCATGATGATGAGCCAATCACGTTTTAAGCTCTCCATAGCAGAGAACACTCTACAACGATCTTCATTAGCAGTACTACTGGCAAATCACAGTATCCGGATGGGAAGGCAGTAGGCAGTAGGCAGTGAAAAATCACTGATTACTACTGTCTTCTGTCTTCTGACTTCTGGCTTCTATCTCCACAAATCGCAGCTTCACAAACACCCACACCCACTTAAACCAGTCTTTCCAGCAGATCTTCTTCCCTTCTTCCACAGAGCGCGGATGGTAGGAAATAGGCTGCTCATGGATCGTGTACCCACGCCGGGCGAGCATGCAGGTGAGCTCGGGATCGAAGCGGAAATCATTCTCTTTGAGCGGGAGAGTTCTGAGGATGTCTCCCCGCACCATCTTGTAGCACGTCGGCTGGTCGGTGAGTTTGGTTCCGTGTAGGAAGTTGCAGATGTAGGTGAGCATGGACCCCCCGATGAAGAAGGTGAGGTGCACAAACTGCTTCTGCTTCTTCAGGCGCCGGGAACCGAAGAGCGCTTCGACATTGTGCTTCTCGGCATACGCGAGGAGTCCCGGAATCTCCTCTGGCGAGTACTCAAGGTCGGCATCCTGCACCAAGACAAAGCGGCCGTTGGCATGCTGGTACCCCATGCGGACCGCAGAACCCTTTCCCCCATTCTCTTTCGAAAGAACCGAATCCTGCGGACGGGAGAGGGAGCGGACGATCTCTGCAGACCGGTCTTTCGATCCGTCATCCACAAAAATCACTTCCGCGATATCCCCGCATGCACGGAAAACACGACCGATGATTTCCCGGAGAGTTCTCTCCTCGTTATAGATGGGCATCACAATACTCAGACGCACATCGTTTCCGGCATGTGTATGGTGCGGTGTCATGCGGGGCACCAGCCTACAGGAACCGCCGAAACTTACGAAACCATTTCTGCTATAAGCCGCTTCACGAGGCGCGCAAGACTATGCCCATCCACAACATGCTTCCGCTGCACAGCCGCAATCTCCCTCCGCTTCTCAGGAGGGAGCTCGCAGATCTCCCGGATGCGATCGTCGAGCGTCTGCCTCGTCGCCTGGCACACAGGGAGAAGAAGATGCTGCACTGCTGCTGCGGTGGAAATGACAATGCAGCCGGAGGACATGGCTTCCAGCACCGCTTTGTCGAGACTGGTCGTACTCGCGTGCACAAACACCGTCGCCCGCTGCAGGAGAGGCAGGAGCACATCCTGCGTCGCAGGCTGGATGGTGACTCGTTTTCGCAGATGTGTTTGCGCCAGCTGATGCTGCAACGCAGCATACAACTCATGATCCGCATCCGTAATGGGGCGGCCGACGATCATCAAACGGTAGTCCGACGGGAGCTACTCGAACGCATGGAGAATCACCCCGAGATTCTTGGAAGCCGTGATGCGACCGACCGTGAGGAGGAGCTTCTCCTCACGGGTTCTTTCACTGGGAACAAAGAAATCGACATCGATGCCATGGCCGACGACCACGCTCTTCTCCGTACGCAGGGGCATGCCGTGAATGGAGGCACTGAACACCTTCCGCACAAAGCAGAGGGCAATGCGCAGCGGCCAGCGGGTGCCGCGCGCTTCGTACCAGAGGTACATGCGCTTGTGCAGGAGAAGCCACAGAGGAGCACCCAGCACTATCCAGACGGGCGTCATGTGCACGAGCACCGCATCGTACTGCTTCCGCAGGCGCCACTGCAGACTCCAGAAACGCAGCACCTGGGAAACGCGCGCGCTCCCGCTCTCCTTGCCAAGCGATTCCACCTTCACATTCTTCGCGAACGAGTGTTCTCCCACGAGCTGCCCGATCACGCACACGCCTTCGCACTGCTTGGCGAACTCTGCCACCCACCGGTGGAAGAACCCGAGAATGGGATCGGCACGGTCCACCTTCTGCGTCACGAGGAGAAGCCTCATAGGAGCGTACGGAGGAAATCACTGTACTGCCGGATCAGGAAGTCACGGCTGAAGTGATCGAGGATCTTGGAGGCCTCCGCACCCATGGTATCGCAGACAGCAGGATTGGTGAGAAGAGCTTCGATGCAA
>DATDVK010000053.1:0-8988 GCA_035290085.1 Candidatus Peribacteraceae bacterium
ATGCCAGCAAGCATGTCTCCCGGGAATGTCGTCACAATACGAAGGCCGCTATCCGTCTCCACCTCATAGAACGGAGGCCCATTCCGGTATCGCTTGTCCCTCGGAGCGAAGTTGATGAAGAGACCGTTCCATACCCCATGGTCTCTGAGAACTTCTGCGTACGCATCATGCCAACTCTCCATGATGCCTGCGAGGTGGCGCGGAAGCGCTACTTCCCGCCCACGGCTGTTGATCTTCGTGGGAAATCCCCCGCCAAGGAGGCGGATTTCCTCTTCATCTCCGTGCGTAAGGGCATCTTCCATCACGGAGAGATCGGTTTCGAGGTGTACATCGGCATCCACCACGGCTTCCGTGGGATCCGGCGTGTTCTCTCCGTATGTCTCAGAGACGAAGTACCTGAGTGTTGGTGTGGTGCGCATTGTGAGAGAAAAGGGAGAGATATAAAAAAACCCCCGCTTCGTGCGAGGGTCTGGGATTCAGCTTTTGTGCAGTTTATGCAGCAGACAACCCTCGCATGGAGCGCATCATCATTTGCATCATCATGGTTCGGCTGGACTCACCACGAGTGCCTGCGATGAGGGAGGGCGATCTGTACATCGTGGCGATATCCTAACTATCTCACTGGTATTGTCAATATCTAAACCTTGCTGAGGTGTTTCTCTGCAGCCCTCCTTGCCCTCACGACGAGCTCCGGGTTTAAGAGTCCGGAGAGGTGGAACTCCGGAATGCCGCTCTGCCTGAGCCCGTAGAGTTCCCCGGGGCCGCGAATCTGCAGATCGATCTCCGCGAGCTTAAAGCCGTCATGGAACTTCTCCATCGCCTTCAGTCTCTGTGACCGTGACTGTTCCGGTGATGTAGTGAAGAGGAAACAGTGGCTTTTGTGCTCGTCCCGACCCACGCGTCCGCGGAACTGATGGAGCTGAGCCAACCCGAACCGCTCTGATCCTTCGATGATGATGATGGATGCATTCGGCACGTCAATACCAACTTCGATCACAGATGTGGAAACGAGAATGTCTCTCTGCTTTGCCTTGAACTCTCTCATGGTCTCCTCCTTCTCAGCCGGCGTCATCTTTCCGTGCAACATCGCGATGCGCCTCCGCGGGAAACTCACCTTCAGGCGTGCTGCCTCCTGCTCCACGCTCTTGATCTCTGCCATTTCCTCATTCTCCGATTCAGTGATAAGAGGGCAAATGACAAACACCTGCCTCCCCTCCTCGATTTGACGATCAATGAAGAGCTCCACCGTCCTTCGCTCCGCAGGCGGGACGACTTTGGTTTGGATAGGCTTCCTGTTCCCGGGCTTCTCCAGAAGAACTGAGAGATCATGATGACCGTACGCGGTGAGCGCGAGAGTCCGTGGAATGGGTGTTGCTGTCATGGAGAGGAAGTGCGGACTCCCCTTCTCCACGAGCCGCTGGCGCTGCATCACCCCGAACCGATGCTGCTCATCCACTATCACCAGCTTCAAATCCTTAAACTGCACTGCTTCCTGTATCAGCGCATGTGTTCCTATCACAAGATCAATTGTGCCGGCAGCCAGGCGCATGCGGACATCCTCCGCCTCCCTCTTTGGAACAGAACCTGTGAGCAATGCGACGGTGGGGTGATGCATCTTAGTACCGCCCTCCTTCCCTTGCAGATAGGTATAGAAATGTATGAGTGTTTCTCCGATGCTCTGCACGTGCTGCTTCGCAAGGACTTCCGTGGGAACCATGAGAGCGCACTGGCCGCCGTGTCGTATGACATTCGCCATCACAGCCGTTGCGACGAGAGTCTTCCCGGAGCCCACATCCCCCTCGAGGAGCCTCGACATGGGTTTGCTCTGCTCCATGTCTTTGAGAATCTCGTAAATGGCAATCTTCTGGCTGTTCGTCGGCGTGAAGCGCAGAGATGCGAAGAGTGCCCGGATGAGTTCTATATCCATAGGAATCTTCAGCCGCTCCTGCGTTCTCCCCTGCCATTCTCTCTTCCGTTCCAGAGCTTCCTTCTGCACCCGGTACATCTCCTCAAACTCCATCCGCTGCAGCGCTCGCTCGACCTGGGAGGCATCGTCTGGAAAATGAAGCGCATAGACGGCATCACTGCGGGGGAGGAGATGCTCCTCTTCCAGCACGGCTTCCGGAAGAGTTTCAGGAATCTCGGGTATCGCCCCCTTGATCAATGTCATTTTTTCCCGCAGCCACTTGCTCGTAATAATCTCATGTTGGGGATATACCGGAACCAGCCTCCCTGCATGTACAAGGTTCTGCCCACGCATTTTTGTCGATTCGAACTGAGGGCTTTGAAACTGCACCTTCTTCCCGTGCAGAATCAGCTTGCCCGTGAGCACCACTTCCTCCCCATCCGTGAGCATACGGGTGATGTGCGGCTGATTGAACCAGACAACCTCGGCTTCCGAACCCTCTGTATCTGTGAAATTCCCTTTCACCAGCATTTTATGGCTTCGCGTACGGATGAGTCTGAGCGCATGTACAGTTCCGCGAATACTCACTTTCTCATTGAGACGGGCACTCTCTATCGTAGACATCTCCGTGAGATCTTCATGCGTCCTCGGCAAATAGAGCAGCAAATCCTCCACCGTATGCAGGCCCATTCCTCCCAGAGCTTCTATGTAGTCTCTCTTCGTCTTCAGAACCTGTGCGAGGGGTTTGCAGAGTTCCACAGAAGCAGTATACCGCATCACTCCTCCTGCGCAGCCCGGTCCAGCAATTCTGTTATCTCCGCGTTCGAACCGACATAGACAGCGAGAACACGCTGTTTCTGGAAGTAATGCACCTCCTCGCCCCAGTGAATGAATGACCCGTCTGCTCTCTGCCCAAGGCTCTCCATACTCTCTTTCTCTGCCCGTGCTGTTTCTCCCGTCGGATACTGGAAGAAGTACACCAGTTCACCGTGAATCATCGCCGTTTTTCCCAGTTCTCCAACGAGAGGAATATCCACATCCCATGTAAAATCAAGAGGTTCATCGAGAGCGCGGAGAGCATCGAAGAACGCTTCATCAGACCAATCATGCACTGTGGGAACTTCCAAGATTCCTCCGGTGTTTGAGAGAGGATGTTCTTCTTCCCCTACAAGACACTTCGGCGGCTCTGCTACTACGAGACCACCTTCAGAGATGCAACGATCAAAGTCCCACACTTCCACTGTCTCCACAGGGGAAAACCATGTGCAGGCAGAGAGAAGCAGAACAGTTCCTGTGAGCAAGAAATAGGGGGTTTTCATAGATGGATTGTACTTATTTATGCCAAATCATCCAATATTGCCCAAATATAGTATATATGTTATAATATAAATAATTATGCTGCTCTCACAGCAACACACATACAAAGTTCCTTCGCAGGGCCCATCTGATCCTCAGAAGAAGAGGCGCTGGCCTCGGCTTGCGATGATCGCATTTTGGATTGGCCTGCTCATTCTCGTGAATCTTGTCATCGCAGCTTGGATCAATAAAGATTCACAATTCGCCGTTGAAGGTACGGATGCCTCTACGATGAAGAAGATCGTGCAGTCGCTCAACCTGAGGAAATGGCATATCTTCAATCTGCTCTCCCGTGAGAAGCAAACGGAGAGATCGGAAAGGACATTGCCCGCATCTCCGACAGATACCGCATTCCAGGGACAAAAAAATGGTGCTGCTCCCATTCAGGAAGATCAGGAGGAAGGAACATTCAGCGTGCGTGACTTCTGGGATGACTTCCGTGAAGACACAGGGAACTTGGAACTGCCTTCTCCCCTGCCAGACTCACCGAGCATGGTTTCTGGTCCTGCCGGGACACAGCCGTACGGAGATCCTGGAGGCTTTGAGCAGGTGATGCAGGGGGGGAATAAACTCCTTGGTATAGCAAGGAGACTCAGTGGCATCGAATTCCAGGATCAGCTCCTGGACATCGTTGATACGCAGGTGAAAGGACAATCCGTGTTCAGCGTCGGCAGGCACACGCTAGAGGGATACAGGGAATTTGTCGTCATGGGGGAGAAAGTCGGAAAGCTCTACGATCAGGTCAGCACGCCTGTCGTGAGCCCCGATGCGAAGAATTTTGCCTACATAGCCCTCGATGGAGCAATGATGAAGATCATACGCAACGGGCAGGAAATCGCGTCATACAAGGACTTCGGCCCCTCGGTGTACCAGAATGGGATACCTTTGGAAGGAAAGCGTTACATCACTGCAGGAATTCCGGCAGAGTACCTCCGTTCCCTCTCGGAAGAGGTACTGCAGTTTATGCCGAACGGACAGTTGGTTTTCCCTGCCTGGAAGAGCAAGAAACCTCTTGTTGTCATCGGAGGGAAAGAAGGAGAACAGTTTGATGTGATCCACAATCCCCTGCTCAGTCCGGAAGGATCGCGCGTCGCGTACATCGTCGCACAGGCGGCCAATATCGGAAGCGAGCTCACAACGCCGGGAGGATGCAGTTCCACAGGATGTGTACGTATTTTCTCAGATATGGCGAACCGTGCACTTGCGAAGCGTGCGTACACTTACTTCGCTATCGCGGACGGCGTCATGAGTTTCCCATATGACGAAATCCTCGATCTGGCATTCAGTGAAAACGGGCAATCCTTCGGATTCCTCGGCAGGAGGGATAACCGCTGGTATGCCGTGATCAATAACGAAGAAGGGGGTTCCTACGATGATATCCGAGGCTTGCAGTTCAGCCCGGATGGAAAACAGTACGCGTTTGCAGCCCGCAGAGGCAGTGTGTGGAATGTTGTCAGGAACGGGGCGGTTATGCAGCAACTCCTGAGTGAAGTTGGACCGGAGTTCCTCTATAACTTCAGTAACGGAATGTATGCATACAGCGATCCAAGCAGGAAGTTTTACACGGGCGGCACCGAGAACGCTGAGAGGAATATTGCCGGTTTCCTGCTCGAAGCGAGCCCGCACAGAGATCAGGTCGCACTCCTGCGGCAGGCAGGGAATGCCGCGCAGCTCGTTCTCCACGAGTTGCAAACGGGGAGAGAGACCATACACAACCCCTCTGCCACCATCGTGCAATCTCTCCTCTCCGCTGCCGGGAAATCCAGCCTCACTTTCAGCCCAGACGGCAAACGCCTTGCGTACCCGCTGAGTGTGGAACTCGATGGGAACATGCTGCAGCAGATGGTGATCGATGGAGTCAGTCACTTTCCGTATAAGAGCGTCGGGCAACCGGTATTCAGTCCGGATGGCTTCCTTGTTGCCTATGCAGCGAGGGCAACAGATCCTCTCACGGGCCTCGAGCGTGCACTTGCGGTCATCGATGGCAAGGAAACGGAATTCTATGACCGCATTCTCGGCCTTCCACAGTTCAGTGCAGACGGCTCTACCGTGCAGTACATGGTCGAGAATAACGGAAACATCGGATGGATAGTCCACGAAGTGGCAGATGTTCTCGCGAAGGAGAGCGCCACCGTACAGGCCTCTGCTGCACCCTCGCCTTTCCCCGGCCTCTTCTGCCCGCCGGAGGCTGTGTTCAAAGACATTGAAACGGCGCTGCAGCAGCCAGAGCGTGCCTGTGGCATTTCCATTCCCGATGGGAACAGAGACTCCCTTCCGAATGAGATCGGAACGCTCAAGTATCTCAAACACCTTAATTTGAGCTTCAACAGAATCAGGGAACTCCCTCCCTCTGTCGGCGACCTTCAGGATCTCCGGTGGCTTTCCGTCGTCGGCAATTCCCTGAAAATACTCCCTGAGAGTATGAGCAACCTCACCAACCTTGAGTACCTGGATGTGAGCAGCAATGCACTGAGGAACCTGCCGGACACAATGGGAAATATGCAGAATCTTCGTATACTCAATATCAGCGGCAATGCGCTAGAGTCGCTGCCACGATCGCTTGGCGCGCTCCGGAACCTGGAACGTCTGTACCTCAATGGGAACCGCATTCCTGAACAGCAAATTCGGGAGTTACAGCAACAGCTTCCTGCTACGCAAATCTACGGGGTGTAACCTGTAGGGGAACCTCTGGGAAACACCCAAATTGTCACAGTGAGCTCTGACGAACTGCGACAATTTGACGCATGTCGTGGTTCGACCAGTCTTCGCCCTCTCGGCTCTGCTCGGGGCTACGCCCGGCAGGCAGGCTCACCATGACATGCTTTCATGTTATTCAGAGGTTCCTAAGGTGATTCTGTTATTTCTTCCTGCCCCATCGCCATTGGAACGGTTCTTTCATCTTGCGCTCAAAGAAGAGCGTGGAAATGCTGGCAATGAAGAACATATCCAAAACAAATCGTATCCCCTGCTTGGCTGTCGTTCCTTCTTCAAATATTCCATTGATGAGTCCTGAGAGAACAATGAGCAGCAGCATGACGAATATCGCCATCCACCCTTCCCAGGAAATGGGGTAGAACCCGCAACCGTAGCTCTTCGGTCTGAACCAGTACTTATTCATGCTGGGAAGGAGAAGTACGTGAACCCATACTCAGAACGACCTGCACGGAAACTGCATCCATCATGCTATCGTCCTTGGGTGAGCGGTCAAACAATGTGAGTGTCCCGGTTGGGGCATTGGGTGTGGAATAGAGAATAGAACCCTCAAAAGGGAGCAGCTTTCGCATGTTCTCGCCTTGTGTCGGGAGTGATCCCTGAGCGAGGACGAAGCTGAGTGCATCCGAAAGTTCAAAAAACACTCGTCCCTCGAACACGCGGGCAGTGCCTTTCACCTGAAAGGGGCTCTCCACTTGAGCATCCTCTCCTGGAGTTTCTATGATGATGTTCTCTTTCTTCTCCTGCTTCACTTCTGAGAGCACGGAGGAAATAGCCCGCCCGCACCCGTCATCTCCGCAGGAGAGGGAGAGGATGTAGAACCCGGCCACCAATGCAAGGAAGCCCATGGTGAATTTCCCAAATGCACGGATGACCATGTGCAAAGTATAGCATGCGATGTGAATTTGGTCGGGGCGACTGGACTTCCTTCGACAAGCCACGGCGGTCGCGACCGCCGTGGCAAGCTCAGGATAAACTTCTCGTCCAGTCACAGACAAAGACATTTTTCCTGAAGTTGATTTCGAATTTCCGGTGGTCGGGGCGACTGGACTCGAACCAGCGACCTCCTGCTCCCAAAGCAGGCACTCTAGCCAACTGAGCTACGCCCCGAGTGTGATGTAGTATGCTGAAGAAAGACCGGAATGGCTAGAGTGCTTCTGTTTTATTGCTCGTCCGCCAGGGCGGACTCGACAGCCAACTGAGCTACGCCCCGGCACGTAAAGCATACAGTAGCCGGGAAAACTTACGAGTCAAACTGGCCCTTCTCTTTCTCCTGGCGCATGATAGGTTTCCTATGGAGTGCACGGTTCTCACCGCTTCAAAGTCCGCAGGGATCGCAAACGGGCTCACATACGAGGCGCCTGAGGGATCGGTAACTATTGGTGCACCCGTACTCGTTCCCCTGCGCAATAGAACAGCCGAGGGCATTGTAATTGCGCTGAATGAGAAGCGGGAACGGTCGTTTGATGTGAAGGGAATCATGCGGACACTGAGTGCAGAGCCGCTCCTCCCCGTTCCGCTTATCCAGACTCTGCGCTGGATGGCAGAGAAGTACTACTGCAGTCTCCGGCAGGCTGTACGGGTGTTCCTTCCCGCAGACTCCTGGAGAGATCTCCTCCCCAAAGAAGTCCAAATCTACTCACTCTCCAATGCGCCCACTGGTTCCCTCCGCGGGAAGACGCAGCGGATCCTCGTGGAGTACCTTCAGGGGAAAACCGGAATGGAAGTATCCGCACTTCGAGAAGCGACAGGCTGCTCACTCACAACGCTCAGGAATCTCGAGAAGAAAGGGACCCTCCTCATGGAAGTGAGGAAGGAAAATATGCAGACACCCGTTCCCTCAGAAATTGCATGGCCTGGCCTGACCCCCGTGCAGAAGGAAGTCGCGCAGTCTCTCCGGGACGACCGCCGGCCGTCACTGCTCTTCGGTGTGACGGCGAGCGGAAAAACAGAGGTGTACGCAGAATTGATTGCGCAGACCGTCGCATCCGGGAGATCGGCCATCCTCCTCGTACCAGAAATTCTCCTCACGGAGCACTGCATCCGGCGCTTCCAAGAACTCCTGCCACCGGAGCGTATCTGTGTCATCCACAGCCGTCTCACAGCATCTGCCAGAAAGGCAGCGTGGAGGAGTATCCGTGCGGGGAATATCGATCTCATCATCGGCTCCAGGAGCGCACTCTTCTCTCCCCTTTCCAACCTTGGGCTTGTGATCATGGATGAAGAGCATGAATGGACATACAAGAACGAACAGACACCGCGTTACCATGCACGGGAGACGGCGGAGGCCCTCTGCTCCTTCGCGAATGCCAAACTGGTGCTTGGCTCAGCAACCCCCTCTCTGGAGTCATGGGATCGGGCGAAGAATGGTACGTACCACCTTGCCAGACTTCCCGACCGATATGGGAACCAGAAGATGCCTGCGGTGCGGATTGTGGATCTCGCAGACGTCTCGTTCGGAAGTGTCTACCCCTTCTCCCCACCTCTCCTTGAAGCAATACATGACCGGCTTTTGCGGGGTGAACAATCCGTTTTGTTTCTCAACAGGAGAGGCATAGCCACCGCTCTTCTCTGTCTCGATTGCCGACGCCGCATTACTTCACCCGATTCCCAGCTTCCTTTCACCGTCCACAGGGCAGCAGGAGGGAAATCCCTGCTCGTTGACCACACGACAAACCTCACCATAGACGTACCGGTGCAGTGCCCGCACTGTCATTCAACGCGGTTACATGAGGTGGGTGCCGGAACGCAGCGCATCGAAAAAATCCTGGAACAGCTCTTCCCGCAGGCACGTGTCCTCCGTGCAGACAGAGACACGCTGCTCCACCCTGAGCACATGCGCCTTCTCCTGAAGAAGATGCGTGAGAGGCAGGCAGACATCCTCCTCGGCACTCAATCGGTTGTAAAAGGCCTCGACCTCCCGGAAGTGACACTTGCAGCCGTGCTCATCGCGGACGTGGGACTCTCTCTTCCCCACTTCCGCGCCGGAGAGCGCATCTTCCAGCTGCTAACCC
>DATDVK010000054.1:0-8069 GCA_035290085.1 Candidatus Peribacteraceae bacterium
TACTCCCTCCAGAACATCGGCAATACGACTGTTACCGCTTCCTCTGTTTCTGTGTGGTTCGAGTGGGAGGACTCCGCAGGCACAAGCCATTTGATTCTCGGCATCGGCTCCAATGAAGATATCGTTCCCGGAGTGACGGGGGTCCCGGAATACTTAAATCTCAACCCGGGAACCATTCCGCAGGAAGCGGAAAAAATCATTGTGCGGGTGGATCCAAACAACACAATCATGGAAACGAATGAACGGAACAATGAGTGGGAAGTTCCGATGCCGCACAGCTCCACCCCACCATCTGCGAGCTCTTCTTCAGAAGCTGCTTCCTCATCAACTCAGCCCCCGGCACCGTCCTCTGCGCCGAAATCGACCGTCGTCCCGGGATTCACCGTCACCCCCAGCTCCCCCCCCTCCGCAACGATCAAAACAAAATCCACCAAAATTCCTCTTCCTTCCACACTCAAACAGCAGTCACCCTCAGTGAAGTCCCAATCCAAAATCAACACACTGCCCCTCTCCAAGTCCAAGCCTTCTGTG
This sequence comes from Candidatus Peribacteraceae bacterium, assembly GCA_035290085.1. GTDB lineage: Bacteria > Patescibacteriota > Gracilibacteria > Peribacterales > Peribacteraceae > GWB1-54-5. Next base: position 532 of record DATDVK010000054.1, read on the forward strand.
AAGATCCCTGTGAGAAGGAAGAAGTAGAAACGAGCTTCTCATCTTCTCCTATTGAAAATAGCAAATTCTCATCTGTTTTGATTCTGTTTTTCTATTCTGGTAACAAGGGGGTTACTGAATTCTATTTTTTGGCCTTTAGTTTTGGCTTTGGCGGGAGCGTTTTGATCTTACCTGAAATCACAGGCTTGATACCCAAGAATTGATAGATGAGATCTTCGATGCTCCAGAAAAACCTTTCCATTAACTTAGAGAGACCCTCCTCATTCTTTTTAGCGCGTTCGATGTAATATGCCTTTGCTTTTTCAAAGGACTTGGCTGCTTCCTTATCAAGATAATCAAGTGCGCCAGGTTTAAGTCTATCAAGAAAGAGCTTGTTGCCTGATTGGATCATGCTTCTTATTGAGCTAGCGCGTGTGATGTCGTAATCCAAGAACCGATAACCAGCATGTTGGTGGGGATGCCTCGTCTCTTTTACTCGTTTAAATGTTTTCATCATCAATTTTTTGACTTCATCAATTGAGGCACAGACTTCGTCTTTATTCGGCGCAACCTGTTTCAGGTCGCTTTTCAAGATATTGAGGAACACTTCAATTTTGTTGCTCAGGATCGTGAGATCCTGGAGATACGCATGAACATGATGTTCAAGAGCCTCCGACTCAGAAATTTCTTCTGTAGATGGGTAGAACTTTGAAAAATAAAGCTCATACTTCTGTACCTTCTTGAATGCCATCATCATTGTGTGGATTAGATCCGAGTATTTCTTCAGTCTTTTTCTATTCAATTTACTGGAATCGATCTCATCAGGATTGCTCAAAAGTTGAGGATCAAGATGAACTCGAATTTCGAACGAGAGAAGGTCGAACCTGTTGAAATTTGGTGTAACACTCATATTTCTAATTTAGAAACCCATATATGGTGCCCAGGAGAAGACCCTTCGCTTCGCTCAGGGCGAGCTCAAGCTACTCCTGATGGCTTGCCATGAGCGAGCAGTGAGCGCAGCGAACTGCGAGTCGAATGGTGCCCAGGAGAAGACTCGAACTTCCACGGGAAAATAACTCCCACTAGCCCCTCAAGCTAGCGCGTCTACCAATTCCGCCACCTGGGCAAAAAAGAAAAAGATCAGGAGAACCCAGAATAGCTGAGGTATTCACCCGTCCGAAGTCCGAAGGACGTAGGCGGGCCGCCACCTGGGCAAGAACGAACAAAAGAAAGAGCTTGAAAAGTGTATCAGGGAACGCATGCAGGGCAACAAAATACTCTCAGAGCTTGCAGATCTTCTTCAGGCGCTGCTTCTCAGATTTGGGGAGTGTGAGTGACTCGATGAAATTCCGGATGTCCGCGCGTGTCACATTTTCCCCTCTCGTGAGCTTCTTCAGTTTCTCGTAGGCCCCCTGCACGCCGTTCTTGCGCAGCACCATTTGGATGGCTTCTGCAAGAACTTCCGGATGTTCAGCGAGCTCTTTTTTCACCACTTTCCTGTTCACAGAAATCTTCGAGAGGCCCTTCTGCAGAGAAGAGATGGCAAGCAGGTGGTACCCAAAGGCGACCCCGATGTTCCGTTGCACCGTAGAATCGCTCAGGTCACGCTGCAGGCGGCTGATGGGAAGTTTCTCAGCAAAATGGTGGAAAAGCGCGTTCCCAAGGCCAAAATTGCCTTCCGCATTCTCAAAATCGATAGGGTTGACCTTGTGGGGCATAGTGGAGGAGCCAACTTCTCCGGCAACCACTTTCTGCTGAAAGACGCCACGGGAGATGTAGAGCCACATGTCACGGCTGAAGCTCAGGAGAATGGTGTTGATGCGGAAGAGGATATGGCTGAGCTCCGCGATGTCATCATGCGGGTTGATCTGCGTGGTGTGCTGTAGCGGCTCCATACCGAGGGAGCGGACGAACTTCTGCCCAAGGAGCTCCCACTGCACCTCCGGGTATGCAGCACGGTGCGCTGCGTAATTTCCAACTGCCCCTCCGAACTTGCCCTGCATTTTGAATGTCCGCAGCTGCTGTTCCTGACGCGTGAGACGGTCTACAAAGACCTGCAATTCTTTGCCAATGGTTGTGGGGGTCGCAGGCTGTCCGTGTGTAAGGCTGAGGAGTTCGATCGCAGACCAGCGCTTCGCAAGGCCGCCCAGCGACCGGATGAGGCTACGGAGCTCCGGGCGAATGACCTCCCTGAGCGCGCCGTGGACCATGAGACCGTACGCAAGGTTGTTCACGTCCTCGCTTGTGAGACCGAAGTGGACAAACTCTGTCCGCTTCTGCAGACCGGGAATGGAACCGATCTTTCCCTTGAGGTAGTACTCCACCGCTTTCACGTCGTGGTTGGTGGTTTTCTCGATCAACTTCACCTTTTTTGCCTCTCCGGGAGAGAAACGTTCAAGGAGCCTCTCAAGGGCTTCCTGCTGCGCTGCAGTGAGCTTTGGCAGGCCGTGAATGCGCGGATCTGCAGCCAATGCCTGGAAGTACCGGATTTCCACGAGCACCCGGGAGCGAATAAGCGCTTCCTCACTGAAAAAGGGCCGCAGTACCCCCGTCTTGGACTGGTAACGGCCATCGAGGGGGCTGAGGCTCTGCATGAGCGGATTCTATTCTAGCAATAGTGGCAGGAATTACGAATGAGTTTCCTGGGAATTAGCTTGTAGTTTGTAGCTTGTAGGAGGTCTTAAAGGACCAAAGACTGCAGTACTACAAGCTCAAACCTAATTGCTGTAGTTATAGACCGGATTCTCCCCCGGCAGGATTTCTTCATGTGCAACTTCCGTGATGTAGCGATTCCACAAGTTCTCCTCTGCGAAAATATCAATGAGAATGCCTTTGTCGCGAATGTACATGTACGTGGAACGTATATAGTTTTTCCCCGATTCCTTGAGCATCTCCAACGTCTGCTTGTCATCGTGGAAGTAATTGATATACACGGGGAGCCCGGGAAGGAACGGCTCACGGGAGTCATACGACCTGTAGGGCTTCGTGAGCACATAGAGAAGCTCATCTGTATCTCCGATTCTCTGCAGAGGCATGGGCTTCTCTCCTTCATACAACCTGCTTAAATCCTCAAGTGTCCGGAGAAACCTCCGCAAGCTGTAATCGGATTGCAGAAACGCGTAGTCGTTGGGGCGCACGCGGTCAGGGTGTTCGATACTATCGAACCACGCAACGGCAGTCCCAGCCGAGAAGAGGATGACCGCTGCGAGAGTAAGCAATACATTCTTCTTCCCCCCTCCCGTATGCACCCACAACGCATCAAAGGCGAATGCGACGAAAAGCCCGAGAGGAAGAATGAGATTGGGGATGCACCACGGCGTCTTGTACTGGACCAGTGAGTAAGCAAGCGTGATGAACAGAGTCCAGAGCGCAAAAAACTGCAACCGCGGGGCCCACTTCCTGCGGCGATTCAGGAGCCACGTAAGACCCAGCGCTCCGAGGAGCAGAGGAAACTCGTGGACAAACAGCAGTTGCAGGAAATACAGGAACGACCTCCCATGGTATTCCTGAGCGCGTTCCGCCCAGCGCAACGGACCGATAAAACTCTCCACAAATGCCCCCGGATCGCGGAAGAAGATGGTGAAAAGCGCCGCTTGAAGCAGCAGACCAACGCCAATGCCAATCCCCACCGAACGCCAGTGCATATCGAACAAATGCGGCTGGTGTTTCTGATCCGTGGCCATGAGGACTGCAGCGACGCCCCATGCCGCCCATGTAAGAAGAGCTGTTTCCTTTGTCGTGTACATGAGCACACACAGAATGGCAAACGCAGCTGGCGCCCTGTAGTCGCGGTGCCGGATCCACATTTCTGCAGCGACAAGCGCTCCAACCGTCACGAGGATGAAAATGTGTTCATGGATGAAATTGCGTGCGAAGAACACCATCCCCGAAGAAAGCCCCAATCCTGCCGTGAGTACAAGTCGCCCGGGCGCGCGCAGAAGCGGCCAGTACAACCAGAGAACCAGAAGGAGCCATGCGATACTCACCACCGACATCCCCGCCCGTGCAATGACAATATTGTCGCCGAAGACCCCATACATGAACGATGTGAAGAAGAAGTAGACCGGCCCGTGGGAGTTAGAAGGGTTATACCGCCACGTCCCTTCAAGCAGCATCTGCCCGTAGCGCAACCCCATACCTTCGTCTATGTGAATGGTCCTCGCATCGAGATTGTAGAAGCGCAGCAGAATAATCAGCCCAAAAAGAGCAAAGAGAGAGAAGGTAAACCTTTGTCCGGCAGTTCTCTTGGAAACCATACCGCTACAGAATGAATGGTATAAACCTCCAACGGACGACCTTGCAGTACTCCTGGTAATCCGGATCCTGCAGGAGATGCCTTTCCTCGGTAAGCGCCCGGAAGAAGTAGATCATGGCCCAGCCGCCCAGAGAGAGCGTTGCAAGCAGGAAATTCCCCGTGTCGAGGATGTACGGAATGGCAGTGACCCCCCACCCGAGTATCTTGCAGATGTACGCAGGATGCCGTATGTACGCGTAGGGCCCCGAGCGCACTATCCCACGGTTCGTGAGATTACTGCATTTGGTACCCAGTGCCAGAGTTGCCCAGAGGTAAATAGAGAGGAACACAAGCGCTGCGATGCGCATCGCATAGGTAGCAGCCAGCACTGGCAGATAACTCTCGTTATTCGACGACCAGAAGAGGTACTTCCCTGTCACTTCGTAGAAGGGAGGGTAGCAAATGAGTGCCACAATCCACCCGAACAGGGTCGGTTCCACCGAGCGCACCTGGTTCCGTGCAAGCGGGTACTCCACGGCGTACCCAAATACGAAATACGACGTATCGACGACAAAAAACAGTGACGTAGCGTACGGGAACATCGCCCTCAGCATGAAATCATGAATGTCTGTCGTTTTTCCGAAAAGATGCCAGTAGAACATCATGCTCTCCCAGTTCCCGAAGAGGAACTGCACCATCATGGGAAGAAAGAAGAACTTCACCAGCAGAAAGAGCATGGCAACTTTTTCTTCCTTCTTCAGAACCGGGGGATTGGATATATCGGGCGGTGCACGCCTGAGATATCTCCATCCGTCGCGGAGGAACCGCAGCACGGCACGTAATGCAACAAGTCCTTTCCCCTCCAACCGCCTCTTCTCTGGCGGGAGCATCATCTCGAAAGGAATGGCGAGCACGATGTACAGACCAACAATCCAGAGGAGAACATCCTGCACATTCTGCTGGAGGAAATTCGCGTAGTAGAAGCTCTTGCGGTAGATGAAGATCGCAAACAGAAAAAGTACTATATTTGTGATGTAGCTCTGAAAGAGCAATCCGAACTCTCTTTTCTCCTTTTGAGTCATAAATCTACGGAAAAAAATGTGCGATGAGGTTCTGGAGGCAATGCATACTTCCCCACCGGATTGCCACTATATGAAAAAAAACGCGCAGCAGCAACAAGGCACAGAGGAAATTGCCAGGCTGCGCTTGTCTCCATGTCCGCCTTGGGGACTATCCGCTGCGAAAAGCTGAAGACTGGAGCTATAATACAGCCTTGTCCTTGCCGCTTTTCCCCTCAAAAACCTCCAGAAACCCCTCAAGGCTCATTGTTTCTTTCTTGAGCAGAATTGCGGCCAGTTCGTCGAGTTTCTTCCGGTGCTTCGCCACCATGTCTTTTGCCCGCTTGTACTGTTCCTGAATCGTCTCACGCACAAATTCATCTATATGACGCGCCATCTGCTCCGAGTAGTTGCGCGTAACAGCAGGATCCACACCTAAGAACATAGTCCCCTGTTTCTCCCCGTACGCCACAATGCCGAGGTCTTCATCGCCCATACCATAGTGCATAGCCATGTTGCGGCAAATCTGCGATGCCCGCTCGATGTCATTGCTTGCACCGGTTGTGATCTCATTGAAAATGATCTCCTCTGCTGCCCGCCCGCCGAGAAGCCCGCAGATTTCATCGAGGAATTTTGTCTTGCTCGTAGTGTACTGATCTTCCTGCGGCAGGAACCACGTAACACCCAGAGCGGACCCACGCGAAACAATGGAAATCTTGTGCAGAGGATCACTCTCAGGACACAGATGCCCCACAAGAGCATGCCCAAGCTCATGGTAAGCCGTAATTTTCTTCTCCCGCTCCGTGAGCTTCCGTGACTTCTTCTCGGATCCCAGAGTAACCTTTTCCACTGCATCAACGAGATCGGGCTGCGCAATGGACTTCCTGCCACGCTTGGCAGCGAAAATAGCAGACTCGTTCGTGATGTTTTCCAGATCCGCGCCCGTCAAACCAACCGTCTGCTTCGCAACAGTACTGAGATCGACACCCTTGATTGCCTTCTTGTTGCGCATGTGCACCTCCAGAATCTTCTGCCTTGCATCGAGATCAGGCTTGTCTATAAAAATGCGGCGGTCAAAGCGGCCTGGCCGGAGCAGTGCATGGTCGAGGACATCCGGCCTGTTTGTCGCAGCCATCACAATGACATTGGTCCCCTGCTCAAAGCCGTCCATCTCCGTGAGAATCTGGTTGAGCGTCTGTTCCCGCTCATCGTGTCCTCCCCCGAATCCGGCACCACCACGCTGCCTTCCCACTGCATCAATCTCATCAATAAAGACGATGCAAGGCGCATTGCGCCTGGCTTTCATAAAGAGGTCACGAACGCGGCTGGCCCCGACACCTACAAACATTTCCACAAATTCCGATCCTGCAATGGAGAAGAACGGCACCCCCGCCTCGCCGGCCACAGCACGCGCGAGAAGCGTCTTCCCTGTACCCGGAGCGCCAACGAGCAGAACCCCCTTTGGAATTTTTGCCCCGAGATTGATGTACTTCTTCGGATTCTTGAGGAAATCCACCACCTCCACCAGGTCTTCCTTTGCTTCCTCAGCACCTGCAACATCTTTGAAGCGGGTTTTCACCTGCTTTGCATCAGCAACACGGGCACGGGACTTCCCGAAGGAGAGCGCGCTGCTCTGGCTTCGTGCAATGCCCCGGAACAACCAAACAATTCCACTGATGATGAGAATGAAGAAGAGGAGATCCGGGAGAATAGCGAGAAAGAGGTTCGCTGCTTCCCTGTTCTCTATTTCCACAACCGTTGGATTTTTCGGATCGTTCCACCCGAGTTGCGACACGCTCTCGCCTGCCTCTTTATATGACTGCACCATGGCACCACTGTGCGTGACAGCAAACACTTTGTTGTCCCGGACGAGAATCCGCTCGAAATCCCCAGCGGTGTATCCGCGCGTCATTTCACTGATGGGAACTTCTCTTGCATCTGCAAACATCTTCTCCTCTCCACGTGCAGGATTTGTGATGGAGTACACAGCCATGAAAAACAGTACGGAGAAGAGCAGAAGACTCAGGAGCCACTGCTGACGGTTACGTTGTGGTCTTCGGGTTGCTGCAGACACAGAAGTTGGGGAAGCTGTATGGAAGAACAGAATACCGTGCAGGAGGCAGAGTATCCAGAAATTAGCGTGGATAGCTTCACTTCCTCCTCTTCTTCCTCACCCATCCCACACCTGCTGCGGCACCTGCTGCCATCACAGCCAGGGCTGCAGGTCCGGTGTCTCCCACGGGAGCCTGCCTGGTGGCAGCGAGCGG
>DATDVK010000055.1:0-7122 GCA_035290085.1 Candidatus Peribacteraceae bacterium
GAGGAACAGTATGGGTGCGAGAATGCCACCTGTGAGAGTCGTGAGCAGCGTCCCTTTAATGTCCCTTCTGTCCATCTCCCACTTCTCCCCCGCTTCCAGAAGCATGAACTCATGCAGAGCCAGTACAATGGCCATCACAAGGAGCGCGAGGAAGTACATGCCAAGCGGCGTCCACTCCTCCTTCAGGAGCAGCTTCGTGAAGACGGGATTCGTCTGGGAGAGGATGACAGCGAACAGAATACCTGCGAGCGCCACTCTGTTCGTTTTTCTCGTGAGGAACATCGGTGGATTGATCGTAGCAGTGACCGCGGGGAATGCAAAAGCTTCTCATACGCCGTACGTACGTTCACTCACTCAGTTCCTGCGCCCCAGGATCCAGCTGAACCAGCGCCGGCTCTTCACCCTCTGCCCTCCCGCAGGAGTGCCCCCTTGCTCCCTGTCTGCGTCAGCAGCAGGTGCATCGTACGCAGTACCATCCGGATCGCCTTCTTCCACAGCACTCAAATCAAGCTTTCCTGCTGCCCCAATCACCAGACGGTAGACACTGTTTACCGTATGCAACCAGAACGAGCCATCACTCATCCTGTCAATCCGCAGAATGGAAGAGGTGTGGTTTGACCGGTCCGTACCTGGGGGGCGTACGTACAGAACACACCCTTTGCCCGTCTTGCCTTCCATGTTTAACCGCCCCTCTAGCACTTTCCCATTGAAATCAAATGAAGCCGCCAGGAACTCCCCGGTTGCAGGATCGATCTTCCCCATCGTCACATCAGTACCGACTTTGACGCCGGGGATCTCTGCAAGATCTCCCTCCACAACTGTGGGGAGAGAAAATTCCTGACCGGGTTCTCCTTCTGCTGCCTGTGTCATTTCAATGAGTACTATAGCACATTTTTCGCATTGATGGAATACCGGAGGACAGAGATGCACTCAATTGCCCAAAATGGCAAAATACGCTAAAATACTAGGATAATGCGAAAAAGACACATTGCTCTCCGTTCTCCCTTCAGACGACCGGGTTTCGCTCTCACTGCGTTCGTACTCTCCGTGACGTTGACGAGTGTCGCTGCCGTGCAGGCAGGAGCAGAGGAACAGAGAAAAACAGTGCAACACGCATGGCTCCTCGCGGAGACCTCTTGCGGCAACGGCATCTGTGAGGCGGGCGAGGACACCCCCCTGTGCCCTCCCTGTCTCGAGGGCATGCCTCCGGAGTTCTGCCAGTGCGTGCCAACCTGCGAGCTGGACTGCACGTTGGAAGAGGATGCGCCTATCGTGATTCCCCCGGACCCCTGCACAAATCTCTTCTGCCCCTACGGCTGCATGAACGGGCAGTGCCTCCCGAACCCCGCACCCCCGGGAGACCTCTGCAAAGGCAAATTCTGCACGTACGGTTGCGTGAACGGGCAGTGCCTCCCCCCTCCCGCCATACCCTGCGACCCGTACATCTGCGCAGACGGATCGCAGCAACCACGGTGTGCCGAGAATGGCAAACCCATCAACTACTTTGGAGATCCCTGCACAACGGGACACACATTCTGCCATTCGTCTGCCGAGTGCGACGAAGGGAAAATCTGCACGGTGGAACTGGGTGACTGTTTGAGTGATCCCTCCTGCCCCGGGTGCAACGTGTGTGTGGGAACCTGCATTCTCACAGAGCAGGTGCAGGTACAGCAGTCCAGCTCTTCCCAGACACCAGAGGAGAGTGCGATCACCACACACCGTTCACAGAAACTACTCCCTGAACCGGCAAAGAACTGGTTCCCTGATACGGACCCTCAAAGTGAAATCGGGAAAGCTGCGAACCTCCTGCGTGAAGCCAAGGTCATCAGCGGCTACCCCGATGGCACTTTCCGCGAGAGCAACCCGGTCATCCGGGCAGAGGCGGCAAAGTTCCTGCTCACCGCCCGTTACGGGGAATTTCCGCAGACAGGCAACAACGGCAAGTTCTGGGACGTGCAGGATAATGAATGGTACGTGCGGTATGTGATTGGCGCCGCCAATCTCGGCATCATCAATGGATACCCGGACGGGACCTTTCGGCCGGCGGCAACGGTGAATACGGCCGAGTTTCTTAAGATGCTCGTGAAGACGTTCGATCTCGAGTCAGGACTTCCCTACTACTCCACAGATGTACCCCCGGACGCGTGGTATGCCCCGTTCGTCGGTAGCGCAGAGCAGATGAACCTCTTCCCGAAACGTATAGCCAAGCTTGGCCCGGAGATCCTGCTCACACGCGGGGAGGTGGCGGAAGCAATCGCCCGTGTTCTCATGCTCACCGAATAAACATGCACGTATCTCATTCCCTGCCGGCTCTGATCCTCGCCCTGCACTTGTTCATACCTGTCTCCCTCGCAGCAGAGAACTTCGACTTCCGTCAGAGTATCGAGGTGCCGCCTCTGCAAAACCCTGTCACAGCGGGAGTGGAGCTGCTCCCGCAGGAACACAGTCTCCTCAGGCCATACTGGATAGTAGACAGCAGCAATACCCCTGTCCCCATACAGACAGTGGACATACAGACTGATGTCCTCCGTACAGCGCGCATCCTCTCCGGGCCGGATGCTGCCTTGGAGGGCAGTTCTCTCACACACGCATTCGACGGCAACCCGGAGACGGCATTCACACCGGCAGCCACAACAGAGCACCGCTTCCTCCTCCAGACAGAAGAACCGGCATCACCCCAGTTCCTCTTCTACCAGCTCAGAAGCGGCACCATCGACAGCGTGCGCTTCCGCTACGGCAGGAGCGAGAACCTCCTCACGCAGAGCTTCCAGGGCACGCCGTCCGGCACGCGGATTCCCGTCTTTGGCTCCCCTGCAACCGTGTTCGAGATCGTCCTCGAAACATCCGGCACGCTGGAAATTGCAGAACTGCAACTCCTCGAAACGACAAAGGTGATCCTCTTCACCGCGGAGCCCGGGCAGCGCTACGCGCTCGCGTATGACTTCTCCGCCTCGGAAGAAAAGCCGCCCACCGATACAAACCTGCGCTTTGCCGGCGCAATGAAAGCGAAGCTCAGCACCGCCCTGTACTCCGGAGAGCAGGGGGCAGATGCGGACGGCGACTTCATTCCCGATGTCAAAGACAACTGCCCCCGGGAGTCCAATACCGGCCAGAAGGATGCTGACCGCGACGGCATCGGAGATGCTTGCGACGTTGCTCCCTCACTCTCCAATACCAAGCAACCGGACACAGACGAAGACGGTATTCACGACGGCGCCGATAACTGCCCTTCCTTCCCCAACCCGGACCAGAAGGACATCGACGGCGACGGAACCGGCTGGATGTGTGACGATGCGGACGGAGACGGAATCATGAATGGAATGGATAACTGCATCGGGGTACCGAACCCCGGGCAGCAGCGCACGGGCGGAAGCGCCCTCGGAGACGCCTGCAAAGGTGATCCCGACGGAGACGGCATCCCCACTGAGAACGACAACTGCAAGGAAGTGCCTAATACAGACCAGGCAGACGAAGATGGAGACCGCGTGGGCGATGCCTGCGACGTGTGTCCCCTCCTCTACGACCCGCCGCAGCAGGACAGGGACACAGATGGCACCGGCGACCGGTGCCAGAGCGGCGCGGGCGGGCAGGATGCGGACGGGGACGGTGTGGGGAATGAACAGGACATCTGCGTCTTCACGGCAAACCCCGGACAGGAAGATGGCGACGGGGACGGCGTAGGTAATGCGTGTGACAACTGCCCGCAGGACAGCAACATGCTCCAGCAGGACCACAATGCCGATGGGAGAGGCGACGAGTGCTCCGACACGGACCGTGACGGCGTTTCTGACACCGTGGACAACTGCCCGGCACACAGTAACCCGGAGCAGGAAGACAGTAACGGAAACGGAGTGGGCAACCTCTGCGAAGATACGGATAAAGACCGTATCCTCAATACGGAGGACAACTGCCCTTCCTCAGGAAATCCCACGCAGGAAGATGCCGATAGCGACGGCAAAGGCGATGCCTGCGACGACAGGGACGACAGGACCCCCGAAGGGAAAAAACCGTGGGTTCCCTTCCTGCTTGGTGGAGCAATCGCAGTGTTAGCAGTTATTATTGGAATACATAATAAAATGATTGTCAATCAACAGGACATAGCCTGAGTTCAGCAGAGCTCTGCGGGAATGCCCTCTTTTGAACATATTATTTATACAAGTAGAGAGCATCCCCTGTGACCCATCACCTCCGGCATGTCAAATACCTGCAATTCGCATTCGAGAGCCCCGAACCATCCAATATTATGGAAATGAAGCCAAAGAAACGTAACCAATATCACATTTTTTGAATACAAAATGAGTACAGAATGGAAAACAGAACATACCACACTTATCGGGAGGGTTGATTGATTTTACGGAAGCCAAAAATAGAGAATGTGCTGTCTCTTTTTTTCTGCACGTTTTGTGTGCACTGAGGATCCCGCTGAGTATACTATCCTTGACAATGAATGCCGCTTCCCATTTTGGGCTCCTGCATGAGATATTCATTCTCGACGCGCACCTCAAAAATGCGCTGGATTCAACTGACCCTGCACCCCTTGTCCGGAAACTCGTCGATGCCCTGCTCACGACACTCCGCATGGAGGAGCTGGGGAAACTGCAGATCTACCCCGCCACCGACCTGCGCGCCCCGGGATGGTCCTTCATCCAGCCCATCACCACGAGCCACATCAGCGGCCACTACTTTGAAAAACCCGGGAGGCAGCCGAACATTCACATGGACATCTACAGCTGCTGCAGCGTGAACTGGATGAAGAGTATCGACATCATCAATGAGTACCTGCATCTCGCCGACTGGCGGGCTACTTTCATAGACCGGCAAATAGAGCTCAACGCCCCACGGAACATGCTGGAAATAGCCGGCGAAGGCGGCCGCATCTTCTCTGAAGCAACGCTCCAGGCACAGGATCTGCTCACTCGTGTCACAGCCGCAAAGAAGCGGGAAGCAATGGGCGCCACCGCCTGAGAGCTATCCAAGAAATTGAGAAATTGACCGGAATTCTCTGCACAAATCGCAATTTGTGGTACAATCACCATCCGTTCCCGCCCCCTTCCAAGAACTGCTATGTCCATCGCTTCGTTCCTCGAGAAGAACTACAGGCACTTCAACGCGCGCGAGACGCTCGCAGCGGCGAAGGGATGGCATGAGTTCTGTAAGAAGGGAGGGAAGATGCTCGTCTCCCTCGCGGGAGCCATGAGCACGGCCGAGATCGGCATCACCCTCGCCCCGCTCATCCGCGCAGGGAAGGTACACGCCATCTCCTCCACTGCAGCCAACATGGAGGAGGATCTCTTCAACCTCGTCGCCAACAAGTCCTACAAGCTCCAGCCCGACTGGCGCTACCTGACGATGGAAGCAGACAGAAAAACGAGAGACGAGGGATTCAACCGGGTCACCGATACGTGCATCCCGGAGGACGTGATGGTGGAGATGCACATGGCACTCCGCAAACTCTGGGCTGAGGCAGCCAGGAAAGGAGAGAGCCACTTCCACTCGGAGTACTTCATGCAACTCATAAAAAATGGCTTCTTTCAGGGCAAGAACGATATTCCCATGGAGCATTCCTGGGCCGTGGCTGCGTGTGAAATGGGCATTCCCATCTTCACGCCCGGCACGGAGGACTCCACGCTGGGGAACATGTTCTGCGCCGACGTGATGCTCGGGCATGTGAAGAGCCACAGCGCCATCCGCTCCGGCACGGAGCAGTTTGAGCGCCTCACCCGGTGGTACCTCGAAAACCAGAAAAGCCACGAGATCGGCTTCTTCCAGATAGGGGGCGGCATCGCAGGAGACTTCGCCATGTGCGTGGTGCCGAGCATCATCCAAGACCATGAGCTCACATGCAGGCGCTGGCGGTACTTCTGCCACATCGGCGACGCCGTGACCTCCTTCGGCGGTTACTCCGGCTGCCCGGCGAACGAGAAAGTCACTTGGCACAAGTTGGACCCGGATACCGTGAACTTCACCATTAACTCAGATGCGAGCATCGTGGCTCCGCTCATCTTCTCGTACGTGTTCGAGAAGCATGTGGAGGAAGTGGCTGCGGGAAAGGCGGAGGAGCTGGGGAAGGGGAAAATGAGGAAGAAGGGGGTGGAGGTGTAGGAAGAACTACCTACTTGCCTACCAGAGCTGTGTCTAATTCATCAACTACCACAGTAGGAGGATTATGTGAAATATAAAACGTGGTCAAGAATCTCTAGCAAACAGGGTGGTGCTACAATGTGCGGGTGTTAATTCAAACAAAATCTCCGGCACAAATATCGGAACAAGACCTCCAGTCTCTTGTGGATGATGGCATCTGTGAGAGCACGATCTTGGAATATAAGAGTCAACTCACAATTGGTTCGAGCGGAGAGAAAAAAGAGTTTCTGTTCGATGTTTCCGCATTTGCCAACAGCAAGGGTGGACATCTGATTATTGGCATTGAAGAGAAACAGGGCAATGCTACAGCTCTCAAAGGCGTGGCGATAATAAATCCCGATGCGGAGCGTAACAAGATCGAAAACCTGATACGGAACGGCATTGAGCCGAAGATACCTGGGCTGGAGCTGGCCATAGTACCTCTGGCAAAGGGGAATCATGCCGTGGTAATTCACATTCCTGCAAGCTGGTCAAAGCCCCACATGGTCACACTGAACGGTTCCAAGTTCTACTTTCGCGGTTCCGCAGGGAAGCAACCAATGGATGTAGCCGAAATACGGGCTGCGTTCGAGCTTTCCGGCACTGCGAGGGAACGTGTAAGGGATTTTCGCGCGGAGCGACTCAGCACGATCATAACGGGCGATGAACCCATACCATTAGGAACCCCGAAAACCTCTCTCCATCTCATCCCCCTCAGCATTGCGAACCCCGATGTAACGTTTGACGTATCGCTACTGGAGAAGGACTTTTGCAGAAAAAAGAACATGTTCATGGAAGAGGTGTCGCATACACGGGGCAGGTATAATGCGGATGGCTACCTGTCATATACCTCGTATCCATCCGGTGAGGACTCTTGGACTCCTTGCAGTTATCTTCAAGTTTTCAGAAACGGGGTGATCGAGGGAGTCGAGGATGCAGCCGTGGGTTCTCTGCGGGTGCTGGAGGGTAAGCAGGACATCGCAATACTGAGTTATGAAGCTG
>DATDVK010000056.1:0-5970 GCA_035290085.1 Candidatus Peribacteraceae bacterium
CGCTCCCGCAGCACCCTGTCTAACAATGGTGAGGTGGACCGAAGAAAATAATGCTATAATAGTAATAACACAGACATCCATACCAATGGTGAATCTCATCCATCCCGCCGAGTCGTCCGGGGAATCCCCCGAGTCGCAGAGAGAACAGCAACCCCACACAAAAGATGCACTCTCCCCGGAGAAAATAGATGCTCTCCTGCAGCGGGGCCGGCGGCTGCCTGCAAACATCACTGAAGACCTCCTCGAGAGAGCAACGAAGATCATCACCGGGCAGCAGAAGAAAGTTACGAGAGAGGAAATAACCAGCGCATTCACATCGCAGACTCCGACTCCCGAACAACAGAAACTCCGGGAGGACTACCGGAAAATGGTCGCTCAATTGATTGAAGGTCTTCCGGGATATATCACAGAGAACTCCAAGAACTTCACGAAACTCCCACCTGAAGTACAGGAGCCCGCAAACAGGTACGCAATCGAAACGGCGCTGCAGGTACAGGGGAGGAGAATGGATCTCGGGACATTCAGTGCCATCCACTCCCAGGAATCACGATCACGCAAACCGGAGAACGAATTACTGATACAGCAGTACGACTACCAGCTGGCCAAACTCTCCGACACCATCACAACTGCAGATAGCGCGCTCAGCTCCCTCCAGGAGCTGCGCGAACTGCGCGTGAGCGAAGAGGACAGAGAATTCATACTTGCAACAGCGAGTGCTGCCGTGAGCGAGAAAATGCACATCCCCCCGGATACGATCATCGAGCTGGCACAGAGAAAAACCTTCGGAGAGAGAGAAGAGGACTACCATGCAACGGATCTACCGATCGATAGGGTATGCGAAACCATCTGGGCCTTGAAAACAGAATGGGAAAACAAAGCTGAGGAGTGGAGAAAATCCTGGCTGGAGACCGACCTCACAGATGTCGACGACCTCATCAGCAGGGTGAATGTGAGCGCCGCACAGAAAGAGGAGTGGAAAAAAATGGCGAAATTTGATCTCCCCAAAGACGCGAGAATCCACGTGATCCCCCTCATCGGCGGTGACCGCCTGCCGCTCGACCGTGAGTTCTTCCATGCGCAGTGCGGCATCCTGGCCGGACGCGACGATTCAAAGGTCACCTTTGCACCGATCATAGACAATATGAAACTCTCCAAGCAGGAGATCCTGCAGAGAATCCACGAGGGGATGAAAGCGGACGCTGACATTATTCTCTTCTACGATTCCACCCACGGCCTCACAGCAAGCGCTCCGGAGGCCGGTGGATTTGCTCAACTGGGAGACGAGCGGGAAGACAGGTTCATGATTGCGGGCGAAAAGGAAATCGATCCGCAGCGGCGGAAGCTCCTGGAATCCGTCCGCGATGACATCGTGCAACAGGTACAGAGAGATTTGGGTGAGGCCCACAGGACCTACTTCATGGACTACAACGGGAAACCCATGGACCACGAGAACGGGTCGGTCGGCATCGGACCGCTCAGCAAAACCGTCGACGGGCAGACCTATGCCTTGGAACGCCGCACGCTGCGACTGGGGAATGACACGAAGAGCTGGGGGGATTTCTCCAAGTATGTTCTCCGCTACCTGGAGTTCCTTGAGAAGAACATCAGCTCCGAAGAGCTGCACTCACTGCAGAGAGGGAGTGCCCGGGAAGCGCCGAAAAAGCGCTTCGGGTATGTGTTCGACGCCTGTCTCTCTGGATCCATTGTGGATGAGCCACTGGCGAAGGACGAGGGAACGCTCATGGTCCTGCATTCATCGCAGATGAATGAGCTCTCACGCATGGAGGAAAACGGATCGGAAACATCGGAAAGATCTGTCTTCTCCAATGAGCTCTTCAACTACCTTCAGCAGGGATGCACATGGGGAGAGGCATTCGTCCGCGCGGACATCAAAGTGAACTACGGGAGAAACTTGCGCAATAATGAGAGCGGTCGTGGAAGATTGTGGCAGAACCCCGGTGCCTCCGTTCACCTGCCGGACGGGACACAACTCCGCGTCAGCTCCGTTCTCGACACTCCCCAAAAGACAGAACCCAATCAGGAAAGAGGACTGGCGTGAGATACAGGAACTCCCCTCCTCCAGTATGAATGGTGAGCTTTCAGCTGAAAGCTTTCTAGCCGTGCGCCACCACCCACCCCTCCACATGCGTCACCCCCCTCTCCTTGAGCGCCCTGGCACAAGCATCCAGCGTGGCACCGGTGGTTGCGAGATCATCGATGAGAACGACGAATGACGGCGCGCTCTGCTGCCTGCAGACGAAAGCATCCTGCATGGCAACGAGACGTTCCGCGCGGCTCCTGTGGGACTGGAATCCCGTGGCGCGAGTGCGCGAGAGGAGGCAGCGCACCGGAATGCCCGTGTGTTCAGAGAGTTCCCGTGCGAGGAGTTCTGACTGGTTGAACCCCCGCTCATTGAGCCGACTCCAGTGGAGCGGCACCGGGCAGAGCACAGCACCCTCCGGGACCTGCGGGAGCGAAGCTGCTGTAATGAGGGATGCAAGGTGCTCGGCGAGACCCGGAATGCGCTGGTACTTAAACGTGTGGATGGCTTTCTTGAGGAGCGGGCAGTGGTGGTAACTGCTACCGGCACGGATGGCATCCAGCCACTCTATCCCCCGTCCAATGAGCGCGTGCTTCTCCTCGACCACCGGGAACGAATGCAGTTTCTGGAATTCCTCCTCCGTCACAAATTCCCCCTCCTCTCCGGTGAGGGATCTGCGTGGAAACACGAAATCCAGGAGGGTCTTAAACATAGAGAAAGCAGTATACACGCGCGGGACGCCTTGATGAAGCTCTGTGGAAGAAGCCTTTCAAGACATTTGCGGCTGAAAACTTCACAAAAGAAATTAAGGCGTCCCTTGTTGCCCCCCGTGAGAATTGGTACCCTTCAGCAGCCTTCTAAAGGGTAGCTAGCTCAGTTGGTTAGAGCGTCGCGTTGACATCGCGGAGGTCACTGGTTCGAATCCAGTGCTACCCACCAGAATACTCACCAAAGACAATATGGAGAGTTGTATCTGCGACTGGATGAGAAGCCTGTCCTGAGCGAATTCGCCGCAGGCGAATGAGACGAAGGGAATCCAGTGCTACCCACCATCCGACTCGTCACGTCGCTCGCGAGCGACGTGACTCGCGCTTTTGGTGTGAAGCGCCTCGACTCACACCTCATTTCACAAACAAATAGTGCAACGCTTCAAATGCCGACTGAATATCCGCATCATCAATGTATACAACAAGCTCTGTGCATGTGGAACTCACTTCAATGATGTTGATATTGAGGAGCATCAGTTGTTGCATGACGATGTAGATGAGCCCTGGAATTTGCAGATACTTCTCATCGAACGTGATGCCAACCGACGAGACATTCTCATGGATGAAACGCGGACGTTGCGTGACATGTTTCTTCACGCTCGCTGCATACCCAGATTCAATGATGATGGTTATTTGATGCGCCCCCTGGCTGATCGTCATGTATCCATTGCGACGTTGCACCTCGTCGTACAACTTGTGCACCCCGGCATGTGCTGCCTCGGTACGCGTAAACGTGTATGTGGAAAGACCAGTCTGCATGGTGATTTGTTTGAACTCATATTCTTCACGATGTAATCCCTTCTTTCGCGAACTACGCTGCAAACGAGATAGTGCCATGTGTACCGTGCTCTCTTGGACATCCTTCTTTGTTTTGACGGCAATCAATGGACAGAGGTACGACGCAGTTTTCGAGAGATTGAGAAGGCGATGTTGCAACCCGAATTGAAGCAGAGGATTGCCAGCTACGATCTCACCGAGTGCGTCTGCAAGTTTCAGCATGTTATAAATATAACAAAAAAGTATATATTTATCATTATTTCTCGATTTGTTTCGAAGAAGGTAGCACCTGCGGAAGACTGCAGCCATTCTGCCCCTCTGCCAACATGCCGGAACTCAATCGCGAGACACTTGGAACGACGACTGCTCTCATCACTCCTTTTAAGGAAGCAAAGGGGCATCCTCCCATAGACTTCGATGCGCTCAGCATGCTTGTCGAAGAGCAAATGCAAGCTGGCAATGCGATCTTACTTGCAGGGACAACGGGAGAAAGCCCTGCCCTCTCACAGAGGGAACATGGAGAGATCTCTCGTTTTGTCCTGCGTCAGGTTCAGGAACAGGTGCCTGTCATAGAAGGAACTGGTACGAATGCGACACAGGAATCTATTGACCTCACGCGGCAGGCTGCCCGCAACGGTGTCAATGGCGTTCTCCTCGTGAACCCGTACTACAACAAGCCGACACAGGAAGGCATGCGCCAGCATTTTGGTGCAATTGCAGAATCTGAACCTGAGATGCCGATGATTCTGTATAACATCAGAGGCCGCACTGTCGTCAATTTAGAAACTGATACGCTGCTGCGCATTAGTGATGACCACCCCAATGTGATAGGCGTCAAAGAAGCAAGTGGTGACCTCAGTCAAATGGTGGACGTTATCCGGCGGACACGAGAGGGCTTCCTTGTACTCTCCGGAGACGACAACATGACCTATGCTCTCATGTCTCATGGCGGAGATGGCGTCATCTCCGTACTCTCGAATATCGCCCCTGAACAAACGCATGCAATGGTGGCGGCGCTTCAACGGGGCGATTACGAAGAAGCACGGCGACTGTACAACGAACTACTCCCGCTGATGAAAGGATGTTTCATGGAAACAAACCCAATCCCTGTGAAAACAGCGCAAGCAATGCGTGGTAAATGCGGTGAAGTCTTCCGTTTGCCCATGACACAGATGAGTCCTCCCAATCGCGCACGATGGCAAACAACATTACATGAAACAGGCATCCTTCCCGCTCAATAGAATCGCATCTGTCGGGCAATATTTTGCGCTGCCGCCCACATCATGCTTCCACCACTGTTGCCCGAAGGAACCTCTCCACGAATTCCCTCTGATCGGGTCTTTCGTCCAGCGGATTCAATTTCCCCTGGTTCTTGTGATCGAGAGCCGCACCAACGTAGTGAGCGGCAACGGCCTCCGCAAGATGGTAGCAACAGTGCTGCGACCAGGCATCATCATTCCCCGGGAAAGGATGGTAAAAGTGATCTGTGTATCCCGTCAGACCTCTCGTGAGAGGAGGATATTGAACGGCAACGGTGCGGTACGCGCGCAATGCTTCCACGAGGGGATAGGTTCCTCCGTCAGGAAACCTGAGAACGTGTGGAGGAGGATCACCGGGCCAATTGCGGAAAGCATAGACGCGTGTTGTCAGCAGCCCCCGGCATGCGCCGTGGAAAACGCCACAGTAGTGCGCAATCATCTTCGCCTCGTCTGAACACGGTATCTCATCAAAAGCGTTCAGAACTAAATGGAATTCAATCCCCTTCCCCGGATCAGAGATTTCATATGTAGAAAAAGTGGGGTATGGGCTGCCGTCCTGCTTGAGTCCTGCTTGAGTCCTGCTTGAGCGGAGGATCTCCCCAGTACTCTCACAAGCCGCGTGCGCTGATCGCAGCTTTCCGGAAATGCACCAAGTGCCGCCCGGATCTGCTCTTCGCTGAGTGGCGTGTGTTCAAGTCCTTCGGTACGTATCTCGCGACCCAGCGGGCGTGTTCTGAGGTTTCCCTCTATGTGAGGAAGTATCTCCCCCTGGTGATCCTCGTAGAAAGAAAGTTCGTCCCAGGCACTGTAATGCAAACTATGCATAGCGCCCCACTATAAGATAACTGCAAGTTCCTGCCATAAAATCCTGCACATTCGAGCGGAGAGCAGGAAGCAGAAAGCATGTCATCCTGAGCCTGACGAAGGATGCGTACCGCTTATCGCTTCCTGTTTCCCGCTGTATACTCGAAATCCTCATGCAGAAACCCAACCTCCGCCAAGGCTCCGGCAGGCAGGCCTGCGCCCACTGTTCCGCACCCTTCGAAGTCACTCCCGAAGACCTTGCCTTCTACGACCAGGTTTCCCCGGTGATCCGCGGAACGAAGTACGCCATCCCCGCACCTTC
>DATDVK010000057.1:0-7895 GCA_035290085.1 Candidatus Peribacteraceae bacterium
TTGCATTGAAAAGGTGAGTGTTTCGGAAACCAGATACTCCCTCTTTTTATGCCGCGTAGTCCGCCGTAGACGGACGAAGTGGTATGATACCAAGTTGCATTGGAACAGCGACTATTCCAGAGGACCAGTTCCTTCCTTCTCTTGCCTGCCCGTCCGACCTGTCCCTCGAAGCTCGAAGAGCGAAGTGGGAAACCCAAAAGCGAAGGAGGGTGCTCCGTAGTCCGCCTGCTTGTCCCTCATAGTCCGCAGGGCGAAGCGGGAAGACGGACGAAGGGATATGAAAAAAACACCGCCTGCGTGTGCAGGACGGTGTTGTTTATAAAACAAACTACAGAGGAACAACTCTACCGTGCACTCTCCGACATCTCGTTCAAGATATTGCGATTACGGCTGTACACATCGTTGAAAAGATGATTGTCGCGGATGTCGCGCCGTGTGGGACGGTCGTAGCCCCCTGTCTGCACAAGTGAGCGCGGAAGATCCAAGCTGGACTCGTACTCCATGCCACGCAAGCTGCGCCTGTTCGTGCGGAGATTCAACGTGCGGTAACGGTCGAAGCCCGGCTTGCGGGTACGGTTGTAGCGGCGCAGACGGCGGCCTTCTGAACCGCGCATGAGCATGTAACCAGTAGTGGTCTGCTGCACAGCTTCACCCCGGTTGCGGTCTTCCTGTGGAATAAATTCCGGAAGCTTGTTCGTAGCTTCTGCCCGGTTCACAATATGTCGCCTGGTCTGGCGGGCCACATTGCTAGACTCTGCATTCCCTGGCACAGAGAAATACGCAAATCCCGGAGTAATGATACTCAGACCGAGAACAAATGAGAGAGAGGAAAAAAGAAAACGCTTCATTGCAAAGAGAGGAAAATATGTTAAATACAATTGCATCGTAAGACAGCTCCCGCCACGAAGCAACCAGAAAACTGTGTTTGAGTACACCTTTTGTACACAAAACTATGAAAGCTTGCGTGTTTTGGCTTTCACACGCCGCGCAGTCTTTGCTGCAGCCATCTTTGCCTGCGCTGCTGTCTTCTTTACTTGAGTTTTCGCCTTGTTTTTCCCGCAAGCTACAAGCTGGGAAAGTTCCCTTCTCGCCTCATCCGCCTTCTTCTTTGCAAATTGCTTCGCCTTCGCAATATTGAGCTGTACATCCTCACTTTCCACAAACTCGCGCACCTGTCCCGCGATTTTCATGCCATCCCGCTGCAGGTGTTTCCCGAGGGTCTTTGCTGCCGTCTCTGCATCCTTCGCCTTCATGAGTTCTTCCCGGAGTTTCTTATTACTGAGGAGATACCCACCCATGGCACCGCCAAGCGTACTTAAGAGGAGAGAGATTTTCTTCATAGAAACAAGAGGAAAGTGAGAGGAAGTGTACGAACTTTCCTGCAAAAATGCGAGGAGGAACACTTGCTCATCTTTCAGCTTTAGAGCAAGGTACCCTCCTTCTCTCCACCACAACTTGTATGTCCCCCGATAGAAGCGGACTTGCAGGAGAAGAATTCCTCGATGCACTCCGCGCAGATGAAGCACGCGAACTGAATGCACAGAAACTCCTGTTTGGAGAAAATGCTTGGCAGACACTCCGCTGCTGCGGCTGGAACCTCATCCACCCCCTGCGAACGGAACAGATTGCCAACATGCAGTCACGGAACATTGTTACCGGAGATACGCTCGCCCTCCTGGCAGCCACCTGTTCCCCGGAAGCACAAGAAGAACAACTCTGCATTCCATCAAAACTCCCCCCGAGAGCGACACAAAACGTCGCAGAGGACCTCAGAACCACCCTCAGTGAAGAGGAGATTACAGCAACCATGCGCCTCGCACAGTTGTTCACGGATCTCAGGCGCCGGTACTTTGAGCGTATAACACTGCTACGGACTACAAACACCTGCCCCGATGGATACGTTGTGCATGGAGATATCCTCGCAACCAACCGGTTACTGCCCGCCCTCAGGCAGGCCACAAAGAAAGAGGCGGAATACGAGTCAAGAACAGAAGCAGTGGAAAGCCTCTGGATCACTGACATACCGGCATATACACATGCAATTCAATTGGATCGCAAGATAGAAGCGGCAGGAGACACATCTCATCTGCTCGCCCTCTGCTGTGATCCGGGAGACTCCGCACAGGAACTCTGCCACCCAAAGAAATTCCCGCGGCTCGCTACCTTCTATGCAGGACAGGATCTCCACCGGCTTGCCGGAGCGGAAGAGAGGGGCACTGCCGAACGGAGAATGCGGAATCTGTTCGCACTTCGCGAAAGGTACTTTGAACAAGTGGAGACACTTTGCGGGCAACTAGTGCACTAGAACCACCATTGGTAGAAGATAGTAGCTTGTAGTTTGTAGGAAAGCTCTCAGGAGAAAAAACTTCAATAAAATTACTACAAGCTACAAACTATAATTGACCAAGGACTACGCAAATCTCTTCAGGAACGCAGCCGCCGAGAGCATCTGGATATCTCCCGTCCGCCTGTCTTTCACTTCGAGACCCTTATCTGCCAGCGTCTTTTCAGAGAGCACAACTCTCGTTGGCACCCCGATGAGATCGGCATCCGCCATGCGGGAACCGACAGAGCGGTTGAGCCGGTCTTCAAAGAGGCAATCCACTCCCTGCTTTTGCAGTTTTTTGTACAGGGAAAGAGCTTCTTTATAGGGAGCATCACTCTCTTTTTTCGCGAGTGGAATGATGTGCACGCGCGCAGGTGCAACATTCTCCGGCCACAGGACACCATGCTCGTCATGGAACACCTCGGCGAGCACACCCAGCACGCGCGTGGTGCCAATGCCGTAGCACCCCATGTAGACCGGCTTCTCCTTCCCATCTTTATCCATGAATTTGAAATCGAAACTGTCACTGAACTTTGTGTAGAGTGTGAAGACATTGCCCACCTCCGAGCCGCGGTAGACCGCATACTCTTTCCCCGTCTGCGGATCGGCGTCCCCTTCCCGCGCAACCTTGATGTCATAGAACTCCTTCGGTTCCGGAATATCCTTCCCGAAATTCACGTTGATGGAGTGCTCGCCGGTCCTGTTCGCGCCACATTCAAAATTCCTGCGACCGGCAGTGGACTCATCCCACACAACGGAGACATTCTCTGGAAGCCCGATGGGCCCCGCGTAGCCGACCTCCGCACCAGTCACTTCCTTCACCACTGCTGCCGGAGCAAGTGCAAGCGCCTTGCATCCGAGCACAGCGCGGAGTTTTGCCTCGTTAACATCGTAATCTCCACGTACGACGGCAGCGACAACCTTGCCGTTCTCCGTTTCAAAAAGCAGCGTCTTGGTTGTCCTCTCCACCTCGATCTTCAGGTACTTGGCGAGCTCGTTGACTCCAATAATCCCCTTCCCGGATACATCCTGCCTCGGGAGTTCATTCTCCGATGCATTCTCCCACCGTTTCGCCTTACTGGGAGCAACTTCCCGGTTGTAGCGGATGTCCGTCCCCGGGACCTGGAAGATGTGATCCTCCCCCGTAGAACACCGTGTTTGGAATTCGCGCGAGTACTCCTTACTGAAATCACCGCCGGATGCGAGGACGATGTCCGTGATCTCCCCCAATCCGATCCGGCCGAAGAATTCCTGGTACGCAGGAATAGCTTTGTGGAAGAAGTACTCCAGCATGTCCTCCTCGGACGTGTGGAAGCTGTAGAGATCCTTCATGCGGAACTCCCTCCCGCGGAGAACGCCGGACTTCGGGCGGGGCTCGTTCCGGAACTTCGTCTGGATCTGGTATGCAGCACAGGGAAAATCCTGGTAACTGGAACAGAAATGCTGCACCAGCGGTGTGATGATCTCCTCGTGCGTCGAACCGAGTACATACTGCGCATCGTTGTGCCTGGCAGAGAACGGATTGGCAGGAATAGCCTGAAAAAGCACGTTCACCGTATCGAAGCGCCCGGTCTTCCGCCAGTTCTCCACAGGCGCAAGTGCCGGCAGGAAGACTTCAGAACCAATTGTATCCATCTCCTCACGCAAAATATTCTCGATCTTGTGGAGCACGCGCACTCCCAAGGGCAAGTAAGAGTACACCCCCGCCATGGTCTTATGGATGAACCCTCCGCGCTCGAGCAGATCGGCATTCACGCTGCTCACTTCAGAAGAGGATTCCTTGGAAGTCTTGGCGAAGATCTGCGAGAGAAACATAGGAGCAGTATAGTATGAGAAGGCAGTAGACAGAAGTCAGTAGGCAGTACTATGTCACCGGCCACTGCCTTCTGCCTTCCCATTCAGGGTCTGAGGACCCCTCAGGGTCTCGAACGACTGATTTCTGATTTCTGTCACTACAACGGCGTTTCGCAGTTGCCCACGAGCCACGAAATCGGCTGGAGGAAGTCGCAGCCGAACCCCTGGCCACTCAGCCAGATACCTGCAACAGTGACGACAGCTCCAAACAAGATGCCTGCAACCACCTCCAGCGCCGAGTGCCCGATGTCTTCGGCGAATTTCTTGAAATGCTGCATGCGGTTGAGGAGCTTGCTCTGCTCCTCAAGCACCTGCCGCGTGACCATGGCGTCGTACCATACAAAACAGGCAAAGCAGAACGCGATGGCAAACTCCGTAGACTCAATACCGAGCTTCCGCCAGACAATAATAAGGAGGGACGTCACGAACGCGGAGTGGGTACTCGGCATTCCCCCAGGGCTGAAGAGATTCTGGTGCCAGTGATCCCCCCGCACAAACCCTCCAATGAGAACCTTCATCATTTCATTGAGTACGAGGACCGCCAGAGGAATGAGAAAGAGGTAGTCACGGAGGAGCTGCATGGGGACAGTGTACAGTGCAAAGTGTGCGGCCCCAAGGGGCGCACCAGCGGTGTAGAGACGCACCGCCGGTGCGTCTCTACACCGCCGCCACGTCACACACATTGCTGTAGGGACAGCACCGGCATACCTCCCGGCCGGGCGTGGGACGGAAATCTCCGGAAGCAATGCGCTCCTCGAGAAGATGAATCTGCTTCACAGCATCTTGTAACTGGTTTTTTGTGCGCGATGTCACAACCTCTGTCACACCCTCCTCTGAGAGGAAGAGAAACGAGAGCTCGCTGCACGGCTGCTTCAGCGACTGCCCGCAAGCCAGTGCATACACCGAGAGTTGTAGATCGGCATCTGCCTGATTCTGGCTGCGCACCGCCGATGTCTTGTAATCGATGATTTTGAGTCCCCTTTCCGCCTTCTCCACACGATCAAAACGACCGGTGATTTTCTGACCATCGACTGCGAGCGAGAATCCTTTCTCCACGAAGAGCACATCATGCTCCCGCTGCTGCCACCAATCGAAGAAATACCGCATGATCTCCTCGCCGCGGAGCCTCGCCATGTCTGCTTCCACCCGTGTTCCATATCCTTCCACAATAAAGGAGGAGTGCCAAAGGCCGAGTAAGAAATCAGAAGTCAGTGGGCAGAAGTCAGTGGATTTGCCCTCTGTGAACAATGGCAACTGCCTTCTGTCTTCTGACTTCTGCCTTCCAATCACAACCTCCCTCTCCCCCCACTTCTTGAGCGTATTGTGCACGCTTGAACCGAAGCTCTCTGCCGCACGGATCTGGCGCGGGAGCTTTTTGATGTACTCGTACTCGTACTGCCGGGGACAAGTGCGGTACGCGGAGAGACGGGAGAAAGAGAGAGGCACACACTCAGTTTACCCCGAAGCAGGAAACGGGTGCGAATGCCTAGTTCGCGGAGGGCAGCGGGAGACGAATGGATGTGCCGGATAGATCCAAGGGGAGCTGTGGCTGCTGCGGCTGCGGATCGTGGATGATAAAGAGGCGCGACTGGAGAAGGTACTGCTGCAGCGGGAGAAACTTCGGCATGGCAGAAATAGGCACAATGGTTCTCCTCTCAGTCACCGTGAGGAGTGGCGCACTGCCCATACCGAGGTTCAATCGCCCAAAGAGCATACCTACCTCCTGCGGTGTGAGCGCCACAAGATCAGTGCGCCCCCGCAGCGAAAGAATGGGAATAGTATTACCCGCTACATCAAAGTATCTCCCGTTTCCCTGGGAGTGCATCCGGCGCAGGGGATCGTCGCGTTCTTCCTTCCCTCCCGGAGAAAGCAAAGGAAGTCCCAAAAACCCATCTCCCCCCCGTGCAGGGAACATCCCCATCGACGGAGAACCTTTCCTCAGAGAGCGCAGCATCCTCTCCCTCGGATCCAGAGGAAGAAGGAGCTCCTCGCCACCCGAGAGCGGCTGCTCCTGAACCCTGTTCATAAAGTACGCATACCCAGCATACGAGAAGAGCAGAGTCCCCTCCCGGCTAGGATCATATCCCGGAAGATCCACAGCACCAGGTAAAGAAAGAGTGAGTTTTGGAGTCTGCTCGCCAACTCTGCCACTGAAGAAATCTGCGGGTCTTCGCATCTGCGGCAACCGGTCACCTGAAGTAGCAGTCAAATGGCGACCGCGCGCATAGCCCTGTATCTGTTTAAATTCCTCTTCTGTGGGAACGAGCTTGGGACACTCCGCCCTCTTCCAATCCCTGAGCAATTGCACAAACTCCGATGACAATCTGAGAGGTAGATAGACGGACACACCTCGCCAGTGGCTGAGGTAATCGCGGTAGTACGGCTCATGCTCAGTAAACTGAAGATAGAAATCGATGGCACCCGCATTCTTCTGTACGGCTTCTTTAAGTTGCGCATCTGTCGTCATCTGTTGCGTAAATATGCTGCTCACCTGCTCGAGCGGAGCGAGAGCCTCCCTGAAGCGCTGCCGGAACTGCTCTGCATCCCACTTTGCATTCAAATCCGCCGGCTGCCCCATGGCTTCCAGCTCCTGGAAAGAGAACGGCTCCCCCTTCGGAGGAGAATTCTTCTCGACACGCAACCGCACGCTCTCCAGCTGCTTCGGACGCACATGTTCCCGGGCAAATTCCGCAACATCCATTGCTTCTCCATTCTTCACCCACGGAAGACTGAACCCATGAGAGGCTTCACTGGCCGAGAGGCCGGACTGCACTCTGCTGGCCCGCTTGGTGCGTTCTTGCACCAGAGCTTCCGCCCAAGTGAGGCCGTCTGAACGCCGAGGAATATTCTTCGGATGGACATTGAAGATGTAGCGGCCGGCCGGGTCGTACTGGATTTCATCTTCGTACGCCTCCTCCAATGCTTCCCGGTACAGCGTGACACGAGCCTCGCGACTCTCTGCCGGCATCTCTTTGAGACCGGCAAGGCGCTGCTTCTCCTCCTCCACTTTCTTCGCGATATGATCTACACGCGCCCAGTGCAGCTTCTCGCGCCTGTGCCAGACTTCGAGCATCATCGCCTCTTCCAACGCATCATCAAATTCATACTTTGACACCGCAGGGAACCCTGCACCCACCAGCCAGGAAGCAAATCCCCCTTCCCGCTCAGAAAGATCCAAATGCTGCGTCGTGGCAAACGCCACACCCTCTCCCTTGGTTTCGGCATGCAATCTCAGAATGAGGTACGGCCGCACTATGCGCTCAAAGTCCCCGCCTGGTTTCATGAACTCACTCTGAGGATCGAAGAGAGATCGCGGCCCATCCTGTGTATTCGGTAGCTCTGGAAGGTACTTATCGTAGTACTGGGCAAACCGCCGGTACATGTGGCCGAGCATGACGTTCTCGCGGGCTTGTTCTTTCTTTCCTTCCCGATTCTCGCGAAGGAAAGGACTCAGCCCTGCAGTAAGAGGATTGAGGGCAAGAGCACCCTCCGTGAATGTGGTTGGAACAACATCGGACATGATCACTCCGTTGTATTCGCGCACAGTATCGTAGGCTGTCTGGCCAATGGTGCTCTCGGTACCAAGCATCGCAAGCAACCAGGCCGGTGCACGAGAGAGGAACTCTAAATGACGGCGCTGTTCTACAGCACTCCATATGGTATCGACTGCGATTACAGCAGTGATCACGACTCCTGCAACCAGAAGACCACCAGG
>DATDVK010000058.1:0-22544 GCA_035290085.1 Candidatus Peribacteraceae bacterium
CCCGCCTGTGTCATGAGGTCCTGCACGTGCCGCTGCGTTCCTCCGATGGTGCTGAACGGATGAACGTGGAGGAGGTGAGCCACTCGTTTTTTTCCGGCAGAGAGGGATTGCACCGTCACTTTGGAGTACTGATTGCGGATGGCATGCATGTTCCGGTCCTGCCGCAGGTACTCCTTGATGAGAGGTTTGTATTCAGGGAAACGCACAGAAAGTATCGCTTCGTTCCGTGGGTCTGTGGTCTGTTCCTCCTGCACTAGGCCTGCTGCACGCATGGACACATGACCTTCGTGGTACACGAAGCAGTCATCTGCAAGGTAGTGCCGGTAGCCTGCCCGCCGCGCACGCATGCACCAGTCATTCTCTTCGCCGTAGCCCATGCCGTACGATGTATCGAATACGCCGATTGCCATGAGAGCATCTCTTTTCAGAAACATGCAGAAGCCCACGGCAGTGGGGATTTCCGGTCTGAGCTTCAGGGAGTGTTTTATGATGATCTGCGTCAATCGGTCGAGCCCTATCTGCTGCCGTATCGTGCCCATGTGTTCCCGGAAGAGCGAGTAGACGGATGCTTCGTTGGAGAGGGGAATGGCACTCGCGCAATCGGGCTTTTCGTAGGCGGTGAGTGTGATACTGCGCAGCCACCCTTCCGTGACTTCCGTATCACTGTTCAGGAGGACAACGTCACGGTCCGTATGCAGTGGGAGTCCGGTATTTGCGGTTCGTACAAATCCAAGATTTTCCTGCTGTGCAATGAGAGTGACATGGGGATGAGCGCTCGCTACGGACCGCAGGTACGGGAGCATGCGTGCATCGGTGCTGCAGTCATCGATGAGAACAATGTGATGCGGAACATCCTTCGTGTGCTTCAGGACGCTTTCCACACACCGCACGGTCTGCTTGTAGGCGTTATGGATGGGAATCACGATATCCACAGGCCGTGTCTTCCAGAAAATGGAGATTCCCGGGTACGAACATGCTTCTGTTGGTACCCATCCGTGGTGCGTAAGTTGTTCCACCAGCTGCTGATTCTGTTTCGCGAGCTGAGAGGGCCATTCCTGAGCCAGAAGGCACAGCAGACTCCCAGTAGGAGTTTCTTCGTGTAGAGTGCGGAGATCCTTTTCTTTTCTCAGCGCCTGTTCGGTGTATATGAGCACGTCATACGGCTGTGCCGGTACCTCCTCCGTAGACTCGCAGCGTCTGACGAGAAAATGGTTCC
This sequence comes from Candidatus Peribacteraceae bacterium, assembly GCA_035290085.1. Taxonomy (GTDB): domain Bacteria; phylum Patescibacteriota; class Gracilibacteria; order Peribacterales; family Peribacteraceae; genus GWB1-54-5. The sequence goes on from DATDVK010000058.1 coordinate 1,217, forward strand.
GGTGAAAAGCATCCCAGAGTGCGCCATGATCACTCGTTGAGCGCAGGAGCACCTGTTGTCCTTTGGGAAGCATTTGCCGCACGTGCAGGGCAAGTGCGTTCCCGATGGAATGGACGGCTTTTGTTCTGTGGATATTACTGTCCAGAGCACTGAGGAAGTTTCTTACGCTATCATCCAAAAGCAGCTGCAGGTGTGGTTTGAGAGCGGGAGGTGTTTCCAGCGAGGAGAGGGTCGTACTCAGTGCGGGACGGGCCTGAAGAAGGCGCTCCGGGGCGAGGATGCCAAGTCCGTTCAGGCCCGGAATGCAGATGAGCTTCCAGGGGTATGTGGACTGCTTCAGAAAATCTTCCACCGCGGTGAGCACTCCGTTGCGTTCGCCGCCTTCCACGGCAGCGTGGAAATGCTGCGGATTGATGCCGCGGTCTTTCTGTGGTTCCTTCCTTTCCGGCATGAGCCCTCCCCGGCAGTGTGGCTGTCTGTACTCAGGGGGAATATTTTCAGGGTTGTAGTACATGTCCCGGCGGGCATAGGGCCAATCCACGTCGTGCAGCATGACGAGTACGTTCGTGCCGTGTTGCACCATGTGCTGTTCAATGCAGCGGAGTTCGTTATAGACGGTGTACCAGTTGTGGTCGCCATCGATCAGAGCGGCGTCGTATGCCGGGAGTTGCGGGAGGATATCCAGGCTTTTCCCTCTGTGCACATGCAGTCTTCCCGCATGCCTCTGTGTCCAGGTTGCGACGTCGAAGAGCGGCTGCACATCTATGACATGGATTTCTGCGTTGTGCCTGACGCAGTACTGGAGGAGATTGCTGGTGTTCTTCCCGTCCTCGCAGCCGATTTCCACAATGCATTGCGGCTTTAGGGCCTCAAAGACCTGTTTGGTGATGCTCCCCCAGAACCGGTACATAGGAGGAGCAGGATACTGCAAAAACCGACTGCGCGCACACCAGTAGTGCTTCTGATTCCTGCAGTGAGGTTCCTTAGAGCCCCAGCTCGCCAGCAACCTTCTTCATGGCCTCCAGTGTGAGCCCGATGAACTCATCCAGTGGCATTCCCAACATTTCTTCACATGCCATGATCTGCTCGCGTCTTACCTGCGCCGCAAATGATTTTTCCTTGAGCTTCTTCTTCACACTCTTCACTTCCACATCCGCGAGTTTCTTGCTTGGACGGACGAGTGCAACGGCGATGATGAACCCGGTGAGTTCATCGACGCAGTAGAGGCACTTCCGGAGCATCGAGTTGAGCGGGTACTCCGCGCCGTACTTCTCCGCGTAGTGGGCGCGGATGTCTGCGAGGAGTTCCTGCGGCGCTTCGACAGTACGGAGCATTTCTTCGAGGGGTTTTCCACAATGCTGCTCGAAATCTTTGTCGAGCTTGTCCCAGTCCAGGTCATGCAGCATGCCTGCAACTTTCCATGTTTCGGGGTGCCCCCCGAATTTCTTTGCGAAGGCTTCCATAGCGGTGCCGGTTGCGATGAGGTGAGCATGGGTCTGCAGTGCATGAGCCTTGAGGAGGCCGTGTGCGGCAGGGAGCAAGTGGCCGTAGTCGGCATGCTCAAGGAGCAGGCCGTCCTGAGCTTGTCGATGGGCTGCGTGCTGGAGGAGAGGGGTGTCTGGCATGGTGGATGAGGAAAATGAGGGAGGAACAGTATCAGATCCGTTTGGATCCTTCTGCAGAGGTTTCATGAGCGGGAAGAGCACGACATCGCGAAGGTTTGTTTGCTGTGTGAGGAGCGCGACAATACGGTCTATGCCCATACCGAGTCCGGAACACGGCGGGCAGCCGTACTCAAGTGCCTTCACAAACTCATCATCTTTCCGGTGTGCTTCTGCGTCACCTTTTGCGCGCGCTCTTGCCTGCTGTTCAAAGCGCTGTGCCTGGTCCACAGGATCAATGAGCTCGGAGTACGCGTTCACAATCTCCCATCCACCCACCACCAGCTGGAACCGGTCGGTAATGGCCGGATCATCGTCATTGAGCCGTGCGAGCGGGGAGAGATCTGTGGGGTGGTTGGTGAGGAACGTCGGCTGTACGATCTTCGGGCGGCTCACTTTCTTGTAGAGCTGGTCGATCAGGTTTCCGCGTCCGAGTGAGGCAATATCCACTTCCAGACGGATCTTTTTCCGGACGATTTCTTTCCGGAGGTCGTCCGCGGTTGCCGTGGAGCGGATATCTATCCCGCAGTCTCGCTGGATCAGCTCCGCGATGCTCACACGGGGCCACGGCGGTTTGAAATCCACCGCGAGGAGCTTCCCCTCGCGGTTGGGAATCTGGAGTATTGTCGATCCCATCAGCTCCTTGAGGATGGTACTGAGCATTTCCTCCGTGAACTCCATATTCCGTTCGTAGTCCCAGTATGCCGCGTAGTGCTCCACCATCGTGAAGTCCTGGAGGTGGCTGGGGTCGAGCCCCTCATTCCGGAAGCAGCGTGCCACTTCGAACGTGCGGTCAAACCCGCCGACGAGGCATTCCTTTTGGAATGTTTCCCCTGCGGCAATGCGCAGGAAGACATCCAGATCGTACCCTTTGTGGTGCGTGGTAAATGGAGTGGCGAGCGCGCCGGAGGCTGCATTGGTGAGGACAGGCGTTTCTACCTCTATGAAATCGTGTGCCCAGTAGAATTCACGCAGCTGCCTGATGAACTTACTTCGGAAGAGGAAGCGGTCATACGTTTCCCGGTTGCTCATGAGATCCAGGTACCGCTGCCGCCAGGCGGTCTCCTGATCGGCGATGCCATGCCACTTCTCCGGTGGCTGGCGGAGAGCCTTTGAAAGCATGGTCCATTCCTTCACAAGAATAGTCGGCTCGCCTTTCTTTGTGGTGAAGCGCTCGCCGGAGATGCCGATGATGTCTCCGAGGTCAACGAACTCCAGAACGTTTCTAAACTCTTCCTCCGGAATTTCGTCTGCTTTCCACGCAACCTGCAGACGGCCAGTATGGTCCTGCAATGTTGCGAAAATCATCTTTCCCATTTCCCGGAGGAGCATCACGCGGCCAGCGGTGCGAATCTCTGTTCCGTCTTTCGATCCTTTTCCTTCTTCCAGCGTGTGGGTCCGGTCGCATTTTGCCGCATAAGGGGGGGTTCCCTTTTTGCGGAGTGTCTCTGCTTTCTTCAGGCGGAATTCGTCCATCACCCAAAGAATACCCATGTTGCCTTCCTCTTGGAAGGAGGATTCTGTAAGCTCAGGTACTTCCCATGGCTCTCCAGCTGCCTCATTCGGTGTTCTACCATATCCCCAGAACAGGAGGGGTGTGGGTGCGCGAGGCTATTCACCGTGTCGGCATACCAACGAGCGAAATTGCGGGCAGTGATATCTGCGGGAAGGAGTCGCTCCGGGAGGTACGGTATGCCTTCTTCCATGCATCTCCCCACGAAGTATCACTGCAGGACAAGTTCAACTTCTGCTTCGTGCGGCATCCGCTCACGTGTTACCAGTCCGAATGGTCGTTTTTCATGAAGAGGAACTGGCCGGGCGACGGGCTATTCATTCGCCAAGTCCGGTCGGAGAATTTTGAAGAGTTTGTCCGCAAGCTCATTGAGTACAGGCCGGCGTACATTTCGCAGAGGTACCGCCTTTTCGAGAGTGCGGATTTCATCGGGCACTACGAATCTCTTGCAGACGACCTTGTGCGTGCGCTTCGCATGGGAGGTGAAACATTCGATGAACAGCTCCTGTGCTCAGCACCCCCTGCGAATACTGCTTCTAAGGATCCGGATTTGCGAGAAAGGTGCCAATACTCGGAAGCGCTCAGGAAGCTTGTGCTGGAAGTGGAGCGGGAAGCTATAGAGAAGTATGGATACGCAGAAGATCCGGTCATTCTGGGGCAGCCGGTCTGCATTGCAGAGTGATACGTTTGCTTTCACTGTCATAATACATGGCACTTCTCCTCCCACATTCGGTTTTCTACCACATCCCCAAAACGGGGGGATCGTGGGTGAGGGAGGCGATCCGGAAAGCAGGGATTCCGGCGAATGAGGTGGGAGTGATGGGCGCATCAGATCTGCCGTTTGACGAGTTCCGGGGTCTTTTCCTGCATGCGACGCCGAAAGCAGTGCCTCTGCAGATGTTTTCCTTCGCTTTTGTGCGTAATCCCTTAAGTTGGTACCAGTCTCTTTGGGCATATTGTATGAGGAGCCAGCGTTGGAACATGGATAATTCTTTGCAGCGAAAATGCGCCTCCGATGATTTCCATCAGTTCCTGCGGAATGTCCTCACCCATTTTCCCGGCATTGTTTCAAAGATGTACCGGGGATACCTCGGAGATAAGTACGAACTGATAGGTGGTTTCATTGGTAAGCAGGAACGATTGTCAGAGGATCTCATCCTGGCGTTGAGGATGGCAGGAGAGATGTTTAATGAGGGAGCGATCCGCGAAACACCGTCGGCAAATACGGCTGCACAACGTGCTGATTTCAGAGAGAGATGTCTGTACTCAGAGGCCTTGCTGCGGGAAATGCTGCAGTCAGAGGAGCATGCGATACGTGCCCTCGGATACGACCGGGAAGATCTCTCGTGTTTTCTGGAGCGAAGAAAACATGTGCCACTGCCTGTAGCTTATAATTCCTCCTCTGCCTGATGGCCGTTCTCCTTCCCCGTTCGATATTCTTCCATGTTCCCAAGACCGGTGGGATGTGGGTACGGTCTGCTCTCAGGAATGCAGGCCTGCCGGCATGTGAGATTGCCAATGATTTGTACCGGTTCTCAGAAACGTGGGAACTCAGGCACAGCATCTGCCATGCGGATACGAGGACCATTCACTCTCATGGACGCTTGACCTTTGCGTTTGTGCGGAACCCCTTAAGCTGGTACCAGTCGCAGTGGTCCTACCAGATGCGCACGGGGTGGGCAGGCAAAGAGCCTCTGGCCACAGATTGCCGTGCAGAGAATTTCCAGGACTTTGTCCGTCGTTGCATCAAGCAGCTGCCGGGTTTCCTCTCACAGCACTACGCGCTCTACGACGTGGATTTCGTCGGGAAGTACGAGCGTCTCGAGGAAGACCTGGTGCGTGCACTCCGCATGGCGGGAGAGGACTTTGATGAACACATGCTCCGCACTACCCCTCCCGAGAACCTCGGTTCTCAGAGTGCGGATATGAATGGCAAATGTGAGTACACCCCAGAGCTGCGAGCGCAGCTCCTTGCATCGGAACGCGAGGCGGTGGAGAAGTATGGGTATGGGTGAATCCCGTTGCACATTCCCATGTGAGTGCACTACGATTGCATTCCATTGAAAACCGGGGTCTTCGTCGGCCGTTTCCAGCCTTTCCACGACGGGCACCGCAAGTGCATCCGCAAAATTCTGGAGCAATGCGATCGGTGCATTGTGATGATGCGGGAAACAGAGAAGACAGAGAAAAATCCCTTTGATTTGGAGAAGAGAAGGGCGATGATCCGTGCGGAATTTCCGGACGGAGAGCGGGTGATCATCACAGACTTTCAGGATCCCGGTGCGGAACTGGCTGTCTACATCGGGCGTGACGTCGGCTACGAACTCATCCAGCTCGACGAGCAGACGGAAGCCATTTCAGCTACGGACATCCGGAAGAAACTCTACGAAGAGGCGGGCAAGGAGTACAATAAAGATGCTCATCTCAAAGTGAAGTGATCATGTCGAAGCATTTCCCAGTTCTCTGGCTTACCGGCAATACCGGTGCGGGGAAGAGTACCCTTGCCGAGGGCATGAAACACTTCTTCAATGAGCGGGAAGCCAGTGGTTCTGCAGCCGACCGCAGGGTTGTTGTTCTGGATGGGGATGAGATGCGTGCAACAGTCTCGCGTGACGAGGGTCTCTCGCCCGAAGACCGTCGCAAGCACAACCTCCGTGTTGCACGGCTTGCACGTCTTCTCAGTGAGCATGGTTTTCTCGTCATTGTGGCGGTGATTGCTCCGTTTGCAAGAGTGCGTGAGGAAATACAAGTACTCTGTAATCCTCAGTGGGTCTACGTGAAGCGCAGCGGACTCTCTGGAGCAGATAAGCCCTACGAGCCGCCAGAGAACCCGGATCTCACAATAGACAATGACATTCTCTCCATTGAGGAAGGCCGAACAACCTTGAGGGAGTTCATTCTGAAGAATGTTGTTGCTGTCTCACCGGTGAGAGCCTAACTGGCAGGCACGAGTTTCTTCTCCGTGAGAAAGTCGAAGATCGCATCGGCGAGTATGCGGTTGGCTTTGCCGTTCATGTGTGTGTCTCCGCGGGAGACGACGAATCCCTCCTCACGCATATTCTCCGGGAATCTTTCCGAGGTGTCGAAGAACACAAAATCGTTCTTCTTCTCATGCTCTTGATACAACGCGATGAGTTTTTGGTTCGATTTCTGGAAGCTGAGTGAGGCTATGACGATGGGGATGTGTTCTTCTCTCCCAAAATCTCCTATTTCTGTGAATACCTGAGACAGCTTGTCGGCGAACTGATTCACCTCCTTGTTCACCGGCATGATTTCTTCCTGCCTCGGCATATGCCACATCCATTCACGCCTTTTCCCATACAATTCTGCTGAGAGAGTAGCGAGGAAAACAAATCGGATGTCTTTTCCCGGCTTTCCAGTTTCGATGTAGTCGATTCTATAGTCATTCCAAGGGCAGAATCCAATCAGAATGAGATCAGGGTTGTACTTCATCACCTTGTTCTGCATGACAGTGAGATAGTTCCTCAGGTCGTATCCGCCGACTCCGAAATTCAAAAATTCATACCGAATTTCATTCCCCAGTCCGTTGAACTTCTCTTCCAGAACGGAATGGTATGCATCTTCTATGGCCACCCCGTCAGGCATGGTAAATGAGTCCCCGATTACTGCGACGCGGAATGTCCCCGACGGTTTTTTGAGCGTGTACGTTTGGTCTCTCATCCCATCCGCATTGGTCACCAGAGGTACCTTCTTGAACAGGGTACTGTTGTTCGGGATGAGTTCAAAAGGCAGCCCCACGAGCGCGCTCTGGCGCGTGATGGATTTGTGTCCTGCGAGAGTTGGAATGCTTCTGAGTACAGCCGGGTGCAGGCTGCTCCATCCAAAGAAGTACACGCGCGTCGCGAGCTCAGTGGAAACTGAGTAGAGTGCGACAGAACAGAGCAGCAGTGCGCCGTTGATGAGGAGGTTTCGTCGCATGGAGAGAATTTCTGAAATAGTAATCAAAAAAAAGAGCGGCCACCAGACCGCTCTTTTCCAGATCCACTACTGGTTGCTGCGCTCCGCCATGAAGCACTCACGGCACAGCACGGGCTTGCCACCTTCTTCCACAGAGCGTGGTTTGAAGGGAACCTGGCACTCAGCGCCGCACTTGGCGCAGACAGCATCGTGCATTTGGCGCTCAGACATGCGCTTGGCTTTGGCTGCAGCGCGGCATTCCTTGCAACGCTGGGGGGCACTGAGGTTCTTGGAGCTGTAAAACTCCTGTTCGCCCTCCGTGAAGATAAAAGTGGCGCCGCAATCGCGGCAGGTGATCTCCTGATCGGCCATAAGAAAGAAGTGAAGGAAAATAAGTACTACAGGTTCCTTCCAGGTTTCTCGAAACCGATACTTCCGTACGAAAGGACGCTGTTTGCTAAAGGGTACGTAGGAATTATCGAAATGCAATACTTTTTTCTAGATCTTTATGTTGTAGAGAAGACTCGAAAAAACATTGACTCTTCAAATTTCCATCCGTAATGTGCTTCCGCTTTAGTTTTCTGGTCCTTGGAGACCAGAAGCTTATGTTCCAGTCTGCTGTCCTGAGCGTAGCCGAAGGACCAAGCGGACCCAATGAACCTCCAAGCTCCCTATGTCTGGAATCATTGCCAAAAAAGTCGGCATGTCTCGCATCTTTCTTAAGGATGGTGAAGCTGTTGCTGTCACGTACCTCCAGGTGCAGCCCAATACCATCGTGCGAACGAAGACCGAGGAGAAAGACGGCTATAACGCTGTTGTATTGGGTATAGGGCCTAAAAAATGGAGGACGCGCAAAGGCAAGGAACATGTCCGTTACAGTGCGCAGAAGGAGTGGCGCATGGAGAGTCTGGAGGGGATGGAGCCAGGGAAAGCACTCACTGCCGAAACCGTCCAGGAACAGAGCATAGTCACCGTTTGTGCCCTTAGTAAGGGGAAGGGTTTTCAGGGAGTGATGAAAAGGCACAATTTCCAGGGTGGCCCTGCAACGCACGGTTCGCACATTCATCGTCGCCCAGGATCTATCGGGATGCGCGAGATGCCTGGCCGTGTTCTGAAGGGGAAGCGCATGCCCGGTCATATGGGGGGGGGCACTGTCACACTCCGCGGTAGACCGGTACTGGTTTGTGACCGCGAGAAAGGCATTATTGGTGTGAAGGGGCCTATTCCGGGCCCGAATGGCGGTCTCGTCTATGTCACTGTGGAATCTCTTCCTAGTGCAGGCTCATGAAAATAGATGTCTACACTGCCACCGGCGCCAAGAAGGGCACAGTCGATCTGCCAGCTGTGCTCTTTGAAGCTCCTATTAATGAGGGGCTCATGCACCAGGCGCTCGTACGGCAGCGCAGCAACCGCCGTACGGCCATAGCCCATGTGAAGAACCGCGGGGAAGTGCGTGGTTCCACCCGAAAGCTGTTTCAGCAGAAAGGAACAGGCCGCGCACGCCGCGGACCTGTGAGAAGTCCGCTGCTGCGTGGAGGCGGGAAGAGTTTTGGCCCGCGCAAGAACGCGAATTTCACCAAAAATATGCCGCAGGGCATGCGTCATGCCGCCCTGAGAAGTTGCCTTTCCCTCCAGGCGAAGAACGGGAGGATTCTGGGGCTGGAGGGGTACCCCGAGGAACGCAAAACGAAGAAGGCAGCGGAGCTCCTGAAGAAGTTGCCGGTAGAGTACGGTCGCAAGATAGTGTTTGTGTTGCCGGGAACCCATCTTCATCTCGCTCTTTCCATCCGGAACATTCCCAACGTGAAGAGCATTCAGGCTGCGTACTTGAATCCGGAGGATGTGCTCTCTGCCCATTACCTCATTTTTCTCGTCGATGCTCTCAAGAGAGCAGAGGAGGTGTTTGGAACGAAAGGCGAGAAGCGGAAAGCAGGAAGCGTCCTTCGGCCAGTCTCTGCCCTACGGGCTACGCCCGGCAAGCAGGCTCAGGATGACACGCTCGCCGCTGGCAGTGTACCGCCTGCCGCCGGAGAAAAGCCGAAAAAGGCAAAGAAGGCATCTACTCCTAAAGCCAAGAAGTAATGGATTTCACACGCGTCATTCTCGGCCCCGTTGTGACAGAGAAGGCGGAACGCCAGAAGGTCGGCGCGAAGACCTATGCGCTGCGCGTTTCCCCACAGGCAACCAAGGTGGATATCCGGGCTGCGCTGAAGAGAATCTACGATGTAGACACCGTCTCTGTCCGTGTCATCCGCACGGGAGGCAAGACCCGTGCTTTTGGGCGTGCACGCATAATGCAGAAGCGCCATCCTTACAAGAAAGCCATTGTTCAGCTTGCGCCAAAGAGCAAGGCGCTTGATCTTACTGCACTCAAGTAATATGCCAATGAAGATAGTAAAACCAACGAGCCCGGGACGACGTGGAATGACGATAGCAGACTTCTCTGACCTGACGAAGAAGCGCCCGGAGAAGAGTCTCTCCTCCGGCAAGAAACGTATTTCAGGACGTTCACGCAGCGGGAGTATCACCATCCGCCGCCGCGGCGGCGGCCACAAGCGGCTGTACCGGGCAATCGATTTCAATCGCACCGATAAGCAGGGGGTGCCGGCAACGGTGATGTCCCTGGAGTATGATCCAAACCGCTCTGCGCGGATTGCGTTGCTCCACTATGCCGATGGTGACAAGCGGTACATGCTGGCTGCAGAAGGAATGAAAGAAGGTGACGAAGTTGTCTGTGCAGAGCGTACCAAGGTCAAGATCGGGAACCGTATGAAGCTGAAGTACGTCCCCTCCGGATACAAGATCTATGACTTAGAGATAAATATTGGTCGTGGCGGCTGTTCCGTACGTTCTGCAGGGTCTGCTGCCACACTGGTCGGAGGTGACGGCAAGTATGGTGTGGTGGAAATGCCCAGTGGAGAAGTGCGTCGTGTCCACATGGAATGCTACGCGACCATCGGGACTGTGAGCAATCCCGAACACAATCTTGTGTGCATCGGCAAAGCAGGCCGTCAGCGGTGGCGCGGTCGTCGTCCGAAAGTACTCGGGAAGTCCATGAACGCCGTGGACCATCCGCATGGAGGTGGAGAGGGGCATTCGCCCATTGGTCTGAAGGCCCCAAAGACACCGTGGGGCAAGAAAGCACTGGGAGTGAGGACCCGCAAATACAACAAGCATTCCAATCGTCTCATTATCCGTTCGCGCGCGAATAAGAAGCGCAAGCGCCGTTAGTTCCCATTTCTCCCATGGCTCGATCACTCAAGAAAGGCCCCTACGTAGATGAGAAGCTTCTCAGAAAGGTGATGAGGCAGGTGGAAGCTGGCGAGAAGAAAATCATGAAGACGTGGGCGCGCGACTGTGATATCCCACCGGAATTTGTGGGCTTCACTTTCGCTGTGCACAATGGGAAGGAGTTCATTCCCGTCTATGTCACTGAGCAGATGGTCGGCCACAAGCTTGGTGAGTTTGCCTGGACCACCAAATTTAAAATACACGGCGGGAAAATGGCCGATGCCGAGACAAAGGCCGCTGTTCCAGCGTCATAATCTTCTGTTTTTCCCACTCTATGAAAGCTTCACTCCGCTCCGTTCGCATCGCTCCCCAGAAGGTAAATCTCATAGCCAAGATGGTTCGTGGGAAGCCTGTGCCAGAAGCAATTGCTGCGCTGGAGCGGACGAACAAGAAAGCAGCGAGGCTCCTGGAGGGGCTTGTCCGTTCTGCTATGGCGAATGCTGGCCACAACGACAAGCAGAAGCCTGAGGAAATGATTGTGAAGTCCCTCATCGTCAATAAGGCGCAGGCGTACTACCGCGGCGTTCCAATGGCGCGGGGACGCCAGCGCATCTTCCGCAAGTTCTTGAGCCACGTCACACTCCAGCTGGGGTACCCGGAGCAGGAGGGAGAGAAGCCTGCAACGAAGAAACGGGGGCAATCAGCTTCACAGAACACGAAAAAAACGGTACAAACAGAGGCGTCAACTGCGTCGAAACCGAAGAAACCTTCAGGAATGAAGAATACGAAAACGACGACGAAGACAGTTTCAAAGGCATCCTCTACGAAAGGGGATTCCTCTTCCTCTTCTACTACTCTCAAGTAACTATGGGTCAGAAAGTAAACCCCAACGGCATGCGACTGGGTATTACACGCTCGTGGCCCAGCACCTGGTTTGCTTCGGGGCGCAAGTACCGCGATCTCCTTGTCCAGGATGTGCGCATCCGGGAGCATATCAAGAAGCGCCTGAAGGAGGCCGGCATCAGTTCCATAGAAATTGAGCGCAGCAAGAAGACCTCCATCACCATCCATACCTCCAAGCCCGGTGTGATTATCGGGAAGCAGGGGGCAGCCATAGAGGAGTTACGCCAGGATCTTGAGAAGGCATTTGGCGGTTCTTTCGAGGTGAACATCCAGGAAATCCGCAATCCGGATGGCGATGCAGAAGTTATTGCTGAGACTATTCAGGGGCAGATTCAGCGGCGCATGCCCTATCGCAGAGCAGCGAGGATGGCGATAGAAAAAGCGATGCAGAGTGGGGTGAAAGGCATAAAAATCTCCGTTGCGGGACGCCTGAATGGTGCGGACATTGCGCGGAGCGAGCTCTTCAAGGAAGGCAATATTCCTCTGCAGACTCTTCGGGCAGATGTGCAGTTTGCCAGGCGTCACGCCGTGACAACATTCGGTACCATCGGCGTGAAAGTATGGATCTACAAAGGAATGGTGTTTAAGAAGGTACGAGAAGCGCAGTCTGCCTCCCTCACTCTTTAGCTATGCTTGAGCCGAAAAAAGCCAAACACCGGAAGCATCACAGACGCCGTGGCATGTTCTCCGGCACTGCGCATCGTGGGACTTCTCTCGCGTTTGGCTCTGTTGGTCTGAAAGCTATGAGCAACGGGGAGATTACTGCGCGTCAGATTGAGGCAGCACGCCGTGCTATGACGCACAGTGTGCAGCGCGGGGGAAAGATCTGGGTTCGCGTTTTCCCTGATGTGCCAGTGACCAAGAAGGCTGCGGAGGTGCCTATGGGTTCCGGGAAAGGAACGCCGGAGTATTGGGCCCGCGTTGTAAAAGCAGGGACCATTCTCTTTGAGATGGATGGCCTTTCCGTGGACGCTGCCCGTGAGGCACTGCGTCTCGCTGGCTTTAAGCTCCCGTTTAAGACGAAAGTTGTTACCCGCATTGCGCGCTGATGACAAAGCAGACCTCCATTACCGAGCTCAGGAGAATGCAGATTAAAGATCTGCTGGGTGAGATACGTGCCCAGGAACACATGGTGAGCAAGCTGCGTCTTGGTGTGAAGTTGCGCAAGGAGAAGGATACGGCCAAGTACAGGGGTGAAAAAAGACAGCTCGCACGCATGTGTACTGTGCTGGCAGAAAAGCAGACAGAGGAGTTGCCTGCTCAGAAGCCAGGAAGTACAGTATCCGTCTCCCAGAAAAGCGCAGCAAAACATGCGCATTCCCCCTCCAAGAAATCATGAGAAAGAAGAAAGGCACCATTACCTCCACGAAGATGACAGGCACCGTAACGGTGACTGTGGACTCACTGGCGTTTCATCCAAAGTACAAGAAGCGCTTCAAGGTGAGTAAGAAGTTCCTCGCAGATCCTGCGGGGCATCAGGTGCATGAGGGAGATCTTGTGGTGATCGGCGAGTGCCGTCCTCTCAGCAAGCGCAAGCACTTTAAGGTGCTTGAGATTGTCAAGAAAGCGGTAGAGGTTGAAGAAGTCATAACGGAGGCGGAAGTGGAGAAGGTGATACATCGCGAGAAGATTGCGCCGCCGCTACCGGAGAAGAAGAAAGGGAATGCACCGGAAGAATCTTCCCCCAAGCAGTCATGATTCAGGTGCAGAGCTATCTCAATGTGGCAGATAACACGGGTGCGAAGAGTGTTCAGTGTATTAAAGTGCTCGGCGGCACCCGGAGGCGGTACGCGTACATTGGAGACGTTATTGTGGTTGCCGTGAAGGACGCTGCCCCCCGCGGGGCCGTGAGGAAGAAGTCCGTGCAGCGCGCAGTGATTGTCCGCGTGAAAGCCCTCACACGACGTAAGGATGGAAGCGGTATCCGCTTCGACGACAACGCCTGTGTGATCATTGGAGGGGATCTGTTGCCCAAGGGCACCCGCGTGTTTGGGCCTGTTGCGAGAGAGCTGCGTGCCAAAGGTTTCCAGAAAATCATTTCTCTTGCTCCCGACGTCCTATGACACCATTGTGTATCATCAATGGTACTGATGAGTGCATGAAGCGCTTCCTCCTCTCGTACGCCGACCTGTCCCTCGAAGCTCGAAGAGCGAAATGGGAAGCGGCATCGCACAGTTGTTGCGGTGTGGCGGGGAGGCATTTGTATCTTTCTTTCCGCGAAGGCGTATGAAAATCCATACTGGCGACCATGTCGTTGTGATCACCGGCAAGGACAAGGGCAAGACAGGGGCAGTGCTCCGTGTACTTCCCACCACCCGGCGCATCATTGTCGCCGGCATCAATATGCGTACGAAGCACGTGAAAGCTACCTCGCAGCAGCCTGGACGCCGCCTGCAGTACGAGGCGAGCATTGCAGTGAGCAATGTGATGGTTGTGGATCCAAAAACCAAGAAGCGTACCCGGATGGGTGTGAGAATCAGTGAGAAGGGAAAGAAGGAACGCATTGCGAAGAGGAGCGGAGAAGTTGTCACTCACACGATTGCAAAATCTGCAGCTTCCAAGCAGAGTGCAGGTGCAGGAGAGAAAGCAAAGGCGGCGAAGAAGGGCGATGTGCAGAAGGTGGAGAAGCCGGAGAAGAAGCCCTTCTGGAAGAAGGTAAGTTTTGGTGCGGGAGAGGCGGCAGAGGCGGGGACCGATGAGATGTCTGACGCGAGAAAGAGTGGCAAGGATCATGCAGTACCGGCGCAAGGGAAGATTCCGGATCTCATTTCCCATGAGCGTGGCGGATGATGTAATTCCTCTTTGTATACATGGCATACGATTCTCTCCATAAGCGGCTCCGTGGTCCAATTACCAAGGCTCTCGAAAAAGAGCTGGGGATACAAAATCACCACGCGCTGCCGCGCCTTGAGAAGGTTGTGGTCAATGTTGGAATCAATAAGAGCAAAATGGATAGCCAGGAAATGCGCGAGTATGTTGCGGAATGTCTCACCAAGATCACAGGACAGAAGCCTGTGATGACCCGGGCTCGTGCGGCTATTTCCAATTTCAAGACGAAGAAAGGCATAGTTGTCGGTTCTGTTGTCACTCTGCGCGGGCAGCGTATGGAGCAGTTCCTCGACAGGCTCCTCAGCTACGCGCTGCCGCGCATTCGTGATTTCAGAGGACTGCCGCGGAAACTCGATGGTCATGGCAACTACGCCATTGGTATTCGTGACCACTCGATCTTCCCGGAGGTGCCACCGGCGGATGCAAAGCAGATTTTCGGTCTGCAGGTGCAAATTACGACGACTGCCACCAGTGATGAGGCAGCATTTGCCCTTCTTAAGGGGATGGGTGTTCCTTTCAGACCGGAGCGGGAGAAGAAGAAAGAGGAAGAAGAAGAGCACAAGAGGCGTGAAGAGCGAGTGGCCAGAGAAGCTGTCGCACGAGAGAGAGCATCTTCTGCAACAGCCGAAACCGCACCGGATGCTTCCGGCAAGACACAGGAAACTGGCGGCCAGAAAAATGATGCTTCCATTGAAAGAAAAGCCAAAAAGCCTAATACTTAGTAATCCTTTTCCTCCTCTATGGCCCGTACTGCCCTCCTGAACAAGCAACGCGAGAGTCTACAGAAATACCTTCGTGCGAAGAGTGAAGGACGCAAGTCCAAATTTCCGACGAGGGTGTACAACCGCTGCAAGCTCTGCGGCCGCCGTCACGGGTACATGCGTTTCTTCAGTATTTGCCGTATCTGCTTCCGTGAGCTTGCAAGCAATGGTGAAATTCCTGGTGTGCAAAAGTCTTCCTGGTAAGCTCACGCTCCGATTCCAACTATGACCTACGTTACAGACCCCATCGGCGACCTCCTCACCCGCATGCGCAATGCACAGGCGGCCAACCATACTACCTGCTCTGCGCCGCATTCCAGGTTGAAGAAGCAGTTGTGCGATATTCTGAAGGCGGAAGGCTGGATAGCCGATGTGCAAGTGGAGGGAGAGGCACCCAAGCAGCATCTTGTTATTGCATTTGTGGAGGGGAAACCCAGGCTTACCCTTGCCAGAGTTTCGAAGCCGGGGCGCCGCGCGTACAAAGGATATGAGGATCTCAAGCCTGTACTCCGCGGGTTTGGCATGGCCGTTCTCACGACGAGCGAAGGACTGCTCACTGATAAAGAGGCTCGCAAGCGCAAGCTTGGAGGGGAAGTTCTCTGTACCATTTCTTAATACATGTCTCGAATAGGAAAAAAATCAGTGGCTTTTCCCTCCGGCGTGACTGTTGAGGTCAAACCCTCAACGGCTCCCGCTTCGGGCGGTACTGTTTCTGTGAAGGGGCCAAAGGGTTCACTTTCCTATGCGTATCTGCCGGAGATTACGGTGAAGGTTGAGGGGAATCAGGTTTTCGTGGACCGCAAGGGAGATGAAGATAAGCACCGTGCGCTCCATGGGCTCACCCGCCAGCTCATTGCCAATATGGTTCAGGGTGTGCATCAGGGCTACGAGAAGCGTCTGGAGATCATTGGAGTGGGCTACAAAGCGCAGGTGAAAGGAAAGATGCTCACGCTCCATCTCGGCTTTTCACATCCCATCAATTTCACTCTGCCAGATGGCATTGAGATTTTGCAGGAGGAGCAGAATAAGAATGTTCTCATTGTGAGGGGAATAGACAAGCAGCTTGTGGGGCAGGTGGCTTCCAATATCCGCGGGTACCGGCCGCCGGAGCCCTACAAGGGGAAAGGTATCCGTTACGTGGATGAATTTGTCCGTCGCAAGCCCGGCAAAGCTGCCGCTGCCAAAACTTCTGCCGCATAATATGAGACTGAAGAAACTTCAGAATCGGCTTGCCCGTAAGAATCGCATTCGCAGCAAGGTGCGCGGCAGTGCCGTACGCCCGCGTATGACTGTGAGCCGTTCTCTCACGAGGATGACAGTCCAGCTCATCGATGACGACGCTGGCAAGACACTTATTGCGATGAGTACCAAGGAACTCAAGGCCCGGCCGAACATGGAAGGGGCAAAGAAGCTCGGTGCGGCGGTGGCGAAGAAGGCAAAGGACGCAAAAATCGACGCTGTCGTTTTCGACCGCAATGCTTACAAGTATCACGGCCGCGTGAAGGAACTGGCCGAAGCCGCTCGCAGTGGCGGTCTCACTTTCTAATCCCTTTTTCCATGGCGAAAACATCCCAGCCAGAACGACGCAGAGGTAACCGCTCAGCACGGCGGGAACCACAAGAGTTTGAGGAAGCGACATTGTCTGTGGACCGTGTGACGCGTGTGGTTGCCGGTGGACGCCGCATGCGCTTTCGTGCGGTAGTGGTTATTGGCAACAAGAGGGGCAAGGTGGGTCTTGGCACTGGCAAAGCGAATGATGTGCAAGCTGCAGTGAGGAAAGCAACGGCCGATGCCAAGCGCCACATGATTCGCGTTCCCATCGTAGGCGGCACCATTCCGCACGAGATAGATGTGAAACATAAGGCAGCTCGCATTCGTCTCCTGCCGGCTTCCGAAGGTACAGGGGTAATTGCCGGCGGTGCACTGCGCGTTGTTCTAGAACATGCAGGTGTGAAGAATGTGCTCAGCAAGCGTTATGGCACTTCGAATAAGCTCGTGAATGCGCAGTGTGTTATGAAGGCGCTTGAAAAACTCCATGGCAATTTGCCACCTGAAGCAGGAACGCCGTTTGTACCGGCAGTAGCAGGGGAGCCCGAGGAAGGAAAGAAACGCAAGAAGAAGGAGGTGAAGGTGGAGCAGGCGGAGGCAGCACAGGCGGACAAAGACGCTCTGGAGGGGGTGGAGGTACGAGAAATTTCCAGGGGAGACATCGACGCAGAGGGCACGCTCGTTGGTTAGCTGGTCAGCATTCCTGATGGAGCACTACACCCCACGGGCTCATACGCTCACAGGTTCTTCTCTCTATGCTAGACTGAGGGCATGTCCAAAGCACTTGTGATCATTGCACAGGAGGGATATCAGGACAGGGAACTTGAGGGAACGCGGAATGGGCTCCTCAGCGCTGGTTTCGACATTGTGCTTGCAAGCGGAGAAACGGGGGACTGCCGGGGGAAATTTGGCGGCACAGAGAGGGCTGCGCTTGCTCTTCGTGATGCAGAAGTCGGTGACTACGATCGTGTTGTCTTCATTGGAGGGCCGGGAGCAATTTCCCTCGCCTCAGACCCCGATGCTCTACGCCTCGCACAGGAGACCGTGCGGGCTGGCAAGCCTCTCGGCGCTATCTGCATTGCACCGACGATTCTTGCGAAAGCGCATGTTCTTGAGGGGAGGCGCGCAACAGTGTGGGATAGTGCCGGTGAACAGGCAGGAATTCTTGAGCAGTACGGTGCGGAGTACACGGGGGAACCTGTGACGGTCGATGGCATCGTCGTCACAGCCAATGGTCCTGATGCGGCGGAAGAGTTTGGGAAAACGATTGCGAGTATCCGGAAAGAGATGTGAGGAGTCAGTAGGCAGCAGCCAGTACTTCCTACTACTTTCTGTTTTCCGCTTTCCCGTTCAGGGCAGAATGAGCTCGAAATTCCCGAAGTTCTGCACCCACATGTCCCGGAAGATACCCACACCAATTTCAGTGAATGCCGATTGCAGGATGTTCTGCCGATGTCCTTCTGAACGCATCCAGTCACGCACAACTTCCTCCGGAGTGAGTTGCCCCTGTGCCAGGTTTTCCCCCAGTGCAAATTTCGGCTGGCAGTGGCAGACGTCTCGGGAGTACACCGCATAGTCCGGTTTGGTTTCTCTGCGCTGTTCCTTTCCCTTTGGAACGGTGAGCACCTGTGTGCAGCCGCAGGCGATAGGGTCTATGTCGGTGTAGCCGGAGTCTTTTATCCGGTCGACGAAACTTTTGCCCTCAGGGGTGAAGTGGCTGAAGTATCCCCGTGCTTGCATGTCTTTTGCGTGTTGCTCTGCAGTTGCCTCTAGTTGCATATTGACTGAAAGGGAGGCAAGACCCGCCTTCTCACGTTCCTTGTTCACTGCAATGATGATCTGGTCTTGAATGACATCGGCATTGGACCGTTCAAGATTCTTCATCTGCTGGAGAGACTCGCGTATCTGGCTGCGGCTTGTCACTGTGGTGTAGGAGTAAAGCATGTTTCGGTCAGGTTGCTCCGGTTGTGCGCGTCTGCTGTCCGTGTCCTCGTACACCACTTTGTGGATGAGAATGTGCTGTGCAGGACGCAAATCCGGCTGCTCAGCAAAGAGCGTGGAGAGACTTGTGCTTGCTTCCTCGTGCGTCACGGGCAGCTCTGAGCGCAGTCTCCGTGCATCCCGTGGGTCATGGAAAATGCCGTACTTCTGTGCAATCCCTGCGTAGGGGGCATCCCAGTCTCCCCCCTGCACATCTTCGAAGTTCTGTGCCATATTCGGGGGAAGATTGAATACAGCGGCAAGCATCTGGAGGAACTCGCCACGGCTGATAGGTTTGTGTGGGTGGAGACGGTTTGTTGCCGGATCAGGGGGCCACATGTCTATTCCTACTGCGTAGAGCACGTACCTTGCGTAGGGTTCTCCGTCTATGACGTCGGAGTACTTTCCGTCATTCAGTATGTAGGGGACAACCCTGTTACTCCGTTTCAGGAGAAATTGCGCCGCTTCTGACCGCGTGACGTATGTTACTTGCTGCGCACGGCTCTGGGCATTGCTACGCTCTGCAGGGGCAATACAGAGGGCACAGACGAGGCCTGCAAGGAGGAGAGAAGATGTCTGGTGCCGGAATGAAGGCATAGAAATCCTCTTATTGTACCATAGAATGGCCTTTGTGGCAGCTTCCCGCTTCTTGAGCCCCTAAGCTTTCAGCTAATAGCTTATAGCTTTTAGAAATCCAAAGCCTTTGAAACCTAAGGTTTCAAAGCTTAGGTCTTCAATCCTAAGCACTTAAACATTATGATCTTGCTGAAAGCTATACGCTGAAAGCTAATTTTGTACACTTTTTCTTGTCGGGCTGCTACGCAGCCACTATCATACGTGCCCGATTCAAAAGATTTCCTATGAATCTCCACACGCTCCGTCCAGCGCCGGGTTCTCGTAGACCACGCAAACGCATTGCCCGTGGCAACAGTGCCGGTGGCGGGACAACAGCAGGTCGCGGGACCAAGGGGCAGCATGCCCGTACGGGGAAAGGACAGCGTTTCGGATTTGAGGGGGGCCAGACGCCACTCCTGCGCCGCCAGCCAAAATTCGGCGGATTTACCAGCCTCGGCCGTATCGAGTACGAGGTGGTGAACCTCTCGATGCTTGAGAAGAAACTGCCGGCGGGGGACTACGACCAGTCGGCTCTTCGTGCGGCGCGACTTGTGCGCACCAAGCGGCCCATTAAGCTGCTCGGGAGCGGAGAGGTGAGCAAGAAGTACACTCTCACAGTCGATGCGGCTTCCGCAAAGGCACGTGAGGCTGTTTCTAAGGCCGGTGGCAAGGTTACCACTTCCTCCAATTGACAATGGAGGGCCACTAAGGAGACTATGGCCCTGTAAGCGAGGTATTTCTCCTGCGCTCCATCCTTCATCATGTTCCGGTATCTGCGACAGCTCTGGCAATCTGAGGAACTGCGACGCCGCATCCTTGTGACGCTGTGGCTGCTTTTTATCTACCGCGTTGTTGCGCATATCGCCGTTCCTGGGGCGGATACGTTTGCACTCACACAGTTTCTCGATTCACGCGGAGGAGCAGGTGCAGTGGGGGTATTTGCTGCCCTCACCGGCGGAGCCTTAGACAACTTCTCCGTCGTGATGCTCGGGCTCTCTCCCTACATTAACGCCTCTATCATCATCCAGCTCTGTACTGTCATCTTCCCTAAACTCGAGGCAATCAGTAAGGAAGGAGCAACAGGCCAGCAACAGCTCAACCGGTACACACGTTACCTCACTCTCCCCCTCGCTTTCGTGCAGAGCTACGGGTTCCTCATTCTGCTCGGGCAGGGCGGGGTACGGCTGGTGGATCTTAGTTTCCCGGGTGTCCTTGGCCCCATGCTCTTCGTCACGACCGGTTCCATCTTCCTCATGTGGCTTGGAGAACTCATTACGGAGAAGGGCATAGGAAACGGCATTTCCCTCATTATCTTCACCGGAATCGTTTCGGGTATTCCCGCAGTCGTAAGTTCCATGTTCATTGCCGGAGAAGGCAAGATGGCTGCGTTCTACCTCTTCAGCATTGTATCGCTTGCTATGCTCGTAGCGGTGGTGCTCTTTACCGATGCACACCGTCTCATTCCCATCACCTACGCGAACCAGGGGGCAGGACGCGGCGTGCAGGCCAGTCTCCCCATCCGTCTTAACCAGGCAGGGATGATCCCCATCATCTTCGCGATCTCTCTTATCACCCTCCCTGCGATCATTGCCCAGTTCCTCTCCACTGCAGAGCGGTTCCGCCCGGTGGTGAACTTCATCAATATCTACATCAATCCACAGAACCCGAGCGTGGTGTACATGGTGCTCTACTTCCTGCTCGTCATGGGTTTCACGTATTTCTATGTGTCTGTGACCTTTAAGCCCGATGACATCGCAGAGACCATCCAGAAGCGGGGCGGGTTCATTCCCGGTGTGCGTCCCGGCAAGCCGACTGCAGAGCTTCTTGCCAAGGTCAGTAACCGCATGAATCTGTGGGGTGGGCTCTTCCTCGCCGTCGTCGCCATTGTCCCTCTCCTCTTCACGCGCTACTCGGCGCTGGGTTCGCAGGATTTGATTATTTCCGGTTCGGGACTCATCATTGTTGTCGGAGTTGTGATGGAACTCATCCGCCAGATCAACGCGCAGCTCCTTGCGCACGATTATGAGAAACTTGTCTAAATCCGAAACACCGAGACCTGAACCGAGCGTTGCTGAGATGTCTCATCGCAGAACGGAGATGCATTTGCGCACGGTTGATGACCTTGTTGCCGGTGGCATGGGGCAGGAAGATGCTGTGTGGTACGTTGAAATGGCGAACATGGTTGCACACAGATTTCATGACAATACAGGCTTTGCGTTCCAGGAGTCAGATCCCGGTGTTGAGAAGAGGTATCTCCGTTTAGATACGCAGGCAAAAGCTATTTATGAGGGGGGAGAAGGAGGGCAGGTAGTTGCGTTCAGCATGGAAGATGCATCCACCAGGGAAATCCTCCGGACAGTGGATGATGC
>DATDVK010000059.1:0-4713 GCA_035290085.1 Candidatus Peribacteraceae bacterium
CGGGGGGATAGGGTTTGGGCTGGGGTTTGTGAGTTTGGGCTGTTGGGATTGTGTTTTGGAGATTTGAAGCTTTCTGAAAGCTGAAAGCTATAAGCTTAAAGCTCAAAAACCAAACACCTTCCCTAACCACAACCCAAACCCTATTCCCGCAGACTCTCCATGTGTTCCACGTACCATTCTTTTTCGCCTTTCTTCAGAATCACAAGCTTCGGACCATCCTGCGTCTCTGCGAGGTAGTCCCGCTGTGTTTCCGTCTCGCGCAGGAGATCCACATCGTGGATTTTTTCCTCCGGGAGGAGGAGGTAGATGGCGATGTCCGGTTTCTCAATGAGGGCGGCGTTGATGTTGAGCGTTGCGCGCGCCAGTCCGGCTGCAACAGCCACGACGATGCCACTGGCTACAATGGCCCATGTGATAGTATTGAGGAACCGCAGTCTGGAGATTCTCTGAATTTCCATGAATCGAAACATTATAGCACTCCTTGGCCCTGAATGGTAGTGTAGGCTCGTGCAGCGGGTTTGTCTCGTGATCATCGACGGCTTCGGCACAGCGCCGCCGGGTCCGGGCAATGCCCGGAGCCTCGCGAGCATGCCGACGATCACACGTCTGGAGAAAGAGGTTCCCAACGTCATCATGCAGGCCTCGGGGAATGCTGCGGGTTTGCCAGAAGGACAGCAGGGTGCCAGTGAGCCGGGGCACCTTATCCTCGGTGCAGGACGCATCGTCTGGCAGCCGCTCGAAGAGATCAACCGCGCCGTCCGCTCAAGAGAGTTCTTCAAGAACGAAGTATTTGTCCGTGCCTGCGAGCGTGCGGCGAAGAGGGGAGTACTCCATCTTCTCTGCCTCTACTCCTACGGGGGGGTGCATGGGCATGCGGATCACCTGCATGCGCTCATTGAACTTGCAGAGAAGGAACGAGTGGAACGCATCTACCTGCATCTCGTCGGCGACGGGCGCGATGTTCCCGTGCAGCAGTTCTGCGAGGACTATTCCAAACTTCAGAAGATACTGAAAAAGCATCCCAAAGCAAAAGCTGTTTCCCTCGTCGGGCGGTACTACGCCATGGACCGCGACAAGCAGTACAAAGACCGTACCAAACTCGCCTATGACCTGTACACGCAGGGGATCGCGGAGGAAGTGAGTGACCTCTGCAGCGGTGCGCGAGCCTGGTACAAGAAGGCGCCGGAGGATCAGAAGACCGACTACTACATCACACCTCTTAAGACTCCGGATTTCGTGCCGATGCGGCCGGATGACACGGTTATTGATGTGAACTTCCGCACCGACAGGCAATTCCAGATCGTCTCTGCGCTCGAGAAGGAAGATTTTGCTGAGTTTAAGCGGCCTGTGCGTATCAGAGACGTTGTCTGTACCGGCCCGTACACGGAGCATCTTCCCGTTGCGTTCCCTCCTCCCGCCATCAAGAACTCGCTCGTGGAGGTGGTGACAGGCAAGGGAGAGAAGGTACTCAAAGTTGCGGAAACAGATAAGTGGGCGCATACCACCTTCTTCTTCAATGGACAGCGGGAGGAAGCGTTCCCCGGGGAAGATCGCATCCTCATCGATTCGCCCAAGGTTCCCAATTTCGCCAGCGCTCCGGAGATGAGTGCAGACAAGCTCACCGATGCGCTCATCGGGAAAGCGGAAGAGGAGAAGTACGGGCTCATTGTCGTGAATTACGCGAACCCCGACCTCGTGGGGCATGGCGCAGATATTCCTGCCGCTGTCATCGCCTGCGAGACGGTGGACCGCAACCTCGGCCGTCTTCTGCCTGCGCTTGAGAAGCACGGGTACGAATGGATCGTGACGGCGGATCATGGACATGTGGAAGAGATGCTCCTGCCGAACGGCGAAATCTCACCCAGTCACACCGCAAATCCTGTGCAGACTTTCGTGCACTCCCGTCAGGTCCGGTCCGCAAAAGATTTGAAGAGCTGCAAAGGTCTCAAGGACATTGCACCACTTGTGCTGAAGATGATGGGGATAGCAGTACCGGCGGAGATGCGGTGAATCCCGGTTCGTTTTCCTGGAGCATCGCATGGAGCAGAGGTTCATCCGGAATTTGCTGCGTCTGAAAATCAGCGATGGTCCCGAGCTCGGGGTGTTGCTGCATGAATGTATGTAGCATCTCGAAACGGTCGAGTGCCATAGTCATGCTCACCGATCCTACCTGGTCGTGCTGCTCCACGATCTCTATTCCCGGGATGGTGGAAGTAATCTGGTCTACCTTAGAAGGGAAATCCGTACGACGGAGAGCTTTGTTTCTTGCGGCTGTCCCGTCATCAATCGGACTTTGTATTCCGGGGGCATCAGAGATGTGGACGTAGGCTTCAACGTTTCCCATAGGAGGAGGTGAGAAGAGGATGTAATAAGGGGATGTAATTTGACTATAATCTAAAATGGGTTAAGTTCAACGATTTTCATTTTTTCTTTTACGGAAGCCGCAAAGCACTCTTCCCCGCTTTTCGCTCGCGTGCATTTCCCTTCCCCTGTACCCTTGGCGCGTGCAGGAGATCACCTTTCGGTCACCGTCGTTCTTCGATGAAATTGCGTCTAAAAAGGATGTGCATGTGCATCTCATTCTCATTGCGACCAAACCCGATATCATCAAGCAGGTTCCTCTCTACAGAGAGCTGCAGAAGCGGGGGCATCTCGTCGTGCTCGGCCACACGGGGCAGCACTACGACGAGAACCTGAGCGGGGGCATGCTGAAGGAGTTTTCCGTAGTGCCGGATTTTAATCTCAATGTGCGGGGCATCATGCACGAGGTGGTGAGCCAGATCATCGGGCGGCTCGGGGACATCATCGGGCAACTCGCGGGGCGCGGAAAAATCGTCATTCCTTACGTGCACGGCGATACCACCACGGCCATGGCGGCGAGCAATGCGGGCTTCTGCCACCGCTTCGCTTCGGTGCATGTGGAAGCGGGAATACGGACGCTTACGCCAGATCTCGGAAAATGGAATAAGGAAGCTATCATTGATTGGAAATCAGTTGATATAGCCAAATGGCGGGAATTTCTTATGAATCGTGAGAATTGGGTTCGTGGAGGTTTGGAGCCTTACCCGGAGCAGTTCAACACCCGCTGCTCAGAAGCGGCGACTGGTGTACACCTTGCACCTGTGGAGCTCGACCGGCAGTTCCTGATCGCCGAAGGGTTCCCGGAGGACCGCATCTTCGTCGTCGGGAACTCGGTAGCCGATGCCACGCGCGAGGCCATGGAGCGCATCGGAGATTCCACGGTGTTCGACCGCCATCCGCAGCTTGCAAAGGGCAACTTCGTGCGCTTCTGCATCCATCGCCGCGAGAACTGTCTCTCCAAGGAACGCTTCCTGGCCATTTACGGTGCCATGAAATCACTCATCGAAGAGGGGAGAACAGTGCTTTTCATCAACATGCTCCAGACCAAAGCGGCATTCGAGCGCTTCGGCCTCACTGCAGAAGTGCAGAAGCTTGCGAAAACACACAAGAACTTCGTCTTCTCCGATGTCTGGCCGGAGTACGTGGATGTGATTGCTGCCATGAGTAAGGCTGCCGTCTGCGCCACAGATTCTGGTTCCATGCAGGAGGAGATGAATGTGATGGGAGTACCCTGTGTCACACTCCGCTATGGCTCGGACCGTTCAGAATCAGCGATCAATGGTGGCAATCTTCTTGCTGGCCCTGAGGATAGTTTCTCCATCAAAAAGATCATTGAGTTCGCGTGGGATAACAAGGAGATGCGCAACGTGCCCAAACTCTACGGCGAAAATGTGAGTTCCAAATGCATCGATGCGGTGGAAAGGGTGCTCGAACTTGGTAAGCAAAAGGTGTTCAGGACCGATAAGGAATGGCTTTCCTCCCGCTAAGTCTATGCTCCAGAGGGTCCGCGAACAGGTGGCGCTCCTCCTCATCGGCCTGCTCCCTCTGCATGCCTTCCTCGTCACCGTGGGGACGAAGATGCTTGAGGGGCCCGGTCATGCCCCGTTGCCGGCTCTCGCACTCTGGAAGGAAGTCCTATTGCTGGTGATTCTGCTTCTTGCAGCAGCGGAGTTTGTTGTGCAGGAGCAGCGGAAAATCCGCCTCGATCGTCTCGATATCTGCATCCTCGTTCTCCTCGCACTCTCCCTCCTCGTCACGGCTCTCACGCACGGCAACTGGAAGCTCTATCTTTTCGGATTTAAGTACGATTTTGTCCCGCTCGTCGCTTTTGCCATTCTCCGCCGCGTTCCTTGGTCGGAGCAGTTCCGCAGCGCTGCAGTCACTGTCATTGTTGTGATAGGCGGGGCGGTGGCCCTCTATGGTTTGGCGACACTCGCTCTTCCGATGTCCTTTTTCCGTGCGCTCGGGTACAGCGATCTTCATTCTCTCTACCTGCCGGGCGGTCCGCTTGCAGCATTCCAGCAGGTGGGCGGGGCCGGGGTGCGACGGATTCAGAGCACGCTGAGCGGTCCCAATCAGTTTGGTCTGTGGCTGCTCCTCCCCTGGAGTTTCTGCCTGGTTCGTTTGTCCTTCAAGGAGTCCCTGAAAAATGCCCGCGTTCTTTTGCTCCTCGGAGTCATCGGCTTCGCACTGCTCTTCACCTTCTCGCGCACGGCGTGGCTTGCAGGACTGGTGATTGCGATTGTCTTCATCATCAGAGTGCTACCGGAGCGGCGTGCACGGATGCATTTCCTCCGGCTCGTCGGTGCTGGTGCTATGTTGCTCGTTGTTGCCGCCATCATCGATCCCGCC
>DATDVK010000060.1:0-7697 GCA_035290085.1 Candidatus Peribacteraceae bacterium
CCAGGAACCATCCGTGAAGGTGCTGTTGCCATTCTCGAAAACGGGACTCAAGGATATGCTTTTAAGCCTGCTCCCGCAGCGCTATCGCCGGGACACGGAACAGGCCATGGCAACGACCTCCGTACGCGAGTATCTCTTCGAACCGTCGGAGGAGACGATTCTCTCCACCATCCTCCCCCAGCTTACCGAAATCCAGATCTATCAGGCCGTTCTGGAAACCGCCGCTTCCGAGCATTCCGCGCGCATGGTGGCGATGCGCAATGCTTCGGATAACGCTTCGGATTTGCTCGACGACCTCACACTCACCTACAACCAGACGCGACAGGCCGCCATCACAGGCTAGCTTGCGGAGCTCTCGGCAAGCAAAGCAGCACTCGAATAGCCCAGAGAAAACACACATCTTAATTGCTGAAAACGCTGAAGATCTTTCCCGAAGAATATGATTCTTAGAGCCTTGATTATTTGGAGAAAAAGGGTATAGTGCTTCGACTTTCTTTTCTCTCAACTCCAATGTCGCTCGCCGAATGTCCTCCCCTGCTAAGAACTCCCGAAAGGAGAGCGGAACGTCCCGCAGAACTGATCGCCCGTGTAGGCGGGGAATTGCGCGAAGAGTACCATCATGCGTTCGAAACGGATAAAGAATCCGAGACTCTTCGCTCGCTCACCGCACAACTCCTCGGTTTCCTGAGACAAGTCTCGGAAAGCAATCGTAAGTACACTCCGGAGGACACGGAGTTTCTCGCCACCCTCTATGAAGAACTCATGGTGGAACGGAGCAGGCGCGCCGAAGAGGTGGAATCGCCCGAGGTACAAACAGCTGCGAACATCGCTAACTCGCTCTGCCACTATCCGTGGTACATGCAGGATTGCGTCGATGGCCGCGTGAACCCGACGCTCGTCCTCATGATGATCGCCGGCATGCGCGGCGGAGCGATCCAGACTCCCGCCGGCGATTCGAACGACTACGTTCAGTCTCGCACGGGGGATCTCATGGTCCGCAGTGGCTCCAATATTGAGAAACAAATCAAAAGAGCATTCGAGACCCAGGATGAAATCTGCGAGGTGCTCGACAGCCACCTGGCTTGTGCAGCAAAGAATGAGGAGTGCAACGAGCTCGGCCATCCCACAGACGACGGCGGTCTCTACGAAGACGTCCTGCGGAAACGCGGAATAGCAGAGGCCTTGCGAGCCCACGTGGAAGCGAATCATCCGGGAAAAACCGTCCTGCCGGTCCAGATCAGCTTCGATCCGCACAGTGGGTACATGTTCATGGGACTTGAAACGAACCAAGCCATGCAAGCGGCTCTGGCCGAAGGTCAAAGTAAAGCGGAAAAACGAGGAGAAAATGGAATCACCCTCTTTGGTTGTTTCAGCGATGAAGTACTCACTCAACTCGCCCAAGAAGGGAAGACCATTTCCACGAAACTCCTCGTAGAAGAGGAACCCTTTCAAACGTTGTTCGCTCAGGCCTACGAAGGATTCGAGCCCAAGCCGGATTGGCGTGAAGGCTACAAAGATACTGCCCACCAATGCTGGCTTGCCATCAAGGGGATGCGACCGAGGGTGATGCCGACCTTGCTCCAGAAGCTGAAGGCGATTCCGGATTTCGCATCCCTGCCGGAAAAGGAACTCGAGGACAGGGCCATGATGGTCCTCACCAACGCATTTAACGCCTTCTGCAACAACTACGGAAAAGAACATTACCCGTTCGGGGAACATGATGAGCGTTTTGTCTCCGTGACCGAGCGTGATTACCGACCATGTCATAACACGGGTTTCGCCGTCTATGCGCTCGATCATGCCAATCTCTCGAGGCGAGTAGCATTCGCCGCTTCCATCGTTCGCAAGAACAGGAAAGCAGGCCGTATCAAAGACAACATGTACCGCTCAGTGCCGGTCATTGCAAAGGAGATCTTGCGGGAAGAGTTGCCGGAGTCAGAGTGGACTACCCTCCGCTCATTGAACTGGTCTTTCCTGCAGGCTACAGGACAAGAAGCAGCGAACTGGTACACCATGAACGATGATGAATTCGAAGCACAGCTTCTAGGAAATAACTCCGGCGTCTCCATCAGCGCCCGTGCGCTCCGCGCCCTCAAGAACCTCCGAAAAACGATGATTGCCATGTACGATCCCAATAAGCCAAGCTCAGAGCAACTCCTGAGCGGCAAGATGACCGCGCTCCCCGTCATCTCGGACGGAAGCCGCCGATTCCGCGTGATCGTTCCCTTCGTTCTCAACGGATTTTAATTCCCACAGTCCCCTCTGTAGTACCATGGCTGATAACCTTTCGCGAAGCTCTCCGGAACAACAAACTGACGTTTCGCCCAAATACAGGGAAACGCCTCACAAAAGCGTTCTTCAATCGCTCATTACATCGAGGAGGATGCAAGCTCTCGTTGTGTTCCTCGCATGCATTGCGCCCTCTTGCTCCAAAATCGATGTCCATACAAAAAACGCTCCGATACCGGCAGCCGCAGGCAAGTCTCCAGAACGTTTGCCCCATGCCGAGCATTCTGGTACACAGGAGCACATGCACGATCACCCCGACATAACCGGGCTCCTTTCCAAGGAACTCGCGCACCCTTTCCACCAGAATCCCGAGCAGTGGCTCAGTGACCACGGGAAGGAGATCGATGAGTGCTTCGACTGCTCAGCAGATCCTGTGACAGAGGTCACCGTGCTCTGCATCGATGAGCGCATGCTGACGGCTGTGCAGACGAAATCCGGTGCCAGAGTGCTGCGCATGGCAGGTTCCGGCGTACTCTTCTCCAGGCAACCTTCAGAGGAGCAGGAGATCGAGACGCTCGCAGACAGCTTCGCGCAGTACATCGAAAGGCTCGCAAAGCAGAGCGGACAGCCAATGAATCCCACCACCCTCAAAATCAGTTCCCATAAAACCTGCGGCGCCGCGGGCGTGAAGTTTGGAGAAACGAGCGAAGATCCGGATGAGAGCGCCAGGGGCTACCAGAAGAAATTGGTCGCAGCACTGCAGAAACGCGGCATCCGCGCGGAATTCACCAACGATGCCCGCATGAACGGCAACTCCGCGCACAATGCGCTCGGAACAATTTTCGATCTCTCCGGCGGCCGTTTCCAGCGGCTGCCTATGACCAAAGAAACCATCGATGGAAAAGAACGCCCCGTGTCTCTCAACACGTTCGTTGTCTCCCCAACCGATGACGACAAGGGAGTGGACGATGCCCTCCTCTCGCTGAAGATCGCTGCCGGTTCGCACAGCTATGGCGACAAGCTCCCGCAGTACACGTTCCTCGTCCTAATCAACCCCAATGGACAGGAACGGACAGCGAGGATCATTGCAGAACTCACCGCCGGCGTGCGTCCGTACGAGGCGAAAGGCATCAAGGTGAAGATCGTAACGAGGGAAGCTCCGGCTGTGAAACAATAGGAATGCTTCCATAGGTACGGCCTGCACCACGG
This sequence comes from Candidatus Peribacteraceae bacterium, assembly GCA_035290085.1. Classification (GTDB taxonomy): domain Bacteria; phylum Patescibacteriota; class Gracilibacteria; order Peribacterales; family Peribacteraceae; genus GWB1-54-5. The sequence continues at coordinate 3,439 of DATDVK010000060.1, forward strand.
GAATCTGCTACCATCACCGCGCACTATGGACACAGAAGCATTGGGTATCCCCCTCACACAAGAGGAACAATACAGGCTTCTCCTGCATGATTGTTACGAGCATGCCTCCACGAGCAATCATCCCTCCACGCACAACGCTGCGCTGCTCGTACGTGACGGCACGGTCGTTCTGCGGGGCGTGAACCGTCTGCCACCGGGAGTGCGCGCATTACCCGAGCGATTTGAAGGAGAGAACAAGCACAAGTATCCGAACCATGCGGAACGGGACGCCATTTACGGAGCAGCCCGCAAGGGTATTCAAACGGAGTCGCTGACGATGGCCATGCCCTGGCTACCGTGCATCCCCTGCGCCAACGCTATCATCACCGCAGGCATACGCACGCTGATCGTCCACAAGCAGATGATTGAGAAAACCAATGACCGCTGGAAAGAAGAACTGGCAGCAGCAGTTGGCATCCTGCAGGAAGCCGGTGTCTCCATCTTTGCATACGACGGCACAGTGGGAAAAAAGTCCTACATGCATGACCAGTGGTGGGATGCATAGCAACAGCTGTCGATCTGAGTGATGTCGGGGATGACGAGGCTTCCTTCGGCAAGCTCAGGATAAACTTCTCGCCTCTTTCCTCAATTGAAAAAGCCACCACCGTCTGTGGTAGCTATTCTGGCGGGGATGACGAGGCTCGAACTCGCGACCTTCCGCGTGACAGGCGGACGCTCTAACCAGCTGAGCTACACCCCCATAGTTGAATTCGCGCTAAGCGCGAGCCCGAAGGACGAAGCGCGAAGCCGAAGATACTATGTCCCGCACGCGACACTGAGCTTGTCGAAGTGGAGCGGTGCGGGACAGGTTGTATGAAAAGATCGGGCGGCGAAACAGTATCAGGCAGGCAAGAACCTGACAACGAAATTGCGCGTTATTGGATGTAGAGTACCGGATTTTTCTTCACCCCCTTCAGGCGGACTTCAAAGTGCACATGGATGCCTGTTTTTCCATAGACACGGCCAGTGTTCCCCATGGAAGCGATCTTGTCCCCCCGTTGCACCGTATCCCCCACATTCACAAGAAGATCCTTGTTGTGGGCGTAGAGCGACACAAGACCATTCCCGTGATCAATCTCAATTACATTCCCGTACCCCCCGTTCCAGCCGTAGTCCGTGCGAATAACAACGCCCGCCTCTGCAGCGTAAATATTGCCTCCACCACGCTCCTGCAAATCCACTGCGTAGTGACCAGGGTGGTAGTACTGTGTCACGAAACAGGAGACACTGCAGGGCTTCTGGAGCACCCCGCTTGTGATGTCTGCCGCTACAATCTGCTCGGATGTCACCACTACAGGAGTGGGAGCAGGACGGGGAACCGGCTTCTCCGAACTCTCTTCCGACGACACACCGGCAGCTGTATCCACCGGGAGCAAGCCGGCTGAGGCGATCATCGTGCGCTTTCCCACAATCGGTTTCCCCCCAGGGATGATGAGTTCCTGGCCAGCGAGGATGAACGTATTCTCAAGATTATTCTGCTGAATGATGTTCTCGGACGGTGTGTCATAGAGTTCCGCAATCCGAAGGAGGGTCTGCCCACGTGTAACTGTGTGAATGACACCATCGACCGGGAGTATGTGCAGCTCATCTCCGGGACGGATTGTGCTGTTTTCACCAAGATCGTTTGCCCAGCGGATAGTGTCCACACTCACTCCGTAGCGCCGTGCAAGACGCTCCAAGCTCTCGCCTTCCTTCACCACATGAATCACCCCCTGTGCATACGCCCTGCGAGCCCCCTGACGCGTAAGAGAGGAGGATTTCATGAGGAAACCTTCTTCCACAAGAAGAAACTGCTGCTGTACGAGACTTGCTTCCGGTTGTGCAAGCGCAGCCTTCGGTACGTAGGGGGGGAGAACCGACCCAATAACAAACGTAAGGATGCACACGATCCGGACGCGTAGAGACAGCCAACGGCGGGTATTTTTCGCAGAGGAAGACACGTAAGGCGGGGTTATGCAGCCGGCAGCTGAGCCGTGCTAATCACTGGAGACACTGGTGCAATAGCTGCGAGAATACTTTGCATGTCCCTGTACCGCTGGAGGGAATGCAGGAGAACAACGACATACTCTCTGCCATCCTGTTCCACGACAGATACAAGACACTGGCCGGCAGCATCGGTGGTACCGGTTTTCCCTCCGCTGATCGGCGTATCTCCGTGGAGCATCGCATGGGTGTGCGAGAGAGAGATAGCCGTTCCTTCCTTGCTGTAGACCATCTTGCTGCTCTGGCCCATGCGTTCGCGGATTTCAGGATGGCGCAGGGCGGAGATAGTCAGCCATGCAAGATCCTGGGGTGTGGACCACTGCCTGGGATGGTCAAGCCCGGATGGGTTTGCGAAAGAGGTGCCTTTCAGGCCTAGCGCCTTCGCGCGGATGTTCATATCGAACACAAATGAGGCCTCTGTCATGGAGTGATACGTTGCCAGAGCCAACGCTGCATCATTCGAAGATGAAATGAGTAGGGCAGAGAGGAGATCCCCAACGGTGAATTGCTCGCCGGGGGGGAGATGCACAATGTTGCCCTCGACATCCTCTACGTCCTCCGCAATAGCCACAAGTTCATCCATCTCATGATTCTCCACAATGAGAAGAGCTGTCATGAGCTTGGTGAGACTGGCCATCGGCCGGCGTACCGCCTGCTGTCGGCCATAGAGCTGCTGGCCACTTTCCACATCCATGATAACAACACCTGATGCAGAGAGCCGCTCAGAAACCAACACAAGTGATGCGGGCGGTGCGACACTGATGTCGAGTGGTTGTAGCTGCAATACAGGGTGCATAGCAGCAGGAATCATCCCCAGAAAAAGCACCGACAGAATGGAATGGTACATCCCGTCTAGCATAAAACAATCGCCCCCCAAAGGGAAGCCTCACAGCTTGCTGAAAAGCCGCAATTTTTGCGCTGTTTGGCGCTTTTTCAAGCGGAACCTGCCAAAGCTACCGTGTACGATGGCACAATCATGCGGAAACGGCTGGAATTCCGATCTCCCATCCCTCCATTGTGAGAGAAAAAAGCCTCCAAACACCTCTACTGGTACACAATACGATCTGTGAGACGGAGATCGATGTACTGATGGACTTCTGACCTTGGAACAGACTGGAGGAAGATGCGGTACTGCTGCAGATGCTGCTCCAAAGAACTTCGCATATCAAACCAAAGACTAATGCCATCTACGAGCAAGTGGTACTCCTGCGCACGCAGATAGATGGTTTGCAGCTCTATGGTGTGGCCGAACTGCAGGCGCAGCGCCTCACGCGTTTCCTGCAGACGCGCGAGAATTTCCGGCGGCACCAGTGCTTCACCCGGAGCAGGCCGTACCCCCCAATCGACAAGACGAATCGTTTGCAGCCCCTCGGCTTCCTGCTGTGTCGCTGTGGTAACGTACACCCCTTCTTCCGTGAGGAAATCCACCCCGGCGCCTGTGCCAGCTCCCGGGGCAGCCTCTGCATCAGGGTCTACGATCTCCAGCCGCGCAATGAGCGGATGCAAACCGATGGTGACGATGAGCTTGGATGAATACTCCTTCTCCACCTCAATAGTATTGATATCGTTCATATTCGTATACAGCATCTCCTTCACTTCACTGGCCGGGAGGAAGAGAAGATGCCTTCCGAAAATAGGGGAAAGAACCTGCTGGACAAGTTCAATATCAAGGCGGGGATTCAGCCGCCTGACGGTAATCTCACGAAGGTGCAGGAGAGGCGAAAACAGCAAGAGCAACAGCACACAGAGAATGCCTGAGACGCCTGTAATGATTGCCCACCGCACCACACTGCCCTTCCACTCTTTTGCAGACTGCTGTGCACGCCTGAACACGCGGCGTATGCGCTCCTTCTTGCATTCTGAACGGCGCTTGTACCGCCGACCGACAAGACGCCGGGTCTGTTCGCTCACACGGCGGTTGTAGCGCTTGGGAAGATGAGCAGACGGCTTCAGTGACATTTGCTTGAAGAGATGGAACGAACGCATGATAGTGCACAGAGGATCATGGATCGAGCAGAGAACTGATATGATGCTCCTGTGAACAAGCAGCACCTGCGTCTGGCACTCATAGCGGACTGGCTTCCCACTTTCGGTGGAGCAGAACATGTCATAGCAGAATTCCACTGCCTATGGCCGGAAGCTCCCCTCTTCACCACAATTGCCAACCATGGACACATAGGCCCGCTCGATAGAGCGAACATACACACCAGCCGCCTGCAGTACGCATACAATCTGCT
>DATDVK010000061.1:0-12648 GCA_035290085.1 Candidatus Peribacteraceae bacterium
GGAAGGGATTGCCGAGCAGGTGGTGCGGCTCCGGCAGCCACACGCGCTCATCGTCGTAGTCGCTCTTCTCCCGCGTGAGCGCGCGGACCGTATGTCCCCGGGCCCTGAGGCCCAGAGCCGTGTTCCGTGCATAGGTTCCCCAGCCGCTGGCGGAGTTTAAGGTGTTGCTGAGGATGAGGATGCGCATGGGATGAGAATACTAGAGTACTAGAATACTAGAATACTAGAGTACTAGGGTTGTATGCTGGGCTTATGGGATTTTTGGATGCTCTCGGCCTTACGCGCAAGATCACGCGCCCGCGCTTGGAGGCATTCCTCCGGAAGTATGCGAGTGACGCAAAAACACTCGACATCGGCTGTGGCAATGATCAGTACGGGGAGCTCTTCCCCAACCGCACCACGCTCGACATTGAAGCACGTCCCGGTGTGAAGGTGGACATCATCGCCGATGCGCACGATCTCTCACAAATCAAAAACGATACCTTCGGTGTTGTGCTTTGCACGGAGGTCTTGGAGCACCTCCACACTCCTTCGCAAGCCATTGCGGAGTTCAATCGCATTCTCAAGCCGGGAGGTCTGCTCCTCCTCTCTACACGGTTTATCTTTCCCATCCACGATGCACCGGGCGACTACTACCGCTTCACGAAGTACGGTCTTCAGTATCTTCTCCGGGAGTTTGCGATCGAAGAATTGAAATCCGAAACATCCACCGGGGAAACACTTGCAGTGCTCTACCAGCGCATTGGGTTCCAGTGCTCTACACTCGGGTTCCGGCCCTTCAAGCTCGTTTGGTTCCTCAAGGCCAAGTGCATGCTCCTCTTCGCACGTATAATCACGAAGGAGTACGGGGACATCCATCACAAGCAGGAAGAGCAGGGGATTCTCTCTTCGGGGTACTACGTGGCAGCGAGGAAAAAGTAGTAAGTTGCAAGTAGTATGCGGAATACCTAAGGAACCTCTGGAAAATACCCAAATTGTCGCAGTTCGACTACGCTCACTGTGACAATTTGGCGCATGCCATGGTTCGTCCCTCGTCAGGCTCGGGATGACAGAGCTCACCATGACATGCTGATGGGTTTTTCAGAGGTTTCCTAATGACCACAACCTTTACTGTTTTTTCTTGTGGTAGTATTACGGCCCATGAGCAGAATCAAGCTCATCGTCATCGTTCTCCTCGCCACCGCAGCAGTGCAGCTCGTGCTCCTGCTCGGGCTCACGTTGCTCCTGTATCAGGTCACGCCGAAGAGCACCCTTGCGCAGGCGACCTTCATCGGGCGTTTCCGGCCGATACTTGTCGGCTTCCGGCTCGCAGACCGGTCCCTGAATTTTCTCTACCGGGGGCCCACTCCTCCGGAGGATCTTTCGATGTATCGGATCAATGTGGCGGCGGAGGATCTTTCCAGGCTTGAGGAAGAACTTGCGAAGGCAGATGTTTTCATTGCGGATGATTCCAAGCTCTGGCTGCCTGCTACTTTCATGGCGGACGGCGAGGAATATCAGGTGGAATTGCGCATCCGGGGCGACCGTTTCAACCACTGGAAATACCACAAGAAGTCCTGGCGGATGAAGTTCCCGAAAGACCGCCTTTTCCATGGCATGAGCCAGGTCAGCCTCATCATTCCGGAGGACCGGGGGTGGTTCGCAGAGGCACTCAACAGTTTCCGCGCGCGGAATCTCGGTTTGCTCCAGCCTCCCATGCGGTTTGTGCAAGTATCTCTCAATGGCAGCAGCCCTCTGCTCTACCTTGAGGTGGAGCACTGGACCAAGGAAATGCTGGAGAAGCAGGCGCGGCCGGGAGACATCAATTTTTATAAGACAGGCGGGGTGGAGACGTCGAGTTTTGACGGGTGGGACCCGATATTCGAAGACATAGCCTACTGGGGCAAGTTCACGGAGTCCGTTGCAAGTCCCCATGATTCCTATGAAGAGCTCGATACGCTTTTCTCGCTCATGGAGCCGGGAGCGCATGAGCGTCCTGATTTTGAAGAAAAAGTTGAAACCCTTTTTGACATGAACCAGATGGTGAAGTGGTACGCACACAGCCTCCTTGCAGGGAATTTGCATGTCGGGGGCGATAATCTGCGGCTCGTTTTCGACGCTTCCCGCGGGAGGTTCGAACCGATTCCCTGGGATGTGTTCCTCACAGACCCCCGTCCTCTCCTCACGCATCCTGGAAACCCGCTCTGGGACGAGGTGTTCGCTGTGCCATCCTTCCGCCTGAAGGTCTACCGTTTCCTCTGGGAGTATCTCGGGAACGAGGAGAAGGTCAATGCAGATCTGCAGGAAGCAGAGAGGCTGCGCAACCTCATTGAGCGCGCTGCGTACCGCGATCCGCAGAAACTCCCCAGCAACCGCCAGATCAAGAGAGACCTCGACACCCGGAGCAATCAGGTTACAGCGAACATCGAGTTTCTCCGGGACGAGCTCCAGCGGTCCGAACTTCTCGTGACGCAGCGCGTCCCCGTGCAATCGGAACGGCAACAAGGGGTCGGGCTCGTTCTCGACATCACCACGCGCGGGCCGGTGGCAGCTGTGCTTTCAGGCATGCTCCTCCCTCTCGATGCTGCGCCGGCAGAACAGATTTTCCTGTACCGTGACAATGGCAATGGAGTACTGGATGCTGCAGATGTGTCTGTGCCACTCAGTCATGTAAAGGGAGTGAAGGAGGACAGAGTGTATTTTGATACGAGGTACACACTCGTTGCTCCTAAGCAGCCGGAGGTGGGCCCGAGCGGTGAGCCCCTTCAGGTGCCACATACCCACCATCGTTTCTTCCTGAAAGGGGTGACGGCAGGAGCACAGGATCTTCCGCTCCCGCTGGATCTGCGCAATGCGGTGACGAAAGCGGCAGCCGATGTCATCCGCACCACGGTCGTCGATGAGAACCGGCTCGAACATTCTATTCCCGGTCTTCCATAATACGGTTTCGCGATGAAGGAGATACTACTGTTCCTCTTTAGTGTCCGTGATAGCGGCGCCCGTCGCGGCTCGGCCGCGCCGAGACGGATAGCGATCCGACTCCGTCCCGCGTCGCGGGACTACGCCGGACACGTATCGCTTCCTGGCTGCGCCGAAGCAGAATTGCCAGGCATGGAAGAAAGATATACAGGCGGAAACCTAGCGATCCGGCTCCGCCAAGGCGAGCACCGCTATCAGTGGGAGTATGTATCAAACATGCCTGGACGATTCAATCGCGGAGCCGTATAAGCTACTATTACCCTATGCGCCGTCTGCACATCATCCTCAGCCTCATTGCCCTGCTCATTATAGTGCAGGCAGTCGGCTTGCTTCTTCTAGGTCTCCTCATCTATCAGGCGACACCCCATAACACGCTCGCACGCCAGACGTTCATTAGCCAGATACCGGGCGTACTCTCGTCGGTACGGGTGCTCGACCGTTCCCTGAATTTTCTCTACCGCGGCCAGAAGCCGTCTGAGGAGCTCCAGCACTATCGTCTGGATATTGCAAATGAGGACATGAAGCGCATAGAGGATTCCCTGCCGACAGAGCTTCCTTCCCCCTGGTATGGCAATCTCTTCCTCACCGAGGATGCGAAGGACTGGGCCGCTGCGGTGTTCACGGCAGACGGAGAGACGTACGATGTGAAAGTCCGTGTACGCGGAGATATTTTTAACCACTGGGCATACCGTAAAAAGTCGTGGAGGGTGAAGTTCCCGACGGAGCATCTCTTCCATGGTATGCGCGAGATCAATCTCATTATTCCGGAGGACCGTTTCTGGTTTGCCGAGGCTCTGAGCGTGTATCGCATGCGCAAGTTCAATCTGCTGTATTCCCCTCTGGAGTTTGTGACTGTTTCTCTCAATGGGAGCAAGCCTCTCCTATATACCCAGGTAGAGCAATGGACCAAAGAAATGCTGGAGAAGCAGGGGCGCCCGGGAGATGCAAACGTCTACCAGACGGGGGGAGGGGATTCCTACTTCCAGCAGTGGGATCCGATGTTCGATGAACTCGGCTACTGGGATAAATACGTGAGCAAGCCGGAGAACGATACGTACGAGGAGATAGATTTTCTCCTCACTCTCTCACAGGAAGGAGCCCATGAACGTCCTTCCTACTTTTCGGAGCTCAGGACTATTTTCGACACAGACCGGCTTGTTTCCTGGTATGTCGTCAGCGCTCTCGCCGGGAGCCGCCATGTCACGGACTTCAATATCCGTTTGTTCTTTGATCCGAGTAAGGGAAAGTTTGAACCTCTGCCCTGGGATATTGGTCTCTATGTTCCTCGTACCCTTCTTTTCCTCCCCGGGAACAAGTTTCTCAACGAGGCGTTCCGCGTGCCGGAGCTCAAGCTCGCTGCGCATCGTGCGCTCTGGGCGTATGTGCAGGACGATGCGAAGGTTGCAGATGACCTTGCGGAGCGCGACCGGCTCTATGCGCTCATTGAACGGGCTGCGTACCGTGATCCACTCAAACTCCAGAGCAACAGACAGGTGAAGAATGAGATGCAGAAGATCCTCTGGAAAATTGAGTCCAATATTGAATTCCTGAGAAACGAGCTTCAAGTATCGGAGGCTCTCGTGACTGAGCGCATTCCATCGGTATCGCAGCAGCGCAGGGGGCTCCTGCGCACGTTCGACATCACCGAACGGGGTGTTGCATTTGGTATGCTGGACTCGATCGCCGTTCCGCCGGAGTTCACATCGCTGGTAGAGCAGGGGGCAATACAGCTGTGGTGGGACAACGGCGATGGCTGGTGGGATGGAGGAGACAGCCGCATTCCACTATTGCTTCGTGATGAGCCTGACAAACAAGGGCGGGCAGTTCTCGAAACACAGGATGAACACCTCTCACTGCTCTGGACAGGGGATCCTGTTCTCGATGCGAATGGCATGGTGGTGACTGCGCCGCACACAAAGCACCGCTTCTTTGTGGTGGTGGAAGGGGCAGGATTCGATGCAGATATACTCGATCCGAAGGTGGAGATTCGCAATGCCGTCACTGGTAAGGAGGCCAATGTCATTGGGAATGTGCTTGTGGATGAGAGGACGTTCGAGCATCTTGATGGGGCATACAGAAGCCGTGATGCATTTCTTGCACGCTATCCGTTCTTCGAACCGGAGGGGGAGGACGGAGTCGTGCTCCGCGGAGTGCATATTCTGAATGAAACCGTCATTATCCCCTCCACAGTCCGTCTCACCGTGAAGCCAGGAGCCACCATTCGCCTCGGGAAGGGTGTATCCATCCTCTCCTACGCACCGGCGACTCTGATTGGATACAAAGAATTGCCTATTCGTTTCTTCGCAGAGAATCCGGAGGAGCCGTGGGGTGTGTTTGCCGTGTTGAATGTCACAGAGCCGAGTGCTATTCAGTGGTCGGAATTCGCGGATGGTGGTGAAGCGTTCCTCAACGGTGCGTTCTTCAGTGGAATGGTTGCATTCCACAACAGCCCGGTCACAGTGGTGGATACGATCATCCGCAATGCGCATGGGGACGACGGTCTGAATCTGAAGTATGTGTACGTGGACATCAACCGCGTACGTTTCGAGCGCAACAGTTTTGACGGTCTGGATATCGACATGGCTCTCTCGGGGGTCGTGGAAAACAGCCTGTTCCTCGAGAACGGGAATGACGGTATGGATATTTCCTGGAGTCCGATCGTCATCCGCAACATTGAGAGCGCCCACAACGGGGATAAGTGTCTGAGCGTCGGGGAGCGCAGCACTCCTCTCATCTATGACACCATTCTCCGGGACTGCCCTACCGGCATTGCGGTCAAGGACGATTCGCATGCCAAGCTTGAGCGCGTGCAGTTTGAGCAGAACGGTACTGCCATTGCTGCATACATCAAGAAGCCGTTCTTTGCGGAGCCTTCGGTTTCTGTCCTTGAGAGTACCTTTAAGGGGAACCGCGAGCAGACGCTCGCATTGAGCGGGGCGGTCATTACCATCGATTCCGCACAGTAAATACGATGCTTGCGCTTAAGAAAGATAGCCGGCTTGCGTCCCCATTGCACTTCCGCCGCATTGAGGTGAAGTTCCTCATCCCTGACCGCATCATTCCGGCGTTCGTTGACCGCATTGCTCCCTACACTCAACCGGATCCGTTTCTTGTGGAGGAAGGCAGGGGCCGTACAGAGTATCCCGTCTCATCGCTCTACTTTGATTCGCTCGATCTTCACTCTCTCTACGAGAAAGACGCGGGTCTCCTCTCCCGCCGCAAGGTGCGTTTGCGGACATACGAAGAGACATTTTCTGAAAATGCGTACGCTTTTCTGGAAATTAAGAGACGCCATGATTTTGTGGTTTCGAAGGACCGCCTTTCCCTCTCTGTCGGTCATCTGCATTCTGCTTTGCCCATGTCCGGGCTTCTCAACCATCTGCTGGAGAGAGTGGAAGCCAGCGAAGAGGTGACACACGAAGCCCATATCCTGCAGGCGTGGTACAATCTGCAGCCGACAGTCCTCGTCACGTACAACCGCCGGCCGTTCGTGGGGATGCAGGACCGCAGGTTCCGTATCACCATCGACAGCAACCTCCGTTCCGTCTGGAAGCCGCACGTGCTCATCGGTCAGAGGATGCACTCGCGTTGCCACCCCAACTGGAGCGTACTTGAAATGAAGTGCAACCATGCCATTCCTGCATGGTTTCATGAAATTATTCAGGATTTTCAGCTGGAACGGACATCCCACTCCAAGTACGCTTTGTCCGTAGAGCATCTGCGGGAGCTCTGGGAGCAGCACTCCTAATGCATGTTTTTTTCTCCATTTTCCTCCAGTACGTATGGGACCAGTCATTCCGGATATTGGAACAACCCTCGGCGGCGAAGACCCCATCATTGCCGCTATCGCATTAGGCGGTAGTTTTATTGCCGGGATCATTATTGCATGGGTCTACAAGATCACACACAGAGGGCTTTCGTACTCGCAGTCTTTTCAATTTGCGCTCGTACTCCTCTGCATGCTGGGTTCTGTGGTGATGATGGTGGGGAGCGGGAGCCTCACACGGGCCATAGGCATTCTGGGTGCGTTCTCCCTCATCCGTTTCCGCACAGCTATCAAAGATCCCAAGGACATGGCGTATATCCTCATGGTGCTCTCTGTGGGGCTTTCCATGGGTGCAGGTATGTACATTCTCGCGGGTATGACGGTGGTGGCGACCTGTTTCGTTATCCTTCTCCTCACATGGATGAACTTCGGTATGACCAGCAAGCATGAGTCCGTCATCCGTCTCATGTGCAAGTCCGGGGAAGGGAAATCTGCTGCGAATGTCTCGGACTATGAAGTGCTTCTGGGCAAGGTTGCAGATTCCTTCCGCCTCTTAAGCGCACATACACGCGGTGATCATATGGAGCTTACGTACGGGGTGCGTCCCAAGAAAGGGAAAACGTCTCTGGAAGTACTCGATGCATTCCGCAAAGAGGCAGGTGTGGAAGATGCGGAGCTCTTCGATGCGAAGCACCAGGTGGAGTTCTAGGGTTTTGGTTGGGGTTCGGATTGGGGAAAAATTCCCTGATGGCTTTCAGCTTCTGGCTTTGAGCTTCGGTGCTTTGGATTTGCTGAAAGTTGATCCCTGAGAGCTGAAAGCTCGGGGTCGAAAACCCAGTCCGCGTTCCTATAGGGCTAGGTACTTCCTCCCCGCATCCTCAATCGCCCCCCTGTCCAGGACCGATTTTAGGTCGTAGATGAGTCCTTCCTCCTTTGTTGCATCAATGAAGGTCTGGGTGTCGATCTCTACGTATTCTTTATGTGCAACAAGTATGAGAATGCCATCGTATGGCCCCTCAGATACGTTCCCTACCCGGATATCATGCTTGGCATATTCTTCCTCACCGATATGAGGGTCATGGGCCCTCACATTGCATCCTCTCTGTTCAAGCTCCCTTACCACGTCAAAACTCTTGCTATTACGCGTATCAGGAATGTCTGGTTTGAATGTTAATCCTAAAACGAGGATACGCGCGCCCTTCGGATCAACTCCCAGCGCATCGATCGTTTCCTGTGCGACGATTTTACTCATATTGTCGTTTATTGCTCTTCCTGCTGTGATCACCTGCGTGCTCATTCCGAGTTGCTCTGCTTTCTCCACGAGATAGTACGGATCAACTCCGATGCAGTGCCCCCCCACCAAGCCGGGCTGGAACGGGAGAAAGTTCCACTTCGTCTTGGCTGCCTCGAGAACGTCCTGTGTGCAGATGCCGATCCTGTGACAGAGCATTGCAACCTCATTCACGAAGGCGATGTTGAGATCACGCTGTGCGTTCTCGATGGCTTTTGCCATTTCCGCGACTTTGATATTCGGTGCACGGTGGATGCCCGCCTTGATCACCGATCCATAGAGTTTGCAGAGGGTATCGGTTGTCTTCTCATCCTGGCCCGCGACGACTTTGCGTATCTTGGAGACGGTGTGCTCCCTGTCGCCGGGGTTAATGCGCTCGGGAGAATATCCGAGGAAGAAATCTTTCCCGCAGGCAAGGCCGGATTCCCGTTCGAGAATCGGCCCGCAGATTTCTTCAGTCGTCCCGGGGTAAACAGTGGATTCATACACGACGATTGATCCTTTCTGCAGGTGTTTCCCGACAGTTTTTGATCCTGCTTTCAGGATGGAGAGGTCCGGTTTGTTTCTGTCATCCACTGGTGTAGGCAGGGCCACGATGATGACAGCCGCCTGCTCGATGATTTTGGGGTCGCTACTGTAAGTGATGGTGACTTTTCGTAGCTGTTTGTCTGTCAGTTCGTTCGTTCTGTCATGTCCTTCCAGGAGTTCCTTGACACGCCGATCGCTGATGTCGTATCCGAGTACTGTATACTTTTTCCGTGCGAACGTATGTGCGAGAGGAAGCCCGACATACCCGAGTCCGACAACACAGACCGTGTACTTCATGCTGCATAGAGTAGCAGATTGTGCATGGTGCACAGCCAGGAAAATGGGGATTTCGACAACTTCTGGTTTCACCCGACTTCGCAGGAAGCCACTCGTGAGATTATGGAGGAATCTGTAGAGCGTGTTGTGCGATCCTGCTTCGCCGGGTTCCGCAAACGAGGTTGTAAAATGCTTGAAGAAACACCGAAGATGTGAGTTTGAGGAGCTTCACCCGACTTCGCAGGAAGCCACTCGTGAGATTATGGAGGAATCCGTTGAGCATGTTGTGCGATCCTGCTTCGCCGGGTTCCGCGTTGTGCTCGTTACGAACATTTGGGAAGCCATGACCTTCAAGGTCGTGGAGCTTCACTTCTTCTCCTTCTTTCCGTACCATTTCTCTGTGTTGTCTGCTGTTCGCCGTACCACTGTTCTGGCCTGGGGGTACATTGCACTGCTCACACTTGTGACGGTGATTGCTTTCATCTCCGCCACACCTTTCCCCCTGGATGATCATTTCTTCTTCCAGCAGTTCATTGAGACATTGGCGGCGGGCAAACTGGATCTCTCCATCCCTGGCTTTCATGGCATGAATATTCTTGCGGTGCCCTGGTACCTCATCTCACGCTCTCCCATCGCACAGATTGAGTTCCAGATGTTCTCGGGCATGCTCCTGCCGCTCTGCGCGTTCCTTGCGGGCTGGAGGCTTTTTAAGTCCCTGTGGTATGGAGTGGTCCTTGCAACCATTATTGCTCTCATGCCGTTCCATTCCTTCTCTTCTTTGCGGGGATGGATGGTTGCGACATACAACTGTCTTGTTTTCCTCACCATCTATGGTGCTGCAAAAGGTGCACGTTGGACGTGGTTTACCTGGGGATTTTCCATCATATCTCTGCCATTCTCCGTAGCGCTGCTGCCATTGCTCCTCTATCTTACGCCGTCTGCTCCCGGAAAGGCCTGGTGGTGGCGGTACCGGCAGATCTGGTACGGGCTCCTCGTTCCGGTCGTGTACGTTCTCCTCCAGTTCATGCAGGCTGGGCAGGTGAATGTCGGGGTCCATCAGGAGTTTGATCAGCTGTCGGTGTGGTCCGGGCCTGAACGCATGTTCCTCAATGCCGCGCACACGCTGCAGATCATCTTCTCCATCCATAACTTCTACTTCGTCGATCCGGCACGTACCGGACAGGGCGATATGATGCATACGACTCCCATTCTCGTCTTCCTCGGGCTCTATGCTCTTCTCCAGCCGAAGCAGTTCTACCAGGAGAGAGGGCTTCCCTTCGTCTTTCTCCTTGGTGCCCTCCTAGGCGTAGGTTTGAATGTCGCGCTGGACCACATGGATGATTTCTACATGCAGACAGGGCTCTATTTCCTCATTCTTGCTGCCCTCCCGGTGCTCAAGAAGTACCCGCTCTGGATTCCGATCGTACTCGCGACGCTGCACTTCCAGTGGTTCTATTTCTTCCTGCAGCATGGGCAGATTTTTCAGCTTGGGCCACTCTTCTTCCTCGTCCCCGCGACAGTTGATATTGTTTTCGCGCTCTGGTGTATTGTGCACCGGAAGCAGGTCTGGGAGTTTTTCAGCGATACGTATGGCAAGTGAACGAAGTACTTTTCCCGCGTTCCAGCTTTCCCTATAGTCTGGGTATGCAACTCATACACTCCGTATGAAGCATTGGTTTTTTGGACCTGTGACATCGGCCCGCATTCAATTTCTGCGTTACATTTTCGTCGGCGGTTCTTCTGCGGTGGTGAATCTGGTCGCATATGCTCTTTTCATTGAGGTGATGCACATGCATTACCTTCTTGCGGCGTTCCTCGGGTACACTCTCGGTTTTCTGTGGAACTACCTCACGAGCATCGTGTGGGTTTTTAAGAGCCGCCATAGCCGCGCAAAGGAAATTGCGATGGTGATCGTCATTACCGTCGGGGGTTTATTCTGGACGGAGGTGATCCTGTACTTCTTCGTGGAGTTCATCCATCTGCACCACTTTGTTTCCATGTTCATCACGCTGTGGATTGTGCTCATCTGGAACTTTTGGATGCGGAAACGGTACGTGTTCCACTAAGGGAAGAGATAGGAGATAAGAGGAAAGAGGATCGAACCATTCTATTCTTTCCTCTTTCCTCTTATCTCTTCGCTCCCTTCTCTCTATAGTTTCTCCACATGCCGAAAGTCGCCGTCATTGCCGGTGCTGGTCCTGCAGGACTCACTGCAGCGTATGAGCTCCTGAAGCGCACAGACATCCAATCCATTGTCTGTGAGGCGACGGATGCCATCGGAGGGATTGCACAGACGTACAATTACAAAGGGAATCGTATTGATATTGGGGGACACAGATTCTTCTCCAAGAGCGAGCGGGTGATGCATTGGTGGTTCAATATTCTTCCGCTCCAGGGCGCTCCTGCAGCAGATACGAAAGAACTCGGCCATGAGATCGATTTTGCGGTGGAGGCGGTGATCGAGTATCTGTGTCCCGAATGCCTGCCGGACGATGGAGTGGGCAAGAGGAACGGGCTTACAGTCCGCAGGAAGGCTCCGGATCCTGCATGTGAGGATCAGGTCATGCTCCAGCGTCCTCGAAAATCACGCATTTTCTACCGCAAGAACTTCTTTCCGTATCCCATTGCCATCACGCTCACGGTGGCAAGGCGCCTGGGTCTGTGGAACACGTTTCTCATTGGTCTTTCCTATATCAATGCGCAGGTTTTCCCGCGGAAAGATGAGTCATATCTCGATGCATTTTTCATCAATCGCTTTGGCCGCCGGCTCTACGAGACATTCTTCCGGGATTACACTGAGAAGGTGTGGGGTATCCCCTGTAGTGAGATTAAAGCCGACTGGGGGGCCCAGCGTGTGAAAGGGCTTTCACTCAAGCGGGCGGTTACTCATGCCATCAAAGATCTTCTCAGCAGTGATTTTAAGAAGGCGCAGGAGGAGCGCGAAACAAGCCTCATTACCCGCTTCTACTATCCGAAATTCGGGCCGGGGCACATGTGGGAGACGGTGGCGAATCAAGTGCGAAAGTGCGGCGGAGAGGTACGGATGCAGACGAAGGTTGTTGGGGTGCAGTGGACGGGAAGCGGCAAGCCCCTCGACGTTGCTCGGGGCAAGCGGGAAGCGGCAAGCGGAAAGCAGCAGTCCGATGCCGGCTCTCGTGTCACCTCTGTGACTGTGGAGAACGTGGATACGGGCGAACGAGAAGAAATTTCCTGTGACTACCTCTTTTCCACGGTGCCTATTTCGCACCTCATCCAGATGATGCATCCGGTCCCGCCTTCAGATGTAGTGAGAGTGGCGAGTGGGCTCATCTACAGGGATTTCATGACGGTGGGTCTCCTCACACGGAAACTCCATGTGGAAGAAAAGGGGAAAGAGCCTGCTCCTATGGCTCCTGATAACTGGATCTATGTTCAGGAAGGCCAGGTGCGTGTTGGTCGTATACAGATTTTCAATAACTGGAGTCCGTATTTGGTTGCGGATCGCAAGAATACTGTGTGGATAGGGCTGGAATACTTTGTGAATGAGGGAGATGAGCTCTGGAACTTGCCCGAGGCGAAGATGATTGAACTTGGTATTTCCGAAGTGGGAAAGATCGGGTTTATGCAAAAAGAGGATGTTTTAGATGCCTGCGTGCTCCGCATGCCGAAGGCGTATCCCGCATATTTTGGTACGTATGATGAGTTAGAGAAGATCCGCGAGTTTACTCTCACTATTCCCAATCTCTTCCTTGTGGGGCGCAATGGCATGCACCGTTACAACAATCAGGATCACAGCATGCTCACTGCCATGACGGCGGTGGATAACATCGTGGCTGACTTAGAGGACAAT
>DATDVK010000062.1:0-6556 GCA_035290085.1 Candidatus Peribacteraceae bacterium
AGGAAGCAGGCGGGTACCTGCGGGTGCGCACGCCGCACATTGCCAAGGGAAAACTCTACGAGCAGACGGGGCATCTTGCGCACTACAGGGAGTCGATGTTCCCTCCGATGCAGTTGGAAGGAGAAGATGAGTACTACCTCAAGCCCATGAACTGCCCGCACCACCATCAGATCTTCGCGAGCCGGCCCCGGAGCTACCGCGATCTTCCCATGCGCCTGGCGGAGTACGGGCACTGCTACCGGTACGAGGACAGCGGGGCGCTCTTCGGGCTCATGCGCGTGCGGTCACTTAGCATGAATGATGCGCACATCTACTGCACCCAACAGCAGTTTGAGGAGGAGTTCATCGCCGTTGCCAATATGTATCTCAAGTACTTCAAAATCTTCGGCATCGAGAAGTACGTCATGCGGCTCTCACTCCACAATCCCAAAGGACTGGGCAAGAAGTATGTTGATGCGCCGGAACTGTGGGTGAAGACGGAGGAGATGGTTCGCAATGCCATGAAGAAGACGGGGTGTGCCTGTACGGAGGTGGATGATGAAGCGGCGTTCTACGGGCCGAAGATCGATGTGGAAGTCTGGAGTGCCATTGGCCGCGAATTCACGCTCGCCACCAATCAGGTGGACTTCGACATCCCGGGAAAGGTGGGACTTACCTACACGGATGCCGACGGCAGCGAGAAGATCCCGCTCTGCATTCACCGGGCGCCGCTCGGCACGCATGAGCGCTTCATCGGTTTCCTCATCGAGCACTTCGCAGGGCATTTCCCGCTGTGGCTCGCGCCGGTGCAGGTGGCTCTGCTCCCGGTTGCTGCGGCCCATGAGGAATGTGCGCGTGGCGTGGAAGCGAAGCTCAGGGAGAAGGGGATGCGTGTGGCATTCCTGGATGCGGCCGAATCACTGGGGAAGCGTATTCGTTTCGGCGAGCAGCAGCGTATTCCGTACCTGCTGGTTCTTGGTGACAAGGAGAAGGAATGCGATGGGGTTGCTGTCCGTAATGTGAAGACGAAGCAGCAGGTGGAGATGTCGCTTGCAGAATTCATCATCAAGACCGCTCTGGATATTTCACAGCGTTCTCTCACTCATTCCATTGGCTGATCTATGAAGACTTCGCACCGTGTCATCATTGCTCTCTCCTTCGCGGCGTCCGTTGCCGTGTTCGTCTACTTCTCCGGCGGCCGGCCGTCCCCCCTGTCTGCAACGGAGGAAACGGAAGCCCCCCTCGGGCCGCTCCGGAGTGTGCTCAGTGCCGTGGGTACGCAGA
Source organism: Candidatus Peribacteraceae bacterium (assembly GCA_035290085.1). Classification (GTDB taxonomy): domain Bacteria; phylum Patescibacteriota; class Gracilibacteria; order Peribacterales; family Peribacteraceae; genus GWB1-54-5. The sequence continues at coordinate 1,264 of DATDVK010000062.1, forward strand.
ATCTTGCCGTGTCCTGGGTGGACACCATCGTGGAAATTCCGCGGGGGTCGGGCATTAAGTACAAATACGATGAAAAAACCGGCGGCGTGCAGTATGAGAGAGCACTCCCGCCGAACGTGCAGTTCCCCGGGGAGTACGGCGTCGTTCCCTATTCCCTCTCGGGAGATGGCGAGCCGCTGGAGGTGATTATTGTCGGTCAGTTACCTACCTTCCCCGGCGTGCTGATGCAGGCCCGCCCCATCGGTCTCATCCGGATGAAGATAGCACCGGAGCAGCACGACGACAAAGTGATCGCACTTCCCGCGCTGGATCCGAGCTTCAACGACATCAAGGATCTGAGTGATCTCCCACTCGACATGCGCGAGGAAGTGGCTGGGTTCTTCCGCACGTTCACGGACTTGGACGGATCGCAGGCTGCGGTGCTGGGATGGGGGAGCGCGCAGGAGGCGCAGATGGTGGTGCTCCAGGCGCGGGCGGCATATGCAAGAAAGTAGCGCACGATAAAAGACGTGGGGAAGGCAAACAGCAAACTGTTTCCACGTCTCATGTGGCTAGGAGGAGGCAATAGAGGGGCTGCCGATCCGTTTGACTGTTGTAGGACAACAGTCTTTTTTGGATCCGGCAGGAGTCTCCTGCTCCAGGCCGTGTTGATACGAGGGCGGCTACTTCTGTCCCACGAGGAGCCACTCACCGTTGCAGACGGTGCGTTTCTCATTCATCTGGACGAAGTACGTGTTGCCGCCCTTTCGGATGATCTCTCCGGTGAGAGGCCCTTCTTTCTGCAGGGCCGCAGTTCCGAAGACAAGTTGCCACCGGTTGCCGTTCGTGTCGATGAATTCGACAGATGCCGGGGCGCGAGGCGCCAGGGCATCGACCCGATAGACCGGCAACTCGAGCAGCCGTGGTGTACCGTCCGCCTCTGTCACTGCCTTGAACCGGGACAAGTCCACGGTTTGGTCAGCGGTGTCTTCAGCGTACTTCCACCAGCAGTCACTCTCGTACCGGGTCGGCGGTTGATGAGAAGTGGGCCGACTCGGGTAGAACGACTCAGGCGATGGCATCAGGGGTTGGACCTGCTGCGTCCGCGCTTCAGGCCGGATGGCCTGTTTGATGAGCGGCTGCACATCAGTGTAGTGGGTTTCGACCCACATGATGCTGAGTACAACCAGCGCGAAAATCAGCAGGTGACCGGACTTGACCTTCATGCAAACCTCCTTGTTTGCTGCGCTTTCCCCACGGATCCTTGTTCCGCGCCTTCCAGACGGAAGGACCAGTGGGGAACTTTAAGAAACAGAAGGCCGTCACTCGCGCCAAGCTCCAAACTTGAGCGCGCGGCCTCCCATGTTCTCGCACTGAAGTGCGAAACAAGGGTGGATGGGGAAAAAGCATGCTGTGCTGTGAAGGAGCCTCCTCGTTCACCCTGAGTGCTGTTGAAGGGCGAAGGAGCAATCTCTACTATTTAATACTATTTCTATAAAAAGTCAATCACCCACTGTACACATACTATCGTCTCCGGGAGGGGCATACAAGGTTCTGGATCAGCTTTTTATACTCCTCTGCAATGCGGCGATTGCTGTATCAATTTCCTCTCTCGTTGTGTCCTTTCCGAGCGAGAGCCGGATGTTCTGCAGTGCTTCATCCGCCGATCTCCCCATGGCCTCAAGCACGTGGCTCGGCCTGCTCGCTCCCGTGAGGCAGGCGGCTCCGCTGGAGATGCAAATGCCTTCCATATCCATCTTAATCACGATGTTTTCTGCACTCCTCCCGGCAAACCGGATGTTTGCGAAGTTGGGGAGACGGTGCTCGGGGTGGCCGTTCAGTGACGTGTCTTTGATGGAACGGAGGATGCTTGCGACCAGGTGATCACGGAGTGGCCGTATTCTGTTGGTTGTTTCCTCTCTGTCATGGAGCGCAAGTTCCAGTGCTTTTGCCATCCCTACGGTTCCCGGCGTATTCTCCGTGCCGGCTCTCATGCCAAATTCCTGCCCTCCACCCATCACTTGGGGCATGATGTGCACTGCTTCCCGAACGATTAAAGCCCCGATCCCCTTGGGGCCGTAGAATTTGTGTGCTGCGATGGTCATCATGTCCGGAACGGGAGAGAGCACCGGGAGGAGCCCGATGCCCTGCACGGCATCGCAGTGGAATGGTACAGCCGCTTCTTTGCATGCAGCAGCCATCTCTTCGATGGGCTGGACTGTACCCACTTCATTGTTCGCCCACTGAATACTCACGAGAGCGGTGTTTTGTGTGAGTGCCGCTTTGAGGTCGTCTGGATTCAGTCTGCCGTAGCTGTCCACCGGCAGCCGGGTGACACGCCATCCTTTCAACTCGAGTTTATCTGCCGCCTTGAGGGAGCAGCTGTGTTCCACGCTTGCGGTGATCAGGTGGCCGGGTTTTCCGTGTGTTTCCATCCACTGTTCACAGGTGCCGAAGAGTGCGAGCGAGTTTCCCTCGCTCCCGTTGCTCACGAAGACCACTTCCTGCGGGAGGACAGAAAGGAGCTCCGCAATCGTCCGCCGTGCGCCATCGATGGCGCTGCGTGCTTCCCGCCCCTTTGTATGAGGGGAGGAAGGGTTGCCCCACGTGTTTCTGAGGTGCGGGAGCATGGTGGCAAGTACCCGGGGATCGAGCGGCGTTGTAGCGGCGTAGTCGAGGTAAATCATGATGCCAGTAGTATAGAAGGGGTACGGGATACGAAGTAAGAGATAAGGGATTTGCGTCCTTAGGTATTTGAAGCTGGGAACATTGAGGCTTTCCCTTACCCCTTACTACTGTCCCCTTGTCCCCGCTATCTGCTACTCTGTCTCCCGCTATGTACGAGGCGATGACCATCGGCCCGTTCTTCATCTGGACGCGACTCATTTTTCTTCTCATAGGCATCTGGCTTTCTACAGAGTTCTTCCTGCGTCTCGCACAGAGTGCGAATCTTTCCTTCTCGCACATGCAGGAACGCGCATGGTACTACATCTGTGCATTCCTCCTCTCTGGGCGGCTCATTGCGGTGCTCGCGAATTACCGTGTCTATCTCAAAGATCCTCTGCGTCTGTTCATTGTATGGGATGGGGGATTCAGTTATCTCGGTGGTGTCATCGGCATCGGTATTGTGCTGTACTGGGCCACGCGCACGCAGCGTGCGACATTCCTGCAGTGGCTCGATGTGCTCCTGCCTGCAGCGGCATTTGGGCTCTCGTTTGACTGGCTTGGGAAGTTCTTCGCAGGACAGGCGTACGGCAAGCCGACGGATGTGTTCTGGGGGGTTACCTACGATGCAATCGGGGTCCGGTACGTTGTTCCGGTCCATCCTGTGCAGTTGTACTATGCGGTAACATTCCTCTTTCTCACTTTCCTCCTTCTCATCATCCGCAAGAAGTCCACGCGGGCAGGTGCAGAAACGCTCTTCGGCATTTTCTTTGCTGCCATTGTCACCTTTTTCTTTGAGTACTTCCGGGGGGACTTCAGCATTCCGGTGTTTGCGACCCAGCTCGATTTTGTGGTGCTTGTCTGCATGTTCGTGAGTCTCGGGGTGTTTGTTGCCATTGAACTTTCACTCTCCAAAGTTTCTCTGTATGTGTATCAGACGTTTCTGCTCATTGTGTTCGGGGGATACCTCGTCGGCCGGTCCTGGGTTCGGCTCCCCACGTTCGAGTTGCGCTTCAGCCAGTTCCTCTCCGTGCTGGCGCTCCTCGCCACGGTCGTGTACGTTGTAGTGCACCGACGTAAATACCCGCATCTCTAATATGACTCTCTCTTTGCAGACACTCCTCGAGCCCTGGTTCCTCTTTCTCGCGGATGATCCGACACTTCGTCTCTTGCAGATGGGCATGCTCCTTCTTGGAACAATCGTCATATTCCTCGTGTTCTTCGTCACGCGCGATATCCTCCTGCGCACCGATTCATTCCTGTACATGTTCCTGTGCATCATCCTGGTCGCCTTCCTTCCGGTGGTGGGATTTTTCCTCTACCTTCTCATCCGGCCGGCGCGCACCATCAAGGAACGCGAGGTGGAAAAGATGCTCCGCAGTCTTCTCCAGAAAAACAAGATTGGGTGGGAGAAGGAGAAAAAGGAGCAGAAGAAAAATTGACCGTTGGGAGCGGAAAATACGGTCTTGTCTGAGGGTGCCCGGTGAATATTCTCCTTTTTCATTTTTCTCCAGCCCGTTTTTCATTTACGATTTCCTCCGATGTCCTTCTTCTCCTACGTCTTCTGGCCACGACCGCCCATTGTGGGATATGACAACATCAAGTTGCAGATCCTGCTCCTGCTCTGCTCCCTGTGCATTGTCGCTTCCTTCGGCATTCGTCACTGGCGGAGAAGGCAGCAAAATCCCGTGACGCGTAAGCTCAGCCGTTCGTGGGCAGGTGCGGCGCTCTGGTTTGGCATTGTTGGCCTCGTGCTCGCCGTGTCCCGTGCGGAAGACATCAGTTATGTTTCCATGCGCTTCTGGTGGGTTCTCTGGGCATGTGCATTTGCATTCTACTTGTATGTGCAGGTGCGCTTGTTCCGCGCGCGCCATTACGAGAAGCTCCCCGCAGAGAGTATCGACGATCCGCGTCAGAAGTATCTGCCGAGGAAAAAGAAGAGGAGATAAAAGGAGAGGAGTACGGGTCCCCGAGTACCAGTGTTGTCTTTTGCGCTCCCGTACAGCGAAAATCCCACGAACCGCTTGCGCACTTTCTGGGGAGGGGCTTCAATGTGTCCGCCGTGGAATTGGTAGAACATCCGTCCCCGCTTTGCGATGCGCTCTCTCACCTACAAGGACATTACATGGTATGACGACAGCAATCCTTCTGAGAAGGACCTTCTTGAGTTGCAGAAGAAGTACGGGTTTCATGAACTTGATATTGAGGACTGCCTGAGTCTTCATGAGCGGCCAAAAGTCGAGGAGTACGACGACTACATTTTCCTCGTGTTCCACATCCCGTACCTGCAGCAGCGTACAGGGCGTATTTTCAAAGAGGAGGTGAATATCTTTTTGGGGCAGCACTTCATTGCCACCCTCCACAAGGGGAATCTCCCCATCATCGATCGTCTCTGGGAGGAGGTGAATAAGTCGGAGGAGATGAAGGGGGAGTATCTCCAGTATGGTACGGGTTTTCTGCTCTACGAGCTCATGAGCAAGTTTTTTGATGATGTGTTCCCGCTGGTGGACACCATTACCAGGCAGCTCCGTGAAATTGAAGACCGTCTCTTCGAGAGCGAGGAGCATGTGAATCTCCTCCGCGAGATCATGGCTCTCAAGAGAAACATCATTACCATGCGCAGCATTCTCCTCCCGCAGCGAACGCTTGT